>NZ_DASRGV010000208.1:0-16976 GCF_035650855.1 Actinocrinis sp. | reverse complement strand
CGCCCCGCGCTCGGCCGAACGACAGACGCCGCGCCGGATCGGCCCGGTGGACCTGGTGCGCGACGAACTGCTGGCCGGCATGGACCTGCCCGCCGACCACGACGACGACGTGGCGCTGCTGGTCGTGCACGTGCCGCGCTGGCAGGGCGAGCGCGCCGAGCTGTTCCGCTCCGCCGGGATCGACCTGGTCGGCGGCACCGAGATCGCCGCGCACGCCCGCGCCTTCGCCTCCGGAGTGCTGCGCAGCTGGCATGTCGGCGAGGACCTGTGCGACACCGGCGTGCTTGCGGTCAGCGAGCTGGTGGCCAACGCGGCGATCCACGGCAGGCCGCCGGTCCGGCTCCGGCTGCGCCGCACCGACCGCAGGCTGATCGTGGACGTCTCAGACGGCGACGATCACCTGCCGCGGCGGCGCCTGGCCAACGACACCGACGAGGACGGCCGCGGTATCGGCATCGTCGCCGCGCTCGCCTCCTCCTGGGGCGCGCGGCAGCTGGACGCCGGCAAGTCGGTGTGGTGCGAGTTCGCGCTGCCCTCGGCTGCAGTCCGATGAGATGTCAGTCCCAAGAACCGGACACGAACCGAATCAGCAGCTGAGTACATGATCCACGTGAAACAACGTCAACTCAGCCTGTTGCCACCCGATCGGCGGCTTAGCCGAAGATCGCGTGCACGATCTCGTAAGCCAGCGCCCCGCACGCTCCCGCCGCCGGGATCGTCATGCACCAGGCGTAGACGATGTTCTTCGCGACGCCCCAGCGCACCGCGTTCTTCCCGCTGGTCGCGCCGGCTCCCATGATCGAGCCGGTGATGATGTGCGTCGTGGAGACCGGCGCGGGATAGATGAAGGCGGTGAAGTAGAGCACCAGCGAGGCCACCGTCTCGGATGCGAAGCCGCGCGGCGGGTCGAGCTCGATGATGCGGCGGCCGAGCGTGCGCATGACCCGCCAGCCGCCCGCGTAGGTGCCCAGCGAGATCGACAGCGCCGCCGTGAGCAGCACCCACCACGGCACCGGGCTGTTGTTGTTCGCGTGACCTCCGGCGATCAGCGCGAGCATCACCACGCCCATGGTCTTCTGCGCGTCCTGGATGCCGTGTCCCAGCGCCATTCCCGCGGCCGACACGGTCTGCGCCATGCGGAACCCGCGGGTGACCGGGCCGGGTCGGCGGTGCCGGAACGCCCACAGGATGCCGATCATCACGGCGAAGGACAGCAGGAATCCGACCACCGGCGAGATGAGCATCGGCAGCACGACTTTGCTCCACACCCCGTCCCAGTGCACGGTGAGACCGGCCGCGAGGCCCGCGCCCACCATGCCGCCGATCAGCGCGTGCGAGCTGGAGGACGGCAGGCCGAAGTACCAGGTGATCAGGTTCCACGCGATCGCGCCGATCAGCAGCGCGAAGACCACCACCAGGCCGTTGGTGCCGTGCGCCGGCGTGCCGATGATGCCCTTGACGATGGACTTGGTCACCCCGCCGCCGAGCTGGAGGCCGACGTAGGCGCCGACCAGGTTCATGATCCCCGCCATCACCAGCGCGACCCGCGGAGTGAGCGCCCGCGTGGAGACCGAGGTGGCGATCGCGTTGGCCGAGTCGTGGAACCCGTTGGTGTAGGCGAACCCGAGGGCGACCACGATGACCGTGATCAGGCCGAGCGTCTGCACGGTCTCAGGACTCCTTGACCGTGATCGTCTCGATCGCGTTGGCCACGTGCTCGAAGTTGTCCGCCGCGGTTTCCAGGTTCTCGACGATCTCCCGCAGCTTCATCACCGTGATCGCGTCGTACTCGCCGGAGAACAGGTGCGCCAGCAGCTTGCGGTAGACCTGGTCGGCCTGGTTCTCCAGCCGGTTGATCTCGATCCAGTACTCGGTCAGGTCCTTCATGGAGCGCAGCCGCGGCATCGCCTCCGCGGTCAGGTCCGCCGCGCGCACCAGCACGTCCACCTGATCGGCGACGCCGGGTGGCAGCGTCTCCACCTGATAGAGCGTGGCCAGGTCGACCGCCGCCTCCATCGCGTCCATCACGTCGTCGAGCCGGCCGGCGAGTTGATAAATGTCCTCGCGGTCGAAAGGCGTGATAAACGAAGAGTTCAACTGGCGGTAGATCGCGTGGGTAACCTCATCGCCGGCGTGCTCCGCATCGCGCATCCGCTCGGCGATGACTGCACGCCCGGATTTGTCGGTGCCCAGCAGCTCGGTAAGCAGAGCGGCTCCGACGACCAGGTTGTCCGCCGCCTTGGCGAACAGGTCGTAGAAGCTGGTCTCCTTCGGGGTCAGACGCAGGCGCACTGGGCACTCCGGGCAGGTGTGGGTCGGGTTCTTCCCGCTCCGAAAGCCGGTCGGCGCACAGATCCGCAGCTAACGCGGATCAAGCCGGACCGGCTGGAGCAGTGGCACCGGAACTGCTCGGTTCCGTGACCACAAGGATGTTAGACGCTCCGGGCTCGCGATGTGCCGTGTGCGCCCATCCGCGCGCCGCTTCAGCGCTGGGGTGTGGTCCGGCGATCTCGCTGCGTGATCGAAAAGCATTGATCAGGCGAGCTGGAGCCCTGGGAAACCGGGGCGAAACCGGTTGATTCGGTCAATCTGCCTATCGGCCGCTCAGAGTGCGGCACCCACATGGTCGACGACCCGGATCGTCAACAGGATCGGGCCGGCCCCGGGGGCTGCAGACCGAGCGCGGCGTCGATGTCCGCGCGGGAGAGCGGCTTGTCGCTGCGCTGCGCCGCGATGATCAGCTCGGCGTAGAGCTCGATCTCGTCCAGCGCCACCCGGTCGTGGACAGAGGCGGCGCGCAGCGGCCGACCGTGGCCGTGGCTGTGCGCCGATTCGCGGCGCGGCGCCGGATCGTGCAGGGAAGCGGGGGTGTGCTGCGCCGTACGCAATCCGGTCACCTCCTTACCGTCATGGTCATGGCGATCGCCGCGAGGCGGAGTCCCCCGCAGTCTTCCGCTGACCCTTGCCAGCTTAGAGACGGGCCCGAGTGGCGACCATGGCCCGGAAGGGTCATACCCGGCGGTAGCCCACCTAGTTCGGTAAGGCCGTCCGCATGGCCTGGGAGGGGAGGCCGCAGGTGCTCCGCACGGTAAAGCCGGAGTCGAGCGTGCGGCGAGCCGCCGGTTAAGACCGCTTGTGAGTCGCGGACGGGCTCGGTGCGGTAACCGCCAGGTCCGGCGCTGCCGGGGTGGCCACGGTCACCGGCTGATCCAGATCGAACAGGTCCGTGGTTGCGGCGATCTGCACGTCGCCCTTCTGCGGAGCCTCGGCGGGGAACGCAAAGTGCGCCACTACGCGGCGAACCCGGCCCGCGGAGTCGAGGTAGGCGTCGAAGGGGACGCTCTTGTCCGAGAAGGAGTGCGACGCGGCGAGCAGTTCGTCCTTGATCGGGTTCTGCGCCTGGTTCGCCGACTCGGTGAGGTCCAGCGTCCCGGCGTAGTGCGTCACCTTGGTGTCGCGGACCGTCTCTTCCCCGACGTAGTGCACGGCGTCGCTGTTCACCCCGCGCAGCAGCGCGAAGTCGAAGACCGGGCTGGTGTAGCCCGCGCTGATCAGGTCGCCGTCGGGCAGCTTGGTCGCGTCGACCATCTTCCACTTGGCGTCGCCGCCCGACAGGCGCAGGTACAGCGTGCTGGGGGTGATGATCTCGTCGAGCGGGGTCGGGCTCTGCGGGGTCTGCAGCACGATCGCACCGACCTGCCGGTCGAAGTCGAATTCACCCAGACCGGTGAACTGCCGGCTCGCCGCGCCCACGCTCATGGTGACCGAGGTGGCGACTTTGGCGCTGTGAATCTTCGCCGCGTCGGCGGCGGCGTTACGCACCGCCGCGACCGGGTCCGAGGCGACGCTCACCGGAGCCGCGGAGCAGGCCGAAGCGGCCCCCGCCACCGCACCGGCGCTCAGCGCGAGCAGGCTGAGCCGAAGCGCCGCCGAGCGCCCCCATCCGTTTGCCGCCGCTGCGTTCACTCTGGCCACCTCGGGTACTGGATTCATCATGTAGACCGAACGGATGATCCGTTTCCGGATTCGTCCTCCCCAACGACCCGGATGGAGGATGGTTACGGAAGAACCGGTCGCGACCAGGAGGGTGCTGACGGATGCGAGTGTTCGTTGCGGGAGCGACCGGTGTGCTCGGAACCGCGGCGGTCCGACGGCTCGTTTCCAGTGGTCACGAGGTCACCGGGATAGCTCGAGGCAGCGACAAGCGCAGAGCCCTGCACACGCTCGGCGCCAACGCGGTCGAGGTGGACCTCTTCGACGCTAAGACGATGCGCGCGGCCATCGAAGGGCACGATGTCGTGTGCAACTTGGCCACGCACATCCCTACCGGTACCGCGTTCATGCGGCGCTCGTCGTGGCGGGAGAACGACCGCATCCGCTCGGAAGGCAGCGCCGTCTTGGCCAAGGCCGCGGCTGACTGCGGCGCGCTGAGACTGATCCAGGAGTCTGTCGCGTACGTGTACGCCGACGCCGGCCAGGAGTGGATCACCGAGCAGTCGCCGCTCGACCAGCACCCGATGATCCGGTCATCGATTACGGCCGGCGAGAACGCGATGGGCTTCGCCGACCAGTACCGCTTCGCGGTGGTGCTCCGCTTCGGCGCGTTCTACGGCGACGACGCCCTCACCCACTGGCAGCTTGACCGGGTACGTAAGGGCAAGCCGGTGCTGCTTGGAGACCCGGAGGGCTACGTCTCGCCGATCACGATCGAGGACGCTGCGGGCGCGGTGGTCGCCGCGCTGGCCGCCCCGACCGGTGTCTACAACGTCGCCGCGCAGCCGGTGCACCGGAGCGAGTGGGCGCGTGCGCTGGCCACGGCGGCCGGCGTGGACGGCTCGGCGCGCTTCGTCTCCGGTCTGACCCGCGCGTTACTCGGCTCGAAGGCCGAGGTCAACGCTCGCTCGCTGCGCATCTCGTCAGACGCCTTCCACGCCGCGACCGGCTGGCGTGCCCGCACCGAGTTGGCCGAAGGCTTCGCCCCGGCCGTCAAGGTCGTGCACTGAGGGTCCGCGAAGCGCGCGAGCAGGGTCCGCATTCGTCCGCATAAGCGGCATTCGCGACGGTGCGGGCCCTCAGGAGGTAGCGCCGGCCGCACCCGTCGTGCTCTGACCCACCGGCCACTGCGGTACCTGCGCGTAGGGCCGTACCGCGCCGATGTACCCGCCGAAGTTGTCGACCGGGTCGAAGCGGATCGTCGCGCCGGTGTGCGGCGCGTCGATCATCGCATCGCCGCCGACGTAGATGCCCACGTGATGAATCGTCGAGGGATCGTTCACGTCGTAGGCGAAGAAGACCAGGTCACCGGGGCGCAACTGACTGCGCGGCACATGCGGGCCCGCATACCACTGGTCGGCCGCGACGCGTGGGATCTTCACGCCGACGCTCGCGTACGCAGCCTGAGTCAGGCCGGAACAGTCGAACTCACCATGCTCTGCGACGGTGCCGGTACCGCCCCACAGGTACGGGGTACCGAGCCGGTCGTATGCGAAGGCGATCGCGCGGACCGCGACGTCGCTCGTCGCCACGGTGCCGGACGGGGCACTGAAGGCCTTCTCCAGAATCCGGATATTCTTCACATAGTTCTGCGTTTCGGCGATCGAGGGCACGCCACCGGCCGCGAGAACCGCGCCGGGCCCCGCGTTGTACGCCGCGAGCATGTTGTCGATCTGGTCACCCGGCGTCTTCGCGACCTGCCGGGCCAGCGCGCAGTCGTAGCGGGCCGCGGCCGGGATCGCGTCGGCCGGATTGAAGATGTCCTGCTTGCCGTCACCATCGTGCGGCGAAGACCAGTTCGGCCAGGTACCCGGCATGAACTGGGCGATGCCTTCCGCGCCCGCGGGCGAGACCGCCTTGGGGTCGAACGCGCTCTCCTGGTAGAGCTGCGCGGCCAGCAGTGGCGCGCTCAGCTGGGAGCAAGCCGTTCCCGCGCTCTCAATCAGCGACGCGTACGCGGCGGGCACCGTACCGGTCGCCAGCGAGGCCTGCGCCGCCTGGAGTTCCGAGCCGCTGATGCCTACCGCGACCATCGCTACCGCACCGACGATCAGGAAGGGAACCAGCAGCGTGCCTGTCAGGATCCAGATCCAACGGCGTCCTGGCATCGCGGCTTGCCTCCCCTCCACATCGCACCGCAAAGCGCCCAGGTCAGTCAGGCTGGCGCGTCCCAGGTACAGGCGCGGCGGCGAGCCCTATGATAGGTGCGGTGGTGATGGCGCGTCAGTCTTCGCACTTCAGAACCACGTGCTCCTGTTCGAGTTCACAAAACACCCCCATACTGGCAACACTGGACGACAACGACCGACCCGAGGACCGGGGGTGCAGCGTGCTGACTCTTCTTACGACACTGCCCGCCCACGCCGAGTGGCACACACTGCTGCCTGCGGCCAGCGGCGGGAACATCAATACGATCATCGGGGGGATTGCTCCGGACTGGGGCCCCTTCGGTAAGGTCGGCCAACAGGCCCGCGTGATGATCGAGGTCATCATGGCCGCAGCCATCCTGCTCTGCCTCGGCATCGCCATCTGGGGCGCGGCCAAGCAGCGCATCGGCGCGACCGCGCTGCGCGACTCCTTCAGCGCGGAGCAGGGCAAGGGCCTGATCGTGGCCGGGCTCACCGGCGTCTTCATCATCGGCTCGCTCGGCACGCTGTTCACCATCGTCTACGGCATGGCGATCTGACTCGTGACTGAGGCGGTGGTGCGGCGCGCGCCCGCGCGTCGGGCCGAACCGGCTGCGGCCGGGGCGGCACGGCGAGTGGCGCCGGGGTGGGCGACGCACGCGAAGGACCACCTGCGGGCCCGAGCGGGAAGCGCTCAGATCGGCCCGAGGACCAGCCCGACGACCGGGCCACGGATCGGCCCAGGTATCGGTCCAGGGTCCCAACGGCTGACGCGCGGCGTCTCTTTGGCGTGTACGGCGGTTCAACCGGTGCCGGTTCCGGTGACACTGGTTTCCATATCCAGTAGGGGTGAGGCCTGATGGCCCGCCCCTGGAGCCGAGCCGATCGAGGGTCATACGCATTGGACACTGCGCAGAGCACGCCCGAAGCGCGCACGCGTGTCAAGTTGCCGCCCGACCCCTACCGGGACGACGAGCCGAGGCCGGGCCGCGGCCGCCGGCCGCTCGTCCTGTTGGCCGCGCTGGTCGCCCTGGTCGCTGCCATCACGATCGTCAACCGCAGCACCCATCACTCGGGCGGCTCACCGACGGCCGACCAGTCCACCGCCGCCTCCAACGCGTCGAACCCCGCCGCGAACCCCACCGGCCCGGTGACCTCACAGTTCGACAGCAGCGGCCTGCCCGGCAACACCGCCGACGGCGTGCCGATCGGGTACCCACACACCGCGAGGGGCGCCGAATCGGCCGCGGCCAACTACGTCGTCGCGTACTCGTCCTCGGCGATGATCAACCCGACGGAGCGGCACAAACTGATCGACGCGATCGCGGACCCGGTCATAGCGTCCGACCTGCAGACGCAACTCGATACGGCGTACACGCAGGTCGACAACAGCCTGGGACTGTCCGCGGACGGCGTACCGCCCTCCGGACAGACCTTCGTACAGCGAAGCGCCCCGGTCGGCGTGACGTTGGTCAAGAGCAGCAGTAACGACGCGACCGTCTCGGTGTGGACCGTCACCCTCTCCGGCCTGGCCGGTCAGGGGTCGACGCACCCGGTCGTCGAGAACTGGTCGACGATCACCGTCACCCTGCGCTGGACCGGTGGCGACTGGAAGTGGGTCTCGTTCGCGTCCGCCGACGGCCCGGTGCCGACCAGCGGCCAGCAGGTCGTCTCCGGCGGCCAGGATCTGCAGAAGGCAGTCAACCAGTTCGGGGGGTTGCGCTATGCCCGCTAGCTCGATGATCCACACGGCCGGCGACGCCTGCGCGCTGCTGTCCGGCTCGCTGAAACAGGCCTGCGAGAACACCCGCACCCTGGTCGGCGGGGGTTCCGGCGGCACCAGCAGCAATGCCAATGGAGGCGGTACCGGCGGCGCGTCGACCGCCTCGCTGCTCTCCGACCCGGTCGGCTCGATCGCGCACGACTGCGCGCAGGCGGCCGCCTCGGTCATCAAGGCGGTCTCCGGGGTGGTCGACGGCGTCACCAACGTCGACTTCACCAACTCCGGGTTCCTCACCCAGTACGCGATCGTGTTCGCCGCCTCCGCGATCCTGACCGTGGTGCTGTGGCTGCTCGCGGTGGTCAAGCGGGCCGTGCACGGCGAGTCGATCGTGACGGCGCTGTCCCAGGCCACCGGCTACCTCTGGCTCGCCGTCGGCGCGTCCGCGTTCACGCCGGTGATCCTCTACGGCATGGTCCGGGTGACCGACTCGGTGACCAGCGCGATCGGCTCGGGCACCGCGAAGGACACGAACAACTTCCTGACCTCCTTCGCGAACACCCTCGATCCGCCGAACGGGCAGACCGCGAACCTCGGCGGCGGCCCGATCCTGCTGATCTTCATCTCCATCATCGCGATGATCGCCGCCGCGGTGCTCTGGGTCGAGCTGCTGATCAGGGCCGCGATGCTGTACGTCGGCGCCGCGCTGGCCGCCGCCGTGTACGCGGGGCTGGTGGACAAGTCGCTCTGGCACCACATCAGGCGCTGGGCCGGGATGATGATCGCAGTGGACCTCGCCAAACCGGTGATCGTCATCGTGCTCGGATTAGCCACCGCCATCTCCGGCGGCAACACCGGCCAGGGCTCCTTCGGCTCGGTGCTCTCCGGCCTGGCCATCATGCTGCTCTCGATCTTCGCCTCCGGCCTGATCTTCCGCTTCGTGCCGAACTTCGGCGACGACATGCTGGCGATCAACAGCGCTCGCGGCGCAGACGCCCCCGCCGAAGCTGCCGCGGGTTCGATGGACGGCCCGGCCTCGCGGATGCGGCAGGGCATCGCCGCGCACGCCGGCCGTAGCGGCAGCCCGATCGGCGCCAACCCGATGGCCGGCCCGGCCGTCGCAGCCCTCGGCATGACCGCAGGCGTCGCGGCCCACGGCGCACGCGCGGCCGTACGGCTCACGACCACACGTGGCGCGGGTTCGGGCGGCGGAACACCGCCGGTGCCTCCTCCGCCCTCTCCGCCGCCACCCGCGCCCGCGTTGCCGCGCGACGGCGGCGGGCGCGGTGCGGATGCGGTACGAGGTGCCCGCGGCGCTGACGGCGGACGCGGAGGATCGGCGTGACGGCAGAGGGCTTCGAACGCCGTCGCTCGTTCCTGATCGGCAAGGCCAAGCCGAACGCGATCGTCGGGCGCAACCGGGAGACCGGCGAGCTGGCCGTGCTCGTGGTCGCTTGCGCGCTGGCGATGATCGCGGCCTTCGTGGTCCCCACCCTCTTCCTCAAGATTCTGATGATCATCGGACTGCCGGCCGCCGGCGCAGCGGTGATCTTCCTGCCGTACCGCAAGCGCACGCTGTACCGCTGGTTCGAGATCGACCGCAGCTACCGGCGCCTGCTGCGCTCCGGCAGCGCGCGGTACGCCTCGGCCGCAGTCGAGGCGGGGACCCGGCTCGGCGGCCTGGAACTGCCGATCCCGACCCCGCCCGGCATCGGCCGGGTGCGCTGGCTGACCGCCAACTTCGGCCCGGACAAGCTCGCGGTGCTGATGCACCTGGACCGCAGCATGGTCACCTGCACGCTGGAGATCGAGGGACCCGGCGTCGGGTCGCGCGATGCCGAGGACCAAGAGGCGCTGGTCGACCGGTTCGGCACGCTGCTGCGGCACGTGGCCAACGGCGACGGCTTCGTGACCCGGCTTCAGATGCTCGCCCGGACCCTCCCGGCCGACCCGGACGCGCATGCCAAGGACGTGCTCAAGCGCGGAAATCCCGAGGCGGCCCAGTGGCTGCGTGACTCGTACGACCATCTGCTCTCGATGGTCTCCACCTCCAGCGAGCAGCACCGCGCGTACCTCACCGCGTCGATGCCCTACACCCGCGAGCTGGCCAACGAGGCGCGAGTGATGGCCGGAGGCGCGGACCCCGACCACGGCCTCTGCGTCATCATGGTGCGTGAACTGACCGATATCTGCGCACGGCTGGCCGACGCCGACATTAAGGTACGCAGGCCGCTCGACGTGCCCGCGCTCTCCTCCCTCGTGCACTCCATGTACGACCCCGAGCACCCGATCGACCACACGGACGCGATGGGCGAGCGCGATGCCTGGCCGGCCGAGTTCGACGGTTCCTCGCCGCTGTTCCTGCGCGCCAAGACCCGCGAGTCGGCCACCAGCGAGCCGTGGTGCCACGCCACCGCCTGGGTCCGCGAGTGGCCGCTGACGCCCGTCACGGTCAACTTCCTCGCTCCGCTGCTGGTCCACACCCCGGACGTCATCCGCACGGTCGCGGTGACCATGGACCTGGAGCCGACCGAGGTCGCGATCGAGCGGATGCTGACCGAGAAGGTGAACGTCGACGCGGAGGACCGCCGCCAGGCCAAGCTCGGCCGGATCGACGACCCGCGCGAGCGGGCCCACTCCTCCCGCGTCGACCTGCGCGGTGAGGACCTGGCCGCGGGCGCGGCCGGGGTGAACCTGGTCGGCTACATCACCGTCTCCTCGCGCTCGCCGGAGGCCCTGTCCAGGGACAAGCGCACGATCCGCGCGTCCGCGGGCAAGTCCTTCCTCAAGCTCGAATGGTGCGACCGGGAACACCACCGCGCCTTCCTCAATACCTTGCCATTCGCGACCGGCGTGCGGAGGTAGCCGATGGCCCGTGGAAGCCTCACCGACCTGCTTGCCGAAGCCTTCACCACGGTGCTCTTCGGAAAGAAGGAGACCGCCCGGCTGCCGGTGCGCACCTCGACCAACCAGGCCGAGGCCATCTACCTGCCGACCGCCGCCCCCGGGCTCGGCGACTCCGGTGTGATCATCGGTCGCGAGGTCTACAGCGGCAAGGGCTACATCTACGACCCGTTCCAGCTCTACGGCCAGCAGCTGCCCGCCCCGCACTGGCTGGTGCTCGGCGAGTCCGGCAACGGCAAGTCCTCGCTGGAAAAGACCTACGTGCTGCGCCAGCTGCGGTTCAAGGACCGCCAGGTGGTCGTCCTGGACGCGCAGGGCGAGGACGGCGTCGGCGAGTGGAACCGGATAGCCGAAGCGATAGGGGTCACCCCGATCCGGCTCGACCCGCACCACCGCAGCGGCTCCGGCGTCCGGCTCAATCCGCTCGACCCCGCGATCACCCTCACCGGCCAGCTGGCGCTGCTGCGCACCATCATCGAGGTCGCACTCGGGCATCCCCTGGACGAGCGATCCGGTTACGCACTCAAGGCTGCACACGCCACCGTGCGTGCCGACTCGCTGCGCGCGGGAGAGCAGCCGATCCTGCATGACATCGTCGAGGCGCTGCGTGAACCGAAGCCCGCGGCGGCCGAGGAGATGAACGTCGGCATCGACGAGGTGCGTGACTGGGGCCTGGACGTGGCGCTGGTGCTCGACCGCCTCGTCGACGGCGACCTGGCCGGCATGTTCGACGGCCCAACGACCACAGGCATCGACCTGGACTCCCCGCTGATCGTCTTCGACCTGTCCACGATCGACCGCAACTCGATCGCCATGCCGATCCTGATGGCGATCGTCGGGGTGTGGCTGGAGCACACCTGGATCAGACCGGACCGCAAGAAGCGCATCTTCCTGGTCGAAGAGGCCTGGCACATCATCAACTCGCCAAGCGTCGCGCAGCTGTTCCAGCGGCTGCTCAAGTTCGGCCGCCGCCTCGGCCTCTCGTTCGTGGCGGTCGTCCACCACCTCTCCGACGTGGTGGACGGGGCGGCCGCCAAGGAGGCCGCGGCGATCCTGAAGATGGCCTCCACCAGAACGATCTACATGCAGAAGTCGGACGAGGCACGCGCGACCGGCCGAGTCCTCGGCCTGCCGCGATGGGCAGTGGAGATCATCCCCACGCTGTCGCCAGGCATCGCGGTCTGGGACGTCAACGGCGACGTGCAGGTGGTCAAGCACATCGTCACCGAGTACGAGCGCCCGCTGGTGTACACGGACCGCGCGATGACCGAATCCTCGGCGGCTGCAGCTGGGGAAGACGACGCAGGCGAAGACGAGCTGCCCCTCGCCTTCATCGAGCGCAAGGCACTCCCCGCCGGACGCACGAACGGTTCCCGCCGCCCGGCCGGCGCGCTCATGCCCGCCGGCGGCAGTGGTGGAATGAGCAGCAGTGGCGGCACCGGTGGCAATAGCGGCAACGGTGGCATTGGCAGCAGCGGCGGCAATAGCAGCGGCGGCAGCAGTGGCATTGCGGCCGATGGGAGTGGCGACAACGGCAACAACAGCGACGGTGGCCACGGAAGGCATTCGGGCCCGCGTGCACCGGAAGACCCCGACCTGACGGCCATCGCGGCTGCCGTGTTCGGCCCGCGCGCGAGCAACCCGAGCCAGGCGCCAAAGTAACCTCCGCGCAACCTGCCATCTAGTCGGCTTCGTGCGTCCATCCGATTATCTGAACCGATAATCGGATGGACGGATCGGCGGATGACGCGGGCGAGGGGCGCCGGGCGAGGCGTGTCAGTCCGCGCGCTTTTCGCATGGCCAGGTGCGGCCGCACAGGCAGTAGTCGGGTCCGTTCGCGATGGCGACCAGGCCGTGCATCGCGTGCAGCGTCTCGGCCGCCGCGCGGTACGCGTCCGTGGTCTGCGGCGCGGCGCAGGTCTCCGTGGTCGAGCGTTTGCCGTCGTACAGGACTGTGCCGTGCATGCGGACTCCTGAAGCAGTGGCTGCGACATGCGGTCTCAGTCAGTCCAACGAGCAACCATTGTTCCCGTCACGGTATTCAGGACCGATCATCTGACGAGTACTCAGTACCATTACGTATCTGCGCCAATGCCCGATCGTGCCCCGAATGTCACGGCTTTAACCGGTCTACCGCGACCAGGCGCGGGGCTTCTGCCTCGCCTGCTCCAGGCGTCACGTGCAGGATCCAGCCGCGGCCCGGCTTGAGTCGCCCGCCGCTTCGATCCGCGCCGAGCAGCCGGTCGACCTGCCGCTTCGACCACGCTCGGCCGTTCATCGACCGAGGCGCCGCCTGCTCCTCGGCGGCCTCGTCGAGCACCGACGCCAGCATGCTGTCGAGCACTTCGCGGTGCGAGCAGACCAGCGCCGGCTCGCCCTTCGTGATCAGGGCGCGCAGCCATGACGCGGCTGCCTCGTGATCAGCTGCGTGTGCCTCTTCGGAGAGCGTCGCCTCGGTATTTATGATCGTCTGCTGTTTTCGCGCAAACGGCCGAACCGTGTCGACGCATCGCACCGCCGGCGACGTGATGACCTGCAACGCTCCGAAGCATGGCAGCACACTGGACAGGATTTCCGACTGCCAGTGCCCCACCGCCGCCAGCGGCCTGATCTGATCGTCGGGGTATTCCGGGCCTCGCTTTTCCGCCGTGCCATGGCGCAGGAGCACGATCGGCACCGTGTCGACCCGCGCGCGCATGAAGGATGCGAGCACGGTCGCGTCGAGCGGTCTGGTCAAGCGGTCCAGCGCTGCTTGCGGTCGCAGCCAGTCGATCTGGTCCACCTCGTGGTTGGGCTGGAACGCGGCGTCCTCGTCGCTCTCCGGCAGCGCCCGGCCAGCCCAGTACCGCACCCGCTTGGTTCCGCCGAGGACGCGGTAACTGATCGACGGCAGCCTGCGGCCGAGCACCACTCGCCTGCCGGTCTCCTCGAAGACCTCACGTACCGCAGTGAGCACCGTGTGCTCGCCGTGATCGACCTTCCCCTTCGGCAGCGACCAGTCGTCGTAGCGGGGGCGGTGGATCAGCGCCACCTCAAGGCCGGCCGGCCCCTGCCGCCACAACACAGCCCCGGCAGCGTGCACCGGTTTGCCCGAGGTCACAGCCGGGCGGGAGTACGTCAATGCCATCGCCTTGAGTCGTTACCCTTCCAGCCACGCGCGCAGACCCGGGTCTGCGGCCTGACGCCACACCGTGGGGAAAGCAAGCCGAGAGCGCAGGATCGCGGCGCGCGATTCGCCGAGCAGCCGGCCGAGCACGAAGCCCGTAGGCGCGGCGATGCGCGGAGTCCGTGCGGCGCGTATCAAGACGGCCGACGCGACGCTGGCGTCTTGCTGGGCGCCGAGTTCCTCCGTGATCACGGCCATCGCATCCGCAAGCTGCGCGGCCGGCTGCCCAGCCACCGGTACGCACACCTCGGCTGCGTAACGACAGCGCTTGGCGGCGATACGCAGGCGATGCCACAGCTCGTCGGTCGGATCGTCGGCCAGGAGTTCCTTCGCATTCTGCTTGCGCGGGTCGGGCAGCGCCGCGACGCGGCGTTCGACCGTCGAGAAAGCATGCGCGACAAGCGGGTACAGCACCTCGGGCGCTGGCGAGCGCGCCTCCGGCTTACTCGGCATCGTCTCTGGAGCGATCGCCAACTGGTCCGCGAGCGCGTGGAATCGCGGTCCGGCGAGCGCAGCGAGAGTCGCCTCATGAGCCGCTGCGTATTCGCGATGCAGCATTCGATCAAGCAGCGTTCGGGCTCGTACCGCGCCCGACGACTCGTCAGCCAACCCGTCGAGCGCCTTCAGCAGCTGCGTGCGGACCACCTCGACATCCCGCTCCGGCGAGACGATCTGGGTGAACTCGGCGATCCGCGTCGCCAGCTCGTCCGCCCATGCGCCGTCCATAAGGGGACGATAGGTCCGCAGCAGCGACCGGGAGCGACGGCACGCGACACGAATCCGGTGCGACGCCTCCGGCTTGCCGTCGCGCAGTCGCGGCAGCTGGGTCAGGAACGCGGTGCTCTGGGCGCCGAGGTAGCCGCGCAGCACGTCGAGGGCCGCCGGGACGGGATGAACCGCCCCGGCCGGAGGATGCGCGGCTGCGGCTCCCTCGGGCTGTTCCTCAATGCTCTGCTCGCCCGGCCGCTGTGCAGCCCGCTCGCCCCGCTGCGCGCCGACGCGCTGTGCTGCTTGCGCTTCAGTCATCAAGACCCCCGCTGAGTCGCCGCCTGAGTGCATTGCCTGGCCGCGCCGCGTACCGCACACGCCTGCTGTGCGTGCCCCGGCGCGGCGTCTCCCCCTCTGACGTGCCACCCCACCCGCGTTGTGTGCTCCTCAGCCGCCCCGAGCGCACCTGTCAGCCCATCCTCGCCCGTCGCGCCGCGAGCAGCTGGTTGCGCGACTCGATGAAGGACTCCTGGACGTCACGCAGCGGCAGGCCGTCCGGCGGCACCCGGCGGGTCCAGTCGCCCAGCGGGCCCAGCTCCCAACAGGCCGCGTCCTCCTCGAAGACCGTGTCGATCATGCTCGACAGCTCGCGCCGGTGCGCCGGATCGGTCAGCTGCACCAGGGCCTCGACCCGCCGGTCCAGGTTGCGGTGCATCATGTCGGCCGAGCCGATCCACACCTCCGGCGGCTCGCCGGCGACGCGGCCGGCCGGTGACGCGGGCGCCTCCTGCCCGAACACGAAGATCCGCGAGTGCTCCAGGAACCGGCCGAGCACACTGCGGACCCTGATGTTCTCGGACAGCCCCGGCACGCCCGGGCGCAGCGCGCACATTCCGCGCACCACGACGTCGATCTTCACGCCCGCCTGCGAGGCCTCGTAGAGAGCGTCGATGATCGCCTCGTCCACCAGCGAGTTCATCTTCAGCCGGATCCGCGCGGTCTTGGCGGCCCCGCGCCGGCCGGCCCCCATCTTCTCCCGCTCCCGGTCGATCCGCTCGATCAGCGCCTCGCGCAGCCCGTTCGGCGCGGTCAGCAGGCGGCGGTAGGAGATCGTGCGCGAGTAGCCGGAGAGCCGGTTGAACAGGTGCGTAAGGTCCTCGCCGACCTGTGGGTCCGCGGTCAGCAGGCCGAGGTCCTCGTACTGGCGCGCCGTCTTCGGGTTGTAGTTACCGGTGCCGATGTGTGCGTAACGCCGCAGCCGGTTGCCCTCAAGCCGAATCACCAGCAGCGACTTGCAGTGCGTCTTAAGGCCCATCAGGCCGTACACGACGTGGCAGCCGGCCTGCTCGAGCTTGCGCGCCCAGACGATGTTGGCGTGCTCGTCGAACCTGGCCTTGATCTCGACGAGGACCAGCACCTCCTTACCCGCCTCCGCCGCATCGACCAGAGCATCCACGATCGGCGAGTCACCGCTGGTGCGGTACAGCGTCATCTTGATCGCACGCACATCCGGGTCGTCCGCGGCCTGCTCCAGGAAGGCCTGGACCGAGGTGGTGAACGAGTCGTACGGATGGTGCAGCAGGATGTCGCGCTGCCGCATCGCCGCGAACACGTCGATCGCGGAGTTCGTCTCGTAGTCGGCCAGATCCCGGTGCAGCGCCGTGGCGAACGGCGGGAACTTCAGCTCCGGCCGGTCCTCGTCGGCGATGGTGAACAAGCCGGTGAGGTCCAGCGGCGCGGGCAACCGGAACACCTCGTTGTCGTTCACGCCCAGCTCGCGGACCAACAGTTCGAGCACCGTCGGGTCGATGGTCTCCTCGACCTCGAGCCGCACCGGCGGGCCGAACCTGCGCCGCACCAGCTCCCGCTCCAACGTCTCCAGCAGGCTCTGCGACTCGTCGCCCTCGACCTCGACGTCCTCGTTCCTGGTCACCCGGAAGGTGTGGTGGCCGAGCACCTCCATGCCATTGAACAGGTGCGGCAGGTGCACCGCTATCAGCTCTTCCAGCGGCATGAACCGGCCGTCGCTCACCTCCACGAAGCGCGGCAGCAGCGGCGGCACCTTGACGCGCGCGAAGTGCTCGTTACCGGTAACCGGATTACGCACCAGCACAGCGAGGTTAAGCGACAGCCCGGAGATGTAAGGGAACGGGTGCGCCGGGTCCACGGCCAGCGGTGTGAGTACCGGGAAGATCCGCTCGCGGAAGAGTGCGTAGAGCTGCTCCTGCTGCGTCGCGTCGAGGTCTCCCCAGCGCAGGATCTCGATGCCCTGCTGCACCAGCTCCGGGCGCAATTGCTCCTGGAAGATCTGCGCGTGCTTGGTCATCAGCACGCGGCTCTCGGCCCAGATCCGCTGCAG
>NZ_DASRGV010000207.1:0-18397 GCF_035650855.1 Actinocrinis sp. | reverse complement strand
CCAGGGACGGCGGGTGGCGTGATGACCGGACGGAACGGACACCGGCGGCGGGCCGGGACGCGGGCGTGCGCGGCGGGAGCCTCGGCGCTGCTGACGATGGGTGTGTGCGGGTTCGTGCCGGCCGCGGCGCCGCCGCATTCCGGCTCCACGCTGACCGCGTCCGCGGGCACCACGCCGGCGGACACCGGCACCTGCACCAAGAACGACAGCCCGGCGTTCGGCGATCAGACCGCGACGCCGTGGGAGATTTCGTACGCGAACACGCAGTCCTCAGCCCAGTACGGCACCGGCGCCGGAGTCAAGGTCGCGATCATCGACACCGGCATCGCGGGCGGCAACAGCCAGCTGACCCCGGCGATCGTCGGGGGACAGGACTTCAGCAAGAGCGGCGGCGTGTACAAGGCGGACGTCGACGGCCACGGCACCTTCGTCGCCTCCATCATCGCCGCGCAGCCGAAGCCCGGCGGCAACGGCATGGTCGGCCTCGCGCCGGGCGTCAGTCTCCTGATTTACCGGGAGGCCGGCTGCAACATTCAGGGCGGCAACGACGAGCGCACCATGGCGAGCGCGATCGACGCGGCGGTCGCGGCGCACGCGCGGGTGATCAACATATCGCAGGCCGGTTACATCCCCGACGACGTCCTCAAGGCCTCGATCGTCAACGCCTACCGCCACAACGTCCTGATCGTCGCCGCGGCCGGAAACTACGGCAACAAGGACGCCACCGACCAGAACACCAACGCCGACTACGGAGTCAACCCGACCACCTACCCGGCCGCGTACGTGCCATATCTGCTCACGGTCGGCGCGGCGACGCAGGACGGCGGCGTCGCGGCCTTCTCCGAGACAGGGCCCTACCTCGGGGTCACCGCGCCGGGCGTCGACGTCGGCGGCCTGTTCCCGGACGGGAAGATCCACCACGACGACGGCACCAGCTTCGCCGCGCCCTACGTCTCCGCGATCGCGGCGCTGCTGATCTCCAAGCACCCTGACTGGTCGGTCCAGACCCTCATGCACGTGCTGGAGTCGACCGCGAGCGGCAACGGCTCGTGGAACCAGTCCCAGGGCTGGGGCGAGGTTTCCGCGATCGCCGCGCTGAGCGCCGATCCGGCCAAGCTGACCCGCCTCTACGGCGCCGGTCCCAACGCCGACGGGCCGGCTCAGGCCAAGCCGGTGAGCCACGGCATCCCGATGCTCCCGATCGTGAACCCGGCCCCGGCGCAGACCGTGGTCGACCAGCACCGGGGTGCTTACATCGCGCTCGGCTCGGCGATTCTGATCGTGATCGTCACGCTGGCCGGCACGCTCATCGCGCGCGACGCGCGCCGCCGCCGGATGACGCTCTAGTGCGGTGACCGTGAACGTTCGCCGGGTTCGGTGACGCGCCGGTCGAGGTTCGAAGGTTCGGGGCCCACCAGACCGGCGAAGCTAAGCGGTCAACGCCCTAACCGAGGTCGTCGCAGAGGTTGTGGACAGTGCCGTGCACGAGCGTGACGGTCTTGAATCCGGTCGCGCTGAACTCGATCCGGTAGACGCCGTCGATGGTGTAGAGGCCGCGCGGCAGGTTGCTGGAGCCCGCGGGCAGGCGCGCGATGACCGGCCCGACCACGTGCCAGACCATTGAGCCGTCAGTACCGTACTCGATCACAGCGCTGCCACTGGCGTCCACGAGGGCGCTCGCGCCGGTGGCGGCGTTGCTGACGTTGAGGAACAGCGCACCGGTAGCCAGCTGCCGCTTGGGCTTGCCGTCCGGGTAGGTCTCGACGACCTTCGTGCGCACCTGGTTCACCGTCACGTCCCAGTGCACGGGGAAGTCACACAGCAGCCCGGCGGGCGCGTCGTATGACGGCGGGATCGCCTCGGGCACCCAGCCGTCGTGTGACGCGGCAGACGGCGCGGACCCCGCCTCGGCGCTGCTCGCGGCGGCGGACACCGTGCCACCTGCGAGTAGGGCGGAAACGGACAGGGCAACCACCAGGAATCGACGCACGAGTACTCCTCATCCTCTGCTTCTGCTACTGATAGCGAACGGCAGGGCAATGACTGCCCGGCCGGGTTTCACTGTCCACCCCCGGATACGCGGGCGCATATCCCTAGACCTAGGGGGAGCCGGTTGCGATACTCCTGCGGTGTCCCCCGCGCCCGCGCCGCTGCTGCTCGCCCACGCCGCGCGGCAGGCTGCCGCACGCGCCGACAGCCTGGCCGACCTCGGCGGCGAGCTGGCCCGCCAACTGCACCGGCTCGTGCCCCACGACGGGTACATGCTTTCCGGCAAGGATCCGGTCACCGGCGTCGGCTGCTTCCTGGTCGAGCACCAGGGCTACAGCTGCGCCCACTTCCGCCGCATCAAGGCGGCCGGGCTGCTCGATCAGCAGCCTTACCCGCCCCGGCGACCCGCCGACCGGCCCACGAGCCGCCCAACTGTCGCGGTGCTGGACACGACGGCCACCGCGCCGCCGGGCATCGTGCCGCTGCTCGACAGCATGGCCGGCGACGGCTGGGGCAGCGAGATGCGGCTCGACCTGGTCGATCGCGCCGCACACTGGGGCACGCTGATCCTGCTGCGCGAGCGTCGCCGCCCGCCGTTCACCCCGGCCGACATCGACAACGCGCGGCAGGTCGCGGCGCCGCTGGCCGCCTCGCTGCGCGGTTACGTCGGCCGCGCCAGGCCGCATCCCATGCGCACCGCGATGCCGCCCGGCGTGCTCGTCATCGACGAGAACGACGGCCTCGCCTCCGCGACCCCGACCGGGCGCGAATGGCTCCGGATGTGCTTTCCCAACCTGATCCTCGACACGGACGAGGATCTCTCGCTGACGCTCTGGAACGTCGCGGCCGCCGCCCGCCGCCAGAGCGAGCCCGTGCTCAGCCGCATCCCGACCGGCCACGGCTTCGCCGCGCTGGCGGCCCAACGGCTGACCGGCGAGCGACGCGGCGAGGTGGCCGTCACCATCCAGGCGGCCGGTACCGGCCAACTGCTGCCCGCGGTCGCCGCGTGGTACGGCCTCACGCCCCGGGAACGCACGGTGATCGACCAGGTCCTGGACGGCCGCTCCAGCAAACAGATCTCCCACACCCTCGACCTGTCGCAGCACACGACCAACGACCATCTCAAGGCCATCTATCGCAAGATCCGGGTGAACGGCCGCGACGAGTTGGTCGCTACTCTCTCCTGCTAATCGGCCTATCTGTGCATGACGCGGTAGCCAGGCGCGCCACCGAACCCGGCGAACGTTCGCGGTCACCGCACTAGCCGATTGTCGAGCGCTCTACCGCAGAGAGCTGCGGTAGAGCGCTCGGCCAGCCTCACACCACCGGCGGGATGTGCGCGGTCTGCACCAGGATCGTGCCGTGCTTGCGGGAGACCAGGGTGCCGCGGCCGGGGGGCTGCTGACTCGGCCGCACCTGCCCGATCAGCTGGCCCTCGTCGCGTTCGCCGGAGAGCACCAGGCCTGGCTGGCGGGTCTCGCGCATCCGCTGGATCAGCGGCTCGAACAGTGCGCGACCGGCGCCGCCGGAGGCCCGCGCGATGATCAGGTGGAACCCGAGGTCGCGGGCCATCGGCAGGTACTCGCCGAGCGGCCCGAGCGGGTTGCCGCCGGGGGTGGCCACCAGGTCGTAGTCGTCCACGATCACGAAGATCTCCGGGCCGGTCCACCAGGACCGGGTACGCAGCTGCTCCGCGGTCACGTCCGGGCCCGGCTGGCGCTTGTCCAGGAACGGCTTGACCTCCGCCAGCACGCTCTGCACCGCCGGAGCGGCCGCGCAGTAGGCGAGCTGGTGTGATTCGGGGATCGCGCCGAGCAGAGACCTGCGATAGTCCACCGCCAGGATGCGGGCCTGCTGCGGGGTGTAGGCCTCGGTGATGCCCTGAACCAGGGTCCGCAGCACGCTGGTCTTGCCGGACTCGCCCTCGCCGAACAGCAGGAAGTGCGGATCGGCGTTGAAGTCCAGGTACACCGGTTCCAGCTTGGTCTCGTCCACGCCGAGCGGCACCACCTGGTTGGGGCGGGCGGCCGGGGCGGGCAGCTCCGTGTAGGGCACCATCAGCGGCAGCATCCGCAGCTTCGGCGCCGCAGGACCCTGCCAGGCGTCCGCGATCGCGTGCACCGCCTTTGCCACGCCGTCGGCCAGATCGGTGGGGTCTTCGACCCCGTCGATGCGCGGCAGCGCGCCGAGGAAGTGCAGCTTGCCCTTGGTCAGGCCGCGTCCCGGGGTGCCGGTGGGCACGTTGACGGCGACCTTGCGGTCGATGTCGGACTCCATCGGGTCGCCAAGGCGCAGCTCGATGCGGGTGTTGATGGCGTCCTTGAGCTGCGGGCGGATCTCCGGCCAGCGCGCCGCGGTGATGATCACGTGCACGCCGAAGCCGAGGCCGCGCTGCGCGATCTCCAGGATGTCCTGCTCCAGGGTCTCGAAGTCGGCGCGCAGGGTAGCCCAGCCGTCGACCACGAGGAACACGTCGCCGAAGGGCTCGTCGGGCAGTTCGCCGCGGGCCCGGCGGGCCCGGAAGGTGCCGATCGAGTCGATGCCGTGGCGGCGGAAGGACTCCTCGCGCTTGTCCAGGATCGAGACGACCTCGCTGATGACGCGGCGCACCACGTCGACGTCGAGGCGGCCGCCGATCCCGGAGGTGTGCGGCAGCCCGGCCAGTCCCATCAGCGATCCGCCGCCGAAGTCCAGCGCGAAGAACTGCACCTCCTGCGGGGTGTGTCCGAGCGCGAGGCCCATCAGGATCGTGCGCACCATGGTGGACTTGCCGGTGCGCGGACCGCCGATCACCACCGCGTGGCCGGCCGCGGAGGACAGGTCGATCTGGTAGAGCTCGCGCTTCTGCTCGATCGGCTTGTCCGCGATGCCGATCGGCACCAGCAGCCGGCCCGCGCCCGAGTACTCCGTCGCGGTCAGGCCGCGCTGCGGCGTCGGCTGCAGGCCCGGCATCAGCTGGTCCAGCGTCGGCGGCTCGGCCAGCGGCGGCAGCCACACCTGGTGGGCCGGCAGGCCCTGCCCTTCCATCTGCCGCACCAGCACGTCCAGCACGGTGTCGACCAGCGCGTCGTCCTCCTCCTTGACCGGAGCGGCGACGACCGGCTCGTCCACCCGCGGCGGAGCCTGGAAGTTCGAGGTGAACAGCGTCGGGCGCCGGTGGTCCAGCTTGCGGGCCACCGTGGTCCGGGTCTGCGGACGGTAGGGCCCTGACACGTACGCGGCCTTGAACCGGGTGCCGGCCGGGTTTCCGCCCTCCTGACCCACGGTCTTGAGATATCCCGAACCAGGGATCGAAGGCAGCGTGAACGCGTCCGGGACGCCGAGCACGACGCGCGACTCGGCCGCCGAGAAGGTCTTCAGGCCCAACCGGTAGGACAGGTAGGTGTCCAGGCCGCGCAGCTTGCCTTCCTCAAGGCGCTGCGACGCCAGCAGCAGGTGCACGCCGAGGGATCGGCCGATGCGGCCGATCTGGATGAACAGGTCGAGGAACTCCGGCTTGGCGGTGAGCATCTCGGAGAACTCGTCGAGCACGATCACCAGGTTCGGCATCGGCGTCAGCGCCGCGCCGGCCGCCCGCGCCTTCTCGTAGTCGTGGATGTTCTTGAAGTTCCCGCCGTCGCGCAGCATCTCCTGGCGCCGGTTCATCTCGCCGACGATGGCGTCGCGCATGCGGTCCACCATCGTCAGGTCGTCCGCCAGGTTGGTGATGACCGCCGCGGTGTGCGGCATCTCTGCCATGCCCGCGAAGGTGGCGCCGCCCTTGAAGTCGGAGAGCACGAAGTTGAGGTTCTCCGAGGAGTGGGTGACCGCGAGCGCGAGCACCAGGGTCCTGAGAACCTCGGACTTGCCGGAACCGGTGGCGCCGATGCACAGGCCGTGCGGGCCCATGCCGCCCATCGCGGCTTCCTTGATGTCCAGGATCACCGGCTCGCCGTTCTCGCCGATCCCGATCGGCACCCGCAGCCGGTCCTGCGGCGAGAGCCGCTTCCAGCCGCGCCGGGTGTCGAAGGACCCCGGGTCGCCGATGCCCATCAGGTCGGTGAAGTCCAGCGAGGAGAGCAGCGGCTCGTCGCCGTCCGCGCCGCCGCCGACCCGCAGCGGGGACAGCTGCCTGGCCAGCGCCTCGGCCTGCGGGATGGACAGCCGGTCGCTGTTGCCGGTGAAGGTGGCGCCGGTGGAGGTGGCCAGGTTCAGCTTGCCGCCGTCGATGCCCAGCTGCACGCCGCCGCGCACCGCCGCCGCGTGGCCCTCGGTGTCGATCTCGACGATGGTGACGCCCATCAGGCCGTCGCCGTGCAAGAGCATGGATTCTCCGCTGGCCCGCGCGCCGTCCACCACCACCACGATGTGCGGCTGCTCATAGAGCGGCGGGCTGTCGCGCGAGTAGCGCGGCCGGTCGGACAGGTCGGAGCCCAGGGCTTCTTCGAGCTCTGAGGCGTCGGAGAAGATGAGGCGCACCGAGCCGGCCGCGTCGGTGTCCTTCGGGTGCTGCGCGTGCGGCAGCCACTTGACCCACTCCCAGTGCTGGCGCCGGTTCTCCGCCGCCACGACGCAGATGCGCACCTCGTCCGGGGCGTGGAAGGTGGCCAGCTGGGAGAGGATCGCCCGGGCCTCGGCGCGCGCGTCGTCCGCGGTGCCGTCGCCGCTCGGGCCGATCAGCACGTGCCAGAACGAGCGGAACGAGACCGCGAGCGGCAGGCCGTCAAGCGTGCCCTGCACGGTGATGAAGCGCCGCAGCGCGTCCGCGCAGACCGGCTCGAGCTCGTCCACCGGCGCGGTCTCCGGGGCCACCAGCGGCGTGGAGAGCCGCTGCGCGCCCGAGCCGAGCCGCACCTGCACGAAGTCCGCGTCGGTCGGCCGCCGCTCCCACAGCCGCTGCCCGCTGGTCACGATCGCCCACAGGTGCGCGGGGCTCGGGTGCGACCACATCTGCGCGGTGTACTGCTGCTGCTGGGTCTTGCGCACCTGCGCGCGCACCTGACTCAGGTAACGCAGATAGTCGCGGCGCGCGTCGGCGGTCTTCCCCTTGCCGCCGCCCTTGCCCTTGACCAAGGACATGACCACGAAGCCGAGCGACGACATCAGGGTCATGCCGCCCATCAGCTTCATCAGGACATTGGTTCCCGGCATGAAGAAGAAGGCCACGGAGCCGACGCTGGCCAGCATCGGCAGCGCCTGCATCAGCGCGCCGCCGTCCTTCGCGGTGCGTGCCAGTTCCGGCGGCGGTTCGAGGAACACCTCTCCCGCGGGCACCTGCGGGGGATGCACCCGTGGTGGCCGCTTCACAATGACCGTACTCAACCCGCAGCCCTCCCGTGTGTGGATCAGACCCGTGTCATGTCCCGTGAAACCGGTCTTCCGCCCGATGCTACCGGCCGCGTGCGGCCAGTAGGTAGGATGCCTGCCGCGCCAACAGGCCGATGGCGAGCGGGGAACGAGGAGGGGCCGCGATGAGCAGCGGGGTTATGACAGGCTTCTGCCGAATTACGGTGGTCGCGCCGAATGTCCGGGTCGATGTGGCTTTGCCGGAGGATGTCCCGCTGGCCGAGCTGCTGCCGGACGTGCTGCGGATGGCCGACCAGTGGCAGAGCGAGGGCGCGCACGCAGGGTTCGTACTCGCCAGGCTCGACGGCTCCGAGCTCGACACCGGCATGTCCTTCGCCGCGCAGGGGGTGCGCAACGGCGACCTGCTCTACCTGCGCCCGGCCACCGACACGCTGCCGCCGCCGGTCTTCGACGACGTGGTCGACGCCATCGCGCAGACCGTCGCCGAGGACCGCCGGATGTGGGGCGCGACGCACTACCGCCGGATCGGCCTGACCGGCGGCGCCACCCTGCTCGCGCTCGGCGCGTGGGTGCTGTGGACCTCGAACGACCCGCACGGCATGCCCGCCTTCATGGCCGGTGTCATGGCCTTGCTGCTCACCGTGTTCGGGGGTCTGCGTTCGCGGGTTTACGGCGACCACGTCGGCGGCGCGGTCCTCGGCGCCTGCGCGGTGCCGTACGCCTTCCTCGCCGGCATCGGCGCGCTGCCGATCAACGCGGGCGCCGGGCTCGGCCGCTCGCACTTCATCGTCGGCTGCTCCGCGGTCCTGGTGGTCTCGGTCGTCGGCGCGATCCTGCAGGAGGAGCACGACGAGGCGTACCTCGCGGCGGCCATCGCGGCCGCGGCGGGCGCGGTCGCCGGCGCGGTCGGCCTGGCGAGCGGGGCCGACCCGGCCAAGCTGGCCGCCGGGGCCGGGACCGTGGCCATCGCCGCGATCGGGTTCCTGCCCGGCCTCGCGCTGCGCGCCGTGCGCTTCCCGATGCCGCAGCTCGTGGACGGCGCGCCGCAGGTGAGCAGCACCGCGCAGAAGGCCGCGCTGCCGGCCGGCAACGACGACCCGGTGGACACCGCCTCGATCGACCGCCGGGCCCGTCGCAGCCACGAGCTGCTGACCGGACTGGCCGCGGCCTGCGCCGTGACCGTCGTGCTGAGCGCGTTCGTCCTCTCCTTCGCCAGCGACGGCCGCAGCGGCGGCGCCTGGGCTCAGGGGATGGCCAGCGTGCTCGGCCTCGCGCTGCTCTCCCGGGCCCGGCTGTTCCGCCGCTCCTCGCAGGTCAACACGCTGGTGTGGGGCGGGGTCGGCACGGTCGTGGTGCTGCTGGTCGGCGCGGCCGTCCACGTCTCCACGCTCGCCCGCCAGACCTGGTTCTTCGGCGCGGTCCTCGCGGGCGGCCTGATCCTGGTCGCGGTCGCCTTCGCGCTGCCGAACCGCTCGCTGTCCCCGCGCTGGGCGCGCAGCATCGACCTGCTCGACGGACTGCTGCTCGCCTCGGTCATCCCGGTGCTGCTCGGCGTGCTCAACATCTACAGCACGGTCCAGTCGGTCGGACACCACTGAGCGTGGCCGAAAGCGCTCCTCGCGTCAGATAGACTTACTTGACGCTGCGCACCCGAAGCCGCAGCTAAGCACCGCCGGGTTCGTTTGTGCTCGTGAGTAAGACCGAGTGCGCCCGGGTGCTCGACCGTGATGGAGACCCATGGCACTCGACGTCGCCACCAAGAAGCAGATCCTCGCCGAGTACGGCACCGCCGAAGGCGACACCGGCTCCCCGGAGGTCCAGGTCGCGCTGCTGACCAAGCGGATCAACGACCTGACCGAGCACCTGAAGGCGCACAAGCACGACCACCACTCCCGCCGCGGCATGTACCAGCTGGTGGGTAAGCGCCGCCGGCTGCTCAAGTACCTGGCCGCCAAGGACATCGAGCGCTACCGCGCGCTGATCGAGCGTCTCGGTCTGCGCCGATAGCGGCAGTACCTCGGGAGCGGTGCCCGTTTCAGTCGGGCGCCGCTCCCTTGGCGTATCGCGATCAGGCGCCTGGCCAGGCGCGCGAGGCCGGTGCGACACCCCGTTCTGGTGTTTCGCCGCCCCAAGCCTGGGCCGCATGGGTTAGCGTGACGTTGGATAGCTAGATAGTGAGAAGGGGTCCGCGCCGGGACGGCCGGACCGAGAGTTGAAGGAACGCGGCGTTCATCGCCGTAGGTGAGACCGGTACCGATCTTCGGTAGTGGCCGTCGGAGGTGACGCGCGTGCGCGCCCCGCCCGCCGGCTTCGATCGGAGACCGGTGTCCAGGATCAGGTCGCCGCTTCGGTGACGTCGCGTTCCGTCAGGACACGACAAGGAGGGCACCCCGTGGAGGGTCCCAGCAGTTACACCACCGAGGCGGTCATCGACAACGGCCGCTTCGGAAGCCGCACCGTGCGCTTCGAGACCGGGCGGCTCGCCCGGCAGGCGGCCGGCTCCGCGGTGGCTTATCTGGACGGCGAGACCATGGTGCTGTCCGCCACCACCTACTCGAAGCACCCGAAGGACCAGCTCGACTTCTTCCCGCTCACCGTGGACGTCGAGGAGCGGATGTACGCGGCGGGCCGGATCCCCGGCTCCTTCTTCCGCCGCGAGGGCCGTCCCTCCGAGGACGCCATTCTGACCTGCCGGCTGATCGACCGGCCGCTTCGCCCGTCCTTCGCCAAGGGTCTGCGCAACGAGATCCAGATCGTGGCGACCGTGATGGCGCTCAACCCCGAGCACCTCTACGACGTCGTCGCGATCAACGCGGCCTCCGCCTCGACGCAGCTGGCCGGCCTGCCGTTCTCCGGCCCGATCGGCGGCGTGCGCGTCGCCCTGATCGAGGGCCAGTGGGTCGCCTTCCCGACCCATCCCGAGCTGGAGAACGCCGTCTTCGACATGGTCGTGGCCGGTCGCGTCCTCGAGGACGGCGACGTGGCGATCATGATGGTCGAGGCCGAGGCCACCACCACCACGATCCAGCTGGTCGCGGACGGCGCGCAGGCGCCCACCGAGGAGATCGTCGCCGAGGGGCTCGAGGCCGCGAAGCCGTTCATCAAGGTGCTGTGCCAGGCGCAGGCCGAGCTGGCCCGCCAGGCCGCCAAGCCGACCGCCGAGTTCCCGAAGTACCTCGACTACCAGCAGGACGTCTTCGACGCCGTCAGCGAGGCGGTCTCCGCCGACCTGGCCGCCGCGCTGACCATCGCGGGCAAGCAGGAGCGCGAGGCCGAGCAGGACCGGGTCAAGGCCGTCGCGATCGAGAAGCTGGCCGGCCAGTTCGAGGGCCGGGAGAAGGAGATCCCCGGGGCCTTCCGCGCGCTGACCAAGAAGCTGGTGCGCGAGCGGATCATCCGTGACCGCGTGCGCATCGACGGCCGCGGCGTCACCGACATCCGGGCGCTGGCCGCCGAGGTCGAGGTCGTCCCGCGGGTGCACGGCTCGGCGCTGTTCGAGCGCGGCGAGACCCAGATCCTGGGCATCACCACGCTCAACATGCTGCGCATGGAGCAGCAGCTGGACACGCTGGCGCCGGAGACGCGCAAGCGCTACATGCACAACTACAACTTCCCGCCCTACTCCACCGGTGAGACCGGCCGGGTCGGCTCGCCCAAGCGGCGCGAGATCGGCCACGGTGCGCTGGCCGAGCGGGCGCTGGTGCCGGTGCTGCCCAGCCGCGAGGAGTTCCCGTACGCGATCCGGCAGGTCTCCGAGGCCCTCGGCTCCAACGGCTCCACCTCGATGGGCTCGGTCTGCGCCAGCACCATGTCGCTGCTGAACGCGGGCGTGCCGCTCAAGGCTCCGGTCGCGGGCATCGCGATGGGCCTGGTCTCCGCGGAGATCGACGGCAAGACCGAGTACGTGGCGCTCACCGACATCCTCGGCGCCGAGGACGCGTACGGCGACATGGACTTCAAGGTCGCCGGCACCAAGGACTTCGTGACGGCCCTTCAGCTGGACACCAAGCTCGACGGCATCCCCGCATCGGTGCTCGCCCAGGCGCTGCGCCAGGCGCACGACGCCCGGCTGCACATCCTGGACGTCATGCTCGAGGCGATCGACTCGCCGGACGAGATGTCGGTGTACGCGCCGCGCATCATCACGGTGAAGATCCCGGTGGACAAGATCGGCGAGGTCATCGGCCCGAAGGGCAAGATGATCAACCAGATCCAGGAGGACACCGGCGCCGACATCACCATCGAGGACGACGGCACGATCTACATCGGCGCGGCCGACGGACCGTCCGCAGAGGCGGCCCGCCAGACGATCAACCAGATCGCCAACCCGACGATGCCCGAGGTCGGCGAGCGGTACCTCGGCACCGTGGTGAAGACCACCACCTTCGGCGCGTTCGTCTCGCTGATGCCCGGCAAGGACGGCCTGCTGCACATCTCGCAGCTGCGCAAGATCGCCGGCGGCAAGCGGATCGAGAACGTCGAGGACGTGGTCAAGGTCGGCGACAAGCTCCAGGTCGAGATCGCCGAGATCGACCAGCGCGGCAAGCTGTCCCTGGTGCCGGTGCTCCCGGACGCCGAGCAGCCCGCGGCGCCCGCCGAAGAGGCCCCGGCCGAGCAGGCCTGACCGCTCACCGCTCCTACGTAGGCAGATCCTTGATACAGGTGGTCGATCTGACTCAGTCGCCGATCCCGGCCCCCGCGGCCGGGACAGCGCCCTACTCGGACGCCGGGGAGCACGCGCTCCCCGGCACCGCCGAGACCGCGTCCGAGCACGGCTTTCCCACGCAGTCGCTGTTCCCGGGCGCCGCGGGCTCCGGCGACATCCGCCGGACCGTGCTGCCCGGCGGCATCCGGGTCATCACCGAGGCGATGCCGTCGGTGCGCTCGGTCACCCTCGGCGTTTGGGTCGGCGTCGGCTCGCGCGACGAGGACGCCGAGTCCGCCGGGGCCAGCCACTACCTGGAGCACCTGCTGTTCAAGGGCACCGCGCGGCGCTCGGCCCTGGACATCTCCGCCTCGGTCGAGGCGGTCGGCGGGGAGATCAACGCCTTCACCACGAAGGAGTACACCTGCTACTACGCCCGCGTCCTGGACGCGGATCTGCCGCTGGCCGCCGACGTCATCACCGACGTCGTCGCGGCCGCGCTGATCCTGCCCGAGGACGTGGAGTCTGAGCGCGGCGTGATCCTCGAGGAGATCGCCATGACCGACGACGACCCGGGCGACATGGTGCACGACGAGTTCGCCCTCGCCCTGTTCGGCGACAGCCCGCTGGGCCGGCCGATCGCGGGCACGGCGCAGTCGGTCAAGACGATCACCCGCGACCAGATCGCCGCGCACTACCGCCGCTACTACACCGGGCCCAACCTGGTCGTCGCGGCGGCGGGCAACCTCGACCACGACCGCGTCGTCGAACTCGTATACGAGGGCTTCCTGCGGTCCGCCGGGGACTCCCACCTCGTGCTCGACTCGGCCCTCGCGCCGCTCGGCCCGCGCAGCCTCGCCGCGACGGCCCCCTCCGGCAAAGCGACGCGGCTGGTCAACCGCAAGACCGAGCAGGCGCACGTGGTGCTCGGGATGCCCGGGGTGCACCGCACCGACGACCGGCGCTGGGCGCTCGGTGTGCTCGCGGCGGTGCTCGGCGGCGGCATGTCCTCGCGCCTCTTCCAGGAGGTGCGCGAGAAGCGCGGCCTGGCGTACTCGGTGTACAGCTACGCCTCGCAATACGCTGACGCCGGCGCGTTCGGCGTATACGCGGGCTGCCAGCCGAAGAAGCTGCGCGAGGTGATCGCGCTGTGCCGGGCCGAGATCGCGAGTCTCGTCGCCTCGGGCATCACCGAGCAGGAGCTGGCGCTGGGCATCGGCCAGCTGCGCGGCGGCATGGTGCTCGGCCTCGAGGACACCGGCTCGCGGATGAGCCGGATCGGAAAGGGCGAGCTGGTCTACGGCGAGCACCTGTCGGTCGACACGGTGCTCGAACTGATCTCCGGCGTCACGCTCGACGACGTGCGCGCCGTCGCGACCGATCTGCTCACCGCGCAGCCGGCGCTCGCCGTGATCGGGCCGTACAAGGACCCCTCGTCCTTCATCGCCTGACCGCCACACCCGCAGCGAATGGACACCACCATGATCAACGTTGCCGTCTTCGGCGCCAACGGCCGGATGGGCCGCCAGGTCTGCGACGCGGTCGAGCAGGCCGACGGCATGCAGGTCGTCGCGCGCATCGACGTGGACGACGACCCGAAGGCCGCGGTCGAGGCGGGGGCGATCGTGGCGGTGGACTTCACCAACCCGGACGTGGTGCTCGGCAACCTCGAGTTCTGCGTCAAGAACGGCATCCACGCGGTCGTCGGCACCAGCGGCTTCACCCCCGACCGCACGGCGCGGGTGCAGTCCTGGCTCGCCGAGCACCCGTCCACGGGCGTGCTCATCGCGCCCAACTTCTCCCTCGGCGCGGTGCTGATGATGAAGTTCGCGGCGCAGGCGGCCCCGCTGTTCGAGTCGGTCGAGATCATCGAGCTGCACCACCCCGACAAGGCCGACGCGCCGAGCGGCACCGCGCAGCGCACCGCCGAGCTGATCGCCGACGCGCGCGCGAAGGCGAACAGCAAGCCGTTCCCCGACGCCACGGCCCACGACGCGGACCACCACCGCGGCGGCACCGTGCAAGGGGTGCCGGTCCACTCGGTGCGCCTGCGCGGCCTGATCGCCCATCAGGAAGTGCTGCTCGGCGCGCAGGGCGAGACCCTGACGCTCCGGCACGACTCGCTGGACCGGATCTCGTTCATGCCCGGCGTGGTCCTCGGCGTCCGGCGGGTCGCCCAGCACCCCGGGCTGACCGTCGGACTCGAGCACTACCTCGATCAGCAGGGCTAGCCGGGAAGCGGAACGGAACCCCAGTGCGCGCCCGCACCGCCGCCTTCATCCTCAGCGCGGTCCTCGTCTTCTACCTGGGACTGTGCAGCTGGGAGGGGGCTCTCGCGCTCTACGACGGGTTCACCGGCGGCGGCGCGGCTCCCGGACTGCTCGGCGCGGCGGTGCTCGTCTTCGGCTTCTTCGGCGGCTGGTTCCTGGTGCGCGAGATCCGCTTCGGCTTCGCCACCGAGCGCCTGGCCAGACAGCTCGACGACGAGGGCGGGCTGCGGCAGGAGGAGGTCGACGCGCTGCCCAGGTCGCCGGGCGGCCGGGTCGACCGCGCGGCCGCGGACCGGCTCTTCGCGCGCCGCAAGGCCGAGACCGAGGCGGACGAGCAAGACTGGCGTGCCTGGTACCGCCTCGCGGTCGCCTACTCGGCGGCGAAGGACAACGCCCGCGCCCGCGCCGCGATGCGCCACGCCATCCGCCTGCACCGCTCCGCCTCCGCGTAAGCATCCCGACCGGGCCTTTCGCCGCCGGTCAGAGCACTGCTATCGTCGCCCCGTCGCGCGGCAACGGGCGGGGGACGGGAGAGCGCACGTGGGAGTCGTACTGCCGCAGGAACTGGTCTGGGTGCTCGACATCATCGGGGTGTCCTGGCCCAACATCAACGAGGACGACCTCAAAGAGGCGGCCGACGAGCTCAAGCAGATAGCCCAGGAGCTCGAATCCGGGCACGGCGACGCCAAGGCCGAGATCGAGCAGATGTTGAGCATCAGCTCCTCCCAGTCGCTCAAGCTGTTCGAGGCGCTGTGGCAGAAGCTCTCGGACGGCCACCTCAAGGACCTGGCCGAGGGCCTGAAGATCTTCGCCGACGTCCTCGAGGTCGTATACGGCGTCATCATCGCCCTGAAAACCGAGGCGATCGTGCAGCTCGGCATCCTCGCCGCGCAGCTGATCGCCGACCAGGCGGCCGCGGTGGAGACCCTGGGCCTGAGCGAGGCCGAGGCGGCCGGCGCGATCGCGATCTGCAAGACCCTGGTCAAGCGGCTGCTCGACGAGGCGGTCCAGCAGATACTCGCGCAGCTGACCCAGGCCGTCGAAGGCCCCATCTTCAGCGCGCTCAAGTCGGCTGGCGGCGAGATGGCGCAGCAGCTGCTCGGCGACGCGCTCGGCATCGGCCACGGCCTGGACTTCTCCGCCCTCGAGGCGGCCGCCACGCGCGGCGGCTCGCAGGGCCTTTCCACGCTCGGCTCCCAGGCCGCCTCGGCGCTCTCCGATCCCGGCGGATCCCTGGTCTCGCTGGCGAACGGCACCGGCCTTCCCGGCGAAACCGAGCAGGCGACGCAGGCGGGCGAGCAGCAGGGGCAGCTGGCCAGGATGCGCTCGATTCTGGCGGGGTCGTGATGTCGGGCGAGGAGCCGATCAACGTAGACCCTGAGTCGCTGCACCGCGGCGCGTCAGCCCTCGAACAGTTCGCGCAGGTGCTCCAGCCGCTCGGCGAACGGCTCAAGGCCACCGGACAGAAGGTGCTGGCCGCCGCGCGCTCGGACGGCGAGTCGGGCGTCGGCAAGGCGGTGGAGGAGGGCACCGGTGCCGGGGTCGAGACCGTCGGCACCGTGTTCGACGAGGCCGGTCGCGTCGTGGGCACGGCGGGCCGGAATCTGCACACGCACGCGGAGAACTACCGCGGCGTCGATGACGCGGCCGCGAGCGCGTACCGCAACGTGCACCAGAGCATGGACGGCGATTCCACCACGCCGACCATCGCGCGCGGCGGTTCGAGCGCGCCCGAAGACGACGTCCCCGCATCGGCGCCCGCCAGTGGTCCCGCCGCCGCGCCGACGATCGGCTCCTCGGCTGGAAGCTCGGGTGACTACTCCGGGAACCCGGCCTTCCGCTCCAGCGCCGACGATCGCCAGAACTTCGCCGCCGCGTACCACGGATACGCCGACGACGAGCAGTTCGTGCAGGACCTCAAGGCGCGCGACCCCTCGCTGGCCGGCATCCCGACCGAGGACCTGGTGGCCGTGCGCGGGTACACCGGCGACGAGTTCTACAGCCAGATGAACTCCGCGCTGCGCAGCGGCGATCCGGCGGCGCTCGCGCAGTACGACGCGCACATCCGGGCGACGACGTCCGGGCTGAACCAGCTGCCGCCGACGACCGGCGAGTACTACCGCGGCATGCAGATCCCGTCCGGGAATGTGAACGACGTGCTGTCCAAGTACGAACCCGGGCAGGTCGTCACCGAGCCGCACTTCCTCAGCACCGGCGAGCCCTTCCCCGGCAACGTGCAGTACGTCGTGCAGTCCACCACCGGGCGCGATGTCAGCTCTCTGTCGCACTATCCGCATGAGTCCGAGGTGCTCTTCCCGCCCGGATCGCGGTTCCAGGTGGAAAGTAAGATCGAGGTCAGCCCGGGCCACTGGGTGATCAAGATGTCGGACGTGGGATGAGGGGCGCGGCGTGACGGACTACCTGATCTCCCCGCAGCTGCGGCGCGACCGGGCGCGCGGCGTGCTGGTGGGCGCCGCCTGCGGTGACGCGCTGGGCGTGCCGTACGAGTTCGGGCCCGCGCTCGGCCCCAACACGCTTCCCGAGATGATCGGGGGCGGACTCGGGCCGTACCAGCCGGGGGAGTACTCCGACGACACCCAGATGCACGTGGTGATCGCCCGGGTCGCGGCGAGCGGCGCGGACCTGCGCACGGACGAGGCGCTGCGCTCCGTGGCCGAGGGCTTCCTGGACTGGGCGGCCGGCGGCGCCACCGACATCGGCGCGCAGACCCGCGCGGTGCTTTCCGCCGCCCGAGGTGCCGCCGATCCGCTCGCGGCGATGCGCGAGGCCGCGCGCCAGACGCATGAGAGCACGGGCCGGTCGGCCGGCAACGGATCGCTCATGCGCACCGGAGTGCTCGCGCTCGCCTACCTCAACGACCGCGCCGCGCTCGCGGAGGCGGCCCGCGCCGTCAGCGGGCTGACACACTACGACCCGGTCGCGGGCGAGGCCTGCGTGCTGTGGTGCGAGGCGATCCGCGTCGCCGTCCTCGACGGCACGCTGGACGGCCCACAGAGCGGTCTAGACCTCCTGGACGAGGCCGCCGCACAGCGCTGGAAGGCCTGGCTCGACGAGGCCGCCACGCAGCCCCCTGCGGCCTTCGCCCCCAACGGCTATGTCGTGCGTGCGCTGCAGGCCGCCTGGTCCGCGATCCTCGGCATCCCGATTCCGGAGGACAACCCGGGCCGCCACTTCGGCCGCGCGCTCTACGCGGCGGTCCGGGCCGGCGACGACACCGACACCGTCGCCGCGATCGGCGGGGCGCTGCTCGGCGGACGCTGGGGCGTCTCGAGCATCTACCCGGTCTGGCGTGACGCGGTGCACGGCTGGCCGGGCCTGCGCGAGCCGGACCTCGTCGCGCTCTGCGACGCGATCGTGGACCAGCGCGGCGGCTTCCCCGCGGAGGGCTGACCGCCGCCCGGCCCGGCCGCGACATCACGACGCGGCCGGGCCGCGAGATCGGAGCGGGCGGCCGGGCGTGACATCGCGCCACGCCGGCACGCCGCGTCGTCAGACCTCGACGACCACCGGGATGATCATCGGGCGGCGGCGGAAGGTGTCCGAGACCCACTTGCCGACCGTGCGCCGCACCAGCTGCTGCAGCTGGTAGGCGTCGCCGACGCCGTCGGCCGCGGCCTGGGCCAGGGCCTCCTCGATCAGCGGGGTGACCGCCGCCAGGGCGCCGTCGTCGATACCGGCGCCGCGGGACTGGACCTCGGGGCCGCCGGAGACCTTGCCCGTGTCGGCGTCGACGACCACGAACACCGAGATGAAGCCCTCGTCGCCGAGGATGCGCCGGTCTTTAAGGCTCGCCTCGGTGACGTCGCCGACCGACAGTCCGTCCACGTACACGTACCCGCAGGGGACCTTGCCGGTGATCCGCGCGACCTTGTCCACCAGGTCCACCGTGACGCCGTCCTCGGCGATCACCACGCGGTCCGCCGCGACTCCGGTGAGCACCGCAAGCTCGCCGTTCGCCCGCAGGTGCCGCCACTCACCGTGCACCGGCATGACGTTGCGCGGCCGGGCCAGGTTGTAGAAGAACAGCAGCTCACCGGCCGACGCGTGCCCCGAGACGTGCACCTTCGCGTTGCCCTTGTGCACGACCTTCGCGCCCCAGCGCGTCAGACCGTTGATCACTCGGTAGACCGCGGTCTCGTTGCCCGGGATCAGCGAGGAGGCGAGGATCACCGTGTCGTCCTCCACG
>NZ_DASRGV010000206.1:0-7936 GCF_035650855.1 Actinocrinis sp. | reverse complement strand
CGCGAGGGCTACAAGTACGGCTCGATCGAGGTCCTCGACGCGATGGCCTACGACGGCCTGACCGACTCCTTCGACCACATCCCGATGGGCGAGTCCACCGAGCGGCACGTCGGCAAGCTCGGCATCAGCCGCGCCGAGCAGGACGAGTTCGCCGCGCGCTCCCAGCAGCGCGCCGCCGCCGCGCAGAAGAACGGCCTCTTCGAGGCCGAGATCACCCCGGTGGAGATCCCGCAGCGCAAGGGCGATCCGATCGTCGTGAAAGAGGACGAGGGCGTGCGCGGGGACACCACCGCGGAAGGGCTGAGCAAGCTGCGCCCCGCCTTCACCAAGGACGGCACGATCACCGCCGGCAACGCCTCCCCGATCTCCGACGGCGCGGCCGCCGTCGTGGTGATGTCGAAGGCGAAGGCCGAGGAGCTGGGCCTGACCTGGCTCGCGGAGATCGGCGCGCACGGCATCGTGGCCGGCCCGGACAACTCGCTGCACTCGCAGCCCTCCAACGCGATCAACAAGGCGCTGGCCAAGGCCGGGCTCTCGGTCGGCGATCTCGACCTGATCGAGATCAACGAGGCGTTCGCGGCGGTAGGCATCCAGTCGATGCGTGACCTCGGCGTCGACGAGGACAAGGTCAACGTCAACGGCGGCGCCATCGCCCTCGGCCACCCGATCGGCATGTCCGGCGCACGTCTGGTGCTGCACCTGGCGCTCGAGTTGCAGCGGCGCGGGGGCGGCACGGGCGCGGCCGCGCTGTGCGGCGGTGGCGGCCAGGGCGACGCGCTGATCGTTACCGTGCCGAAGCGTGCCTGAGGAGCGGGTGCAGGGCTCAAGGGCGACGCAGGGCGACATGGGTAGGGTCTTGAGTTGTGACTGACGTCCCTGCTCTGGTTGACCGCGCGCGTAAGGGCGACCCGCGCGCGGTCGCACGCCTGATCTCCATGGTCGAGGACGGTTCGCCCGCGCTGCGCGAACTGATGTCGGCGCTGGCCCCGCACACCGGCAACGCGTACATCATCGGGCTCACCGGTGCTCCGGGCGTGGGCAAGTCGACCTCGACGAGCGCACTGGTCACCGAGTACCGGGCGCGCGGCAAGCGGATCGGCGTGCTCGCGGTCGACCCCTCCTCGCCGTTCTCAGGCGGCGCGCTGCTCGGCGACCGGGTGCGGATGCAGGAGCACGCGACCGACCCGGAGGTCTACATCCGGTCGATGGCCTCGCGCGGGCACCTTGGCGGCCTGTCCGCGGCGACCCCGCAGGCGCTGCGCGTACTCGACGCGGCGGGCTGCGACGTGGTCATGGTCGAGACGGTGGGCGTAGGGCAGTCAGAGGTCGAAGTCGCCTCGGCGGCGGATACCTCCGTGGTGCTGCTCGCCCCCGGCATGGGCGACGGGATCCAGGCGGCGAAGGCCGGGATCCTGGAGATCGGCGACGTGTTCGTGGTGAACAAGGCCGACCGGGACGGCGCCGACGCGACCGCGCGGGAACTTAACCACATGCTCGCGCTCGGCGAGCGGCGCGAGGCGGGCGACTGGCGCCCGCCGATCGTCAAGACCGTGGCGGCGCGCGCCGAGGGCGTCGGCGAGCTGGTCGAGGCGCTGGAGAAGCACCGCGCGTGGTTGGCCGAGACCGGGAAGCTGGCGGTACGCCGCCGGGCGCGCGCGGCCGCGGAGATCGAGGCGATCGCGTTCGCGGTGCTGCGCTCCCGCTTCGGCTCCCTGCACGGCGACTCGCGGATCGCGGCGCTCGCCGACCGCGTCGTGGACGGCTCGCTTGACCCGTTCGCCGCGGCCGACGAACTGCTGCAGAGCGTGGACTGAAACGGCTCCGGGCCGGCCCTGAGGATCGCGGTCCTCGGGGCCGGCCCGGTTCGTCTGCTGCCGGTACCACCAGGTTCCGGGTCAGTTCGCCGGCGGCACTCCGTTGTCGTAGTAACCGAAGGCGTCCAGGATCAGCTGGCTGGAGCCTCCGCTGCCGTTGAACAGCTTGACCCCGTCGAACTCGATGCCGCTGACGAGGAAGTCGGGCACGGTCTCGTTCGCCGCGAAGTCCAGCGTCGAGGCCTTCGGCGGCGTGTTGAGGTAGTTCGGGTAGACGGTGAGGTACCCGCCGCTCGTGGGCTGCGTGACGGTCACGTTCGCCGCGATCGCCCCGACGCCGGTTGCTGGGATCGGCGAGGCCCCGACGGCCTTCAGGTTGACTATGCCCTGAGCCGTCACGGCCGCGGCGGGGGCTCCGATCCCCTTGCGGGTATCCAGCAGGCGGGTCGGGGTGACGGGCACATAGCCGCCGCCGCCGAACGTGTTGAACAGCGCCACCATGTCGGCGATGACGTCGGTCGTGCCGCCGCTGCCGTTGTAGAAGTCGATCTTGCCGTCCGCGCCCACCGGGACGACCACTTGGTTCGCGATCGTCTGCCCCGCGCTGAAGTCGAGGTTTGACGCGACGGGCCGGGCCGTGCCGTCCGGATAGACCGTCAGGTATCCGGCGGTCTTCGGATTCACGATGGTCACGTTCAGCTCGACCGCACTGACGCCCGTGAAGTAGTCGGAACCGAAGGCCAGGGTGTTGCCGGCGGCGATCGGTGCCTTCGCTGTGCCGGTGCCGTCGCGTGTGTCCAGGATGCGCACCGGGCCGGCGCCGAGCGCTCCCAGTCCGGTGCCGGCACCTTGGCCGTAATAGCCGGCGACGTCGGCGATCAGGTCGGTCGTGCCGCCGCTGCCGTTGTAGAGCTCGATCTTGCCGTCCGCGCCGACCGGCACGATCGCCATGTTCGGCACCGTCTGTCCGGCGGAGAAGTCGAGGTTCGAGGTGGTCGGCCTGGTCGTGCCATCGGCGTACGCGGTGATGTAGCCGCCGCCCTTGGCATTGGTCACGGTGATGTTCACCGCGACCGCGGTCACACCGGTCGCCGGAATGGAGCCGGTGCCCTCAATGGTCACCGCCTGGTTGCCGCCGGCCGGTACCGGAGCGACGACACCGTTCGTCCCGATCCCCTTGCGGGTGTCGAGGATGCGGCTCGGCGAGAGCGGGTGATAGACGCTCGAGGACAGCATCCACACCGGCGCCGTGGCCGAAGCGGTTCCGTAGGAGTCGGTCCCTGTGACGGTCACGGTGAAAGCGCCCGACTTGGTGTACGTGTGGCTGATCGCCGAAGGGGAGGCCGTGCTCTTTGTGGGGCTGCCGTCGCCGAAGTCGACGGTCCACGTGGTCACCGGAGCCCAACCCGCGGTGGCCAGCGACTCGGTCGCGGTGAAGGTCGCCGGCGCGGTTCCCGTCTGCGAGTCGAGGTTCACCGCGACGGCCAGCGGGTCCTGGTATTCGCCCGCGCCCCGGTCGTAGTAGCCGACGCCGGTTCCCGTGTTCGCGACGTTCGGGTCGTCCGCTCGCGCGGCGCCGGTGTAGTCGGTGGTCAGCTCGCCGGGCGCGTTGGCGTCGGCGGAGTCGACGAGCGGGGAGCTGTCGCCGTTCGGCTTGTAGTCGACGGTGAGCTGGAAATCGGCGTTGATGTCGTGTGCGGCCTGACCGGTCGCCCGATTCAGGTCGGTCGCGCTCGAGTAGGTGGTGCCGGCCCAGGTGTAGGAGTCCGCGTTGATCGTGGTGTCCAGCACGTTGAAGTCGGCTGTGGTGCCCGAAGTCGCGCCGCTGTCGACCTCGATTCCGGTCACCGGTGCGACGGTGGGCGGACAGAAACTGACCTGCGAAGAATCCTGGATCTGGTAGATCGCGTTGTTCTCGACCGATGCACCCGTGGACGCGCCGCGCAGGGCGATGGCCTGGTTGCAGGCTATGTAGAAGCTGTTGCTGGTGACCACCGTGTTGGTCGCGCCGTTGACGACGACGCCCCCGCTGTGCCCGTCGAACACGTTCGTGGTGATCGTGTCGTGTGTGCTGCCGCTGTCGATCTGGATCGCCGCGCTGTGTCCGTCGGTGTTGATCAGGCTGCGGCTGACTGTGGCGTATGTCGACGTGCCGGTGATTTCGATGACCGGGTTAGGGTCGGAGTTGCCTAGGAAGTCCTGGATGCTGTCCATCGTGACGTGTGAGGAATCGTCGACGACGATGCTCTTGCCGCTGATCGCGTTGACGCTCAAGCCTTCGATGGTCACGTAGGCCGAGTTGGACACCGTGATCGCGGGTCCGGTGGAGAGCGAGACCTCGGCCTGGTACTTGCCCACCGAGCTGATCGTGATGGGGGCGTCCGCGGTCCCGGTCTTGGAGATGGTGACCGGCGCGGAGTAGAAGCCGGGCTCGACGAGCACCGTGGTGCCGGCCGTAGCCGCGTCGACGCCCTGTTGGATGGTGCAGAACGGAGCCGCGCTCGTTCCGGGCCCCGAGTTGGAGCAGTTCGCCGATGCGGCGTTGTTGACGTAGATGGTGGTCCCCGTGGCGGCCGCGGCGTGCGCGACCGGGGTGATTGAAGCGGCTGTTATGAGCATCGCCGCGGATGCACTGATTCGGCGCAAGCGCACCGTATCCCCCTCAATGAGCCCGCTGATAGCAAACCGAGCGGTCCGACTATACGCTCGGCTGACGCGCTGTTCACTCGGGGTTGTGATCAGCCGTGTGACGTGGCCGGGCACGGCCAGCGGGGGGCGTCGAGGCTCAGGTTCTTGCGCATGGAGGACAGGCCGAGCGCGGTCGTCGTGGGGCAGAACTCCTCCGGGGACAGGTTGTACTCGACGTGGAAGACTGCCTTGCCTGCGGCGATGAACGGCTTGAGCGCGTCGCACTCCGAGAATTCGGCGCACTGCTCGTTGACCGCGAAGTCGAAGTCCGAGACCAGCTGCGGAATCTGGTCCAGGTCGTTCTTCAGGCCGATGGCCAGGCGCTGCGCGTGGGCGAGGTCGGCGAGCATGCGGTTGAAGGCCAGCTGGTCGGCGGCGGTCAGCGGGAAGCCGGTGGTGTTGCGGTAGCCGTCCACGTTGTCGGCCTCGATTCCGTCGAAGCCCTTCTGCGCGCAGGCCTTGAACCGGTCGGCGAGGATCGGGCGCAGGACGCTGAGTTCGCGCACGTCCAGCCAGCGCTCGCCGGTCCAGCCGTTTGACTGTCCGATGATCGCGGCGGGATAGCGGTTCGCGTCGGCGCGGAAGGACTCGTACGCACCGGCGTTCACGTAGCAGATCACCTTGCGGCCGGCGGCGTGCAGCGTGGCGACGACGGCGGCACTGTTCTCGACTCCATCGATGTCGTACACCTGGGCGTCGACGGAGGTGTCGACCTTCCCGGAAAGCTGCCACTGCCAGGTGAGGCCGGGTTTTGGGTGCCAGATGGAGGCGGGAACGGCCGAGGAGGAGCCGCCAGGCACGGAAGGGGCAGAGCCCGACGAAGCAGGCAATGAGCTCTGCGCGGCGGACGGCGACGGGGACGCGGACGTCGAGCAGCCGCCTAAGGCGGCGAGGGCGAGCGTTAAGGCAGCGGCGAAGTAACGGAGGCGCGTCCCACCGCAGCCGTCTGTGCGAGCTGCGTGCTGAGGCTTCCCCATGGATTCGCTCCGGACTGCTCTGTGACGTAGAAGGCGCCGACGTGGCGTTCGCGCGCCAGGTTCCGCGCCGTGGCCAGCTTCTCGGGCGGTGTGCTGTGCACCAGGTGACAGAAGCGCTCGGCCGGATGGTCCGTCGTCCAGTCGACTGCCGCGTGATCACGATACGCGAGCCACGGGCCTTCGAAGGTGACTACGACGTCCGCGAGTTCGACGTAGCCGGGATCGGGGATGACGCCGGGGTTGATGGCGAAGAACTCGAATCCGCAGCGGCGTGCCGCTTCGATGATTCGGCGGTAGTGCGCGAGGTGATCGCGGCCGCTGGCGACTTGATCGAGAAACACGCCACGTAAGCCGTACCAGGACTGATAACGCATCAAGTCACGCAACACGGTTGCACTCGGACGCCTGCCATAGGCGGTGTCGACGTATCCGATAACGCGTCCACCCGATGCCTGAACCGCGCCGATCGGCTCGCTATACGCGGAATCGACGGCGCGACCGGGGCCGGAATCCGGGTTGAGGATCGCGAAGGACACGGCCGGGCCGAGAGCGGCGAGGTCCTGCCAGCCGGTCGCGGCCCACAACGGGTTGAAGTAGGCGGGGACTGCGTAGCGAGGGACAGACACGTGCACGGGCGCAGGCACGGGCGCACTCGCTGGCACGACCGATCGGACCGGCTGCGCGCCGTCGGCACGCGGCCGGTCGCGAGCGATGAGGTTGCGGATCACAGGTGCACCCACGGACGGGCGGTGACGCTCGCGGCGCGGATCGCGAGCAGAACCGAGGCCTCCAGCGCGAGGGCGGCCAGGACCGCCGCGTTGCGGCTGGGCAGCGCGGCGAGGGTCGAGGCCAGCGCGATCGCGGTGGGCCACAGCACGGCGCGCGCCTCGATGCCGCGCATGAACAGCGCCGCGAGCAGGCCGGGGGCGAGGGCCACCGCGAAGCAGTAGAGGCCCGCCGCGCCGCTGTCGCCGCGGTCGAAGGCGTAGTAGACGGTCCCGGCCAGCGCGGCGGTCGTCGCGGCCTGCCGCGTCAGCGCCCCGAGCAGCAGCAGCGTCGCGGGCGGAGGAAAGCCCGCGGGGTCGGCCAGCGTGGACAGCAGCTCGCTCACCTGTCGCTGGTACCAGCGCGCGTGCCACTCGCCGGCGCCCATCCCGAGCGTGAGCACGATCGCGGCGTGCAGCGCGACGAGCCCCTGGCCGGCCGCGGCCGGGCCGGCCAGGACCACCGTGATGAGCGCGCCGGTGCCTAGGCCGGAGAGCACGTGCGGCAGCGAGTCGCGCAGCTCGGGCCTGGTCAGCCGCGGGCTGCCGGCGTCCCCGTGCCGGGTCAGGCGGAGCATGAACAGCACAGTGGTGGCGGCCGAGAGCTGCGCGCCCGCGAGGGCCGCCAGGGGCGGAGCGCCGAACCACACGGCGACTGCGCCGGACACCGCCGGGATGAGGGTCGCGGCCATGGCGAATTCGGCGCCGAGCACGAGGGCCGGGACTGCTGCGAGACAGAACCACAGGCTGGTCGCGGCCGGTAGCAGCGCGGTGAGTGCGGTACCGAGGAGGAACTCCGTGGCGCCGAGCAGCCAAGTGGAGACAAGCAGCGCGTACAGCGTTCCGTGGCGCAGGATGCGTGCCGCGCCGCTGCGGTCCGCGTTGTTCAGGCGGCTGTAGGCGAGGTGTGCGACGCCTTGGCCGTAGCCCCAGGCGAGCACCTGCACGATGGCAAGGACCACGCGGGCCGGGCCGGTCAGATCGGTGACCAGGAAGGCCATGGCGCACAGCGAGGGCGCGGCGAACAGCAGGCCGCGCAGGATGGCGCGGGTTGTGCCGGTCACTGTCGGCTGGTCCTCCGGGCCCTCGGGCGGGTGTATGTCGCGGGGAACCCGCTGGTGTAGCTCCTCGGCGAGGGCGAAGAGGTCGGGCAGGCCGAACTTCTCGGCTGCGATCCGGTCGTTGTAGCCCTCTGCTTCGAGCCCGGCGACGATGGCCAGCGAATCCACCGCGCTGCGGCAGAGGTCCGCCAGGCTGAGGGCGAGACGGTCGATCGCGTCGAGCGCGTCGGACGATTCGGCCGACGCGGAACCCGAGGCGGCGCCTTCTGTTTTTGCCGCGGGAGGGCGACGCGGCTGGCTGTAGGCGGTGGCGAACGCATGGTTCGGTACGCCGCTCGCTCTGCCGAAGAGAGACTGTGCGCTCATGCTGCGAGCCCTGTCGGCACGGATGATTCCTCAGTCGTCCATTGTGAAATCGCGTCGTCTGACACGTCGTCTGCTAACTCGGCGTCGTCTGACGCGGTCTTACCTGACGCGGCGCCGGATGCGTCGCCGGCTTCAGATTCGGAAGGGTGCGACGCGGCGACATCGCGGTAGATCTTGTCGAAGGTGTCTACCGCACGACCGATGGTGAACAGTTCCAGCGCGCGCTCGCGGGCCGCCTTACCGAGCATGTGCCGCCGCTCGTGGTC
>NZ_DASRGV010000205.1:0-4399 GCF_035650855.1 Actinocrinis sp. | reverse complement strand
GGGGCTCCGGCCAGGATCGTGCGCAGCCGGGCGAGTTGCCCGTCGAGGTCGGTACCGCGCCGCTCGATCAGCCCGTCGGTGAATAGCGACAGGTAGGAGCCGGGCGGCATCGCGATGCATGCCTCCTGCCAGGTCCACTCGCCGGTGCCGAGCGGGGGGCCTCCGGCGGCGTCGAGTTCGACGACCGTGCCGTCCGGTAGGCGCAGCAGCGGCGCGGGATGACCGGCGTTGGCGTAGGTGAGCACGTGATCGTCGGGGTCGTAGACGGCGTAGACGGCCGTGGCCAGCGCGCCGAAATCGCAGGCGCCCGCGGTAGCCGAGCCCACGGCGTAGGCGACGCCTTCCAGCTCGGCCGCATGCCGATCGAGGTGCAGCAACAGCTCACCGGGCGGCAGATTGGCCGCCGCATACGCGCGCACGGCGGCACGCAACTGACCCATGACCGCGGCCGCGTGCACCCCGCGTCCCATCACGTCGCCCATGACGAACGCGGTACGTCCCGCCCCGAGCGGAATCACGTCGTACCAGTCGCCGCCGACCTGGTACTCACCGGGCTCGTTATCGCGCCGCCAGACGTCCGGGAGGTGCTCGAGCTGGTGGTCCGCAGCGCCCGGCAGGTACACGCCGGCAATGCGCAGGTCGTCGGGTTGAGACAGACGCTGCGGTAACAGCGAGCGCTGCAACGCTACGGCTGCGTACCGATGCCGCCGCTCCCCTGCACGAAGCCGATCTACCGCAGCGGCCTGGTCGGTGCAGTCGATGATGTTGACGAGCGCGCCGGTAACGGGTCCGCCCTCGGGCTGGTGCACCGGCGAGCAGGTGACGCGCAGCACTGCGGGACGTCTGGCGGCGCCATACCCGTTAACGCGCACCTCCGGCGCGACATAAACGGTACCGGTCGCGTAGACGTGGTCGAGCGCGTCCAGCAGGCCGAGCTGCTCGAACTGCGGGACCAAGCCGGCCAGCGGCCCGCACGCCCCGTCCGAGAGGCCGAAGGCGTCCCGGAAGGCGCGGTTGAGGAAATCGACCCGGTGATCGTGGTCACGCACCAGCGCGACCGCGCCGGGCGCGGTACCGAACGCCGCGGCCAGCAGCGTGCCGACCCGGTCGCCTGCCGGGTAGCCGCCGTCGCCGGGTTCCAGCAGCGCCTCGGTGAGGTCGTCCCCGAACTCGTCGAAGCCGGGCTCGCGCAGTGCGGTGTTCTTCAGCATGGGGTTACTCGCGGCAGTCTCGTCTAAGGCGGTGTCATCACGGGCGGCGGTGTCCCTGGAGGCGGCGAATTCCTTCGGGGTCGATTGGCGCGGGACGGCGCGGTCGGACAACGCCGCAGACGGCGCGTCGGGCTTCCATGACACGGGTAGTGGCGTCCTCTCCAAGTGCCCGCCGCTCGGCTCCCGACCGTACGCACGTCTCGTCAGCGTCCGGTCGGCGGCGCGGACGGAGCCGCGCATTCGGAGCCGGACCACTCGCCCCACCCGGAACAGCAGGTGAGGCCAGTCTGCCGGACTGGGCAGCGTGGGGAGGGGGACTGCCACGATCAACCATTCGATCGAGGGACAACCGGGACCGGCTCTGGCCGCGTTCGGCCAGGCTGGCGACGGTTCCCGCCTGCTCACCCGAACGGATGACCCCGAACGGAGGACGCGGAAGCCGTCACGAGACGAGGATCAGCGCAGCTGCGCGATTCGGTGCTATGAACAGCCCGGAATCGCTCCGGAGCTGCCTCCTCCCTGAGCCGCGGCCAGCTGGAGCAGGCCGCACAGGGTGCTGTCGGAGACGAGCCAGTGGCCGTTCTGCTTGATGGCCTTTCCGGCCATGCCGCCCATCATCACCGTGCCGTTGAGCGCGATCTGATAGGTCACGTCCGCGTCGTTCGCGTCGGGGAAGGTGACCTTCTGAACGGTCGCGCTGGCCTGCCCGACCCGCGGATCGGCGGCAAAGGCCTGCAGCGCCGGTTTCATGGTGGTCGTGCCGTTCTGCAGCAGGGTTTCCTTCTGGCTGATCGGGGTGTCCTTGGAGAAGAAGGACTGCCAGACCTGGGTCACCGCGGCGGAGTCGGCGCTCTGCCCGCCGGTGGCCGAGGCGGAGGCGCCCGCGGAGGTCGACGACGAAGCCGACGAGTTGTTGCCGGAGCTGCTACACCCGGCTATCAGCGCCACTCCCGTCAAAGGGATGAGGATACGGATGAGGAGCCTCACGATTACCGCCTCTCCCGCACGACACGGTTCTGCCATACCATCATCGCGCGGTTGGGCGACTTTGTTGAGGGGTGCCGGTGGTTGTCCGCTTTGGTCCCGGTGTGGATGTCGGCTGGGTGGTTGCCGCCGTGGGCATCGGGATGGACGTGGTCGGCTGGTACCAGATCTCCGGGCAGCCCACCGAGGCGCAGCAACTGCCGTACCTGGCCTCGGCCACGATCCCTGGAGCGGCGCTGATCGTCGCAGGTGCGGTGCTGATTGGGGCGCGCCATCGTGCGGAGCAAGGCAGCAGCCGGGGCGGGATCGGGGGTGCGGCCAGGAGCGGGGCCGGGGCTGGGAGTGCTCAGGCGCGGTCAGGCCGGCGTGATGGGCTTTGGGCCTTGCCGGACGGCAGCTACCTGCATCGCGGGGACTGTCCTCTGCTCGACGGGAAGCCGGAGGCCTTCGAGGTGTCGCGGGATGCGGACGGCGCGTCGGACGGTTCGGCGCCGAGCCGTGCCTGCCCCATCTGCGAGCCGGACCTGGTCACCGCCGCTTAGCGGGGCGGGGCCGGCCGAGGTGGGGATCGTGGAAGCCGTGAAAGTGCCGCCATCGGGTGAGCTCGGGATCAGCGCGGCGGCGGCACGGTGGCCCGAAACGGCGAGCACCGTGAGCGCCGGGGCGGGACAGCTCGCGATCGCAGGGCTAAAGAGCCGACCGGCAAGGCAGCAGTCCCACGGGCGAACGCCGTGAGCGCCGGGGCAGGACAGCTCGGGATCGCGGGGCTCGGGATCGGCGCGGTGGCCGGTCTGTCCGGGCTGGGAGTCATCGCGACGTACCGCGTGACCGGCGTGCTTAACGTCGCCTTCGGTGCGATCGGGATGACGGGCGCCTTCCTGCTGCGCGCGGCCGTGCGGGAGTGGGGCATGCCGACAGCCTTAGCAGTCGCGCTGATCCTGCTGGTTTGCGCTCCGCTGTTCGGGCTGCTCATCGACGCGGCGGTTTTCCGCCCGCTCCAGCAGCGCGCCGCCGGGGTCGCGGCCGAGCTCACTGCGGGCTTCGGCATCACGGTCCTTCTGGTCGGCATCGCGACGGCGGTGTGGGGTTCCGGCGCGCGGACGGATGCGCCTTCGCTGCTGCCCGCCGGTTCCGTTCAGCTCGGCGGCCTCACCGTGCCGCTCGGGGTCCTGGTCGAGCTCGGGCTGCTGACGGCGGTCGCCGCTGCCTTGGTTCTCCTCGCGCGCGGTCGCACGTTCGGCGTAGCGATTCGGGCGGTAGTGGACGATCGCGGACTGGCGGAGCTGAGCGGCCTGCCGGCGCGGCGGCTCGGGCGGCTGGGTTGGGCGGTGGGCTGCGCATTGGCGGCGGCGGCTGGGATGCTGCTCGCGCCGCAGCTGCGGCTCGATCCGGTGACGTTCACCTTGGTGCTGTTCGAGACGCTGGGTGTGGTGGTGGCCGCGCGGCTGGTCAATCCGGCGGTCGCCATCGGCGTGGCGCTGGCCACCGGTATCGGGCAGGCGGAGCTGATCGGCGTGCAGCTTGGCGGCCGGCCGGGCGAGGTGCTCGCTGCGGTGCGCTCGAATCTGTTCGTGGCGGTGCTGCTGGTGGCGGTGTGGGTGGCTCCGGCGTTCCAGGAGGCGCGCGAACGCGTCTCGATCCTGCCGCGTAAAGGCACGCTGGCTGAACACATCGGCGGCTGGTGGCAAGTCGTTGCGTTGGGCGTCGCTGCGGCGTGGTTGCGACCGCAGGACATCGGTACCGCTCAGCTCATCCCGCCGCTCGCGGTGGTGCTGCTTTCGTTCCGAGCGCTCAGTGCGGTCGGCTTGATCTCGCTCGGTCAGACCGCTTTCGTCGGGGCGGGCGCGCTCGTGGCCGCTTGGACGCCGCGCTTCGGCCTGATCGCGGCGCCGGCCGCGGGCGCGGTGCTCGGCCTGCTCTTCGCGTTGCCGGTGGCCCGGAAGCGGCCGCTGCACCTTGCGCTCACCACGCTCGCGCTGGCCACCGCGGCGAGCCGGTTCATGTTCGAGCAGCCGCTGTTCACCCTGCCGCTCGCGCGCCGGCCCGGGTTCCTGGCGGGCGATCGTGGGTTCCTGCTGGCAGAGGCGGTCGGCTTGGGTGTGGTGGTGCTCGCGCTGCTGCCGCTGGATCGGGGCTGGGTTGGTCGGCGGCTGGCGGCGATCCGGGACAGTGAACCGGCGGCTCGCATGCTCGGTGGCGACGTG
>NZ_DASRGV010000204.1:0-11298 GCF_035650855.1 Actinocrinis sp. | reverse complement strand
AGGCGTGCGTCCTTGAGCGTGCCGTGAAATGTCACATCGAGGTCCGGCACCTGGCAGCTGACAGTCCGCTCCAGTCGGTGCCGGTCACGGCTACTGTCGTCCAGGCCGCCCATCTTCGCGGCCAGTCGGTCCAGGGCCTCCGCGCATTCGCTCTTGGTCGCCACGGCTGGCACCTTACAGCCAGCGGGTCGCGCGGCGCGGTACGGTCAGGGGAACAGCGCGGACAAGCGGATACGCACTGTACGGACACGGTGAGAGGACGGCGGGCAGCATGGACACCGAGGGCGCGGTCGAGGCTGCGGCCGAGGCCGGGAGAGCGCCACAGCCCGAGCCGTTCGCGGTCGTTCCGGAACCCGAGCCGACCGGCCATCCCGACGTGGACGCCGCGCTCGACCGGCTGCGCGAACTGCCCGACCGGCCCACGGGCGCGCACCCGGACCTGTACGACGGCATCCACCAGCGTCTGCAGGAGGCGCTGGCGCAGATCGACCGGCAGGACACGGGCACTCAGGACGCAGGCGCTCAGCGCACGGGCTGATCAGTTCGCGGCGCGTTAGGCGAAAAGCACTAGGCAGACGCTGGCAGTTAGCCGGACAGGCAGGATCCACGATGGCGGGACAGGCGCGGCGACGGCTCGACGCCGAACTGGTCCGGCGCGGGCTGGCCCGCTCCCGCGAGCAGGCGGTCGAGTTGATCGCGGCCGGACGGGTCACCGTCGGCGGGCAGGCCGCCGGGAAAGCGGCGACACAGGTCGAGACCTCCGCCGCGATCGTGGTGGCCGGGGCAGCGGACGGGGAGTCGGAGTACGCGTCGCGCGGCGGGCACAAGCTCGCAGGCGCCCTCGCCGCGTTCGGGCCGCGCGGGCTGGTCGTAGAGGGGCGCCGCTGCCTGGACGCCGGTGCGTCCACCGGGGGCTTCACCGACGTGCTGCTGCGCGCCGGAGCCCGCCAAGTGGTCGCGGTCGACGTGGGCTACGGGCAGCTGGCCTGGCGATTGCAGACCGATCCGCGCGTCGTCGTCGTCGATCGAACCAACGTGCGTGATCTGACGTTGGAGCAGATCGGCGGCGAGGCGGCGGAACTCATCGTCGGCGACCTCTCGTTCATCTCGCTGACGCTGGTGCTGCCCGCCCTCGCCCGCTGCGCCGCACCCGGCGCCGATCTCGCGCTCATGGTCAAACCGCAGTTCGAGGTCGGCCGGGAACGGCTCGGTTCCGGCGGCGTGGTGCGTGATCAGGCATTGCACGCGGACGCGGTACGCACCGTGGCCGACGCCGCCTGGGCGCTCGGCCTGGGCGTGCTCGGCATCACCGCGAGCCCGTTGCCCGGACCGAGCGGAAACGTGGAGTACTTCGTATGGCTGCGTGCGGGAGCCGCGCCACTCGAGGACGAAGAGTTGGCGCGAGCGATCGCCGAAGGGCCTGCCGGAGCCGGTACGCCGCAGAGGACGAATGGACGCGTGAATGAACAGCCGAACGGACACAGGGAGCGTGCGTGACGGTCGACGACAGCGGTGACGAGCGCTCCAAGCGCAGCGTCCTGCTGATCACCCACACCGGCCGCAAGGAAGCCAAGGACGCGGCACGCAAGGTCGCGCACTGGCTCTCCGGCGCCGGGATAGAGGTGCGGGTACTGGCCGGAGAGGTGGACGGCGTCGACTTCGGCCCGACCGCCTGGATCGTCCCCGACGACCGGCACGCCGTGGACGACTGCGAGCTGATCGTGGTCCTCGGCGGGGACGGAACCCTGCTGCGCGGCGCGGAACTCGCCCGCGCGGCGGACATCCCGCTGCTCGGAGTCAACCTCGGCCGGGTCGGCTTCCTCGCCGAAGCCGAACTCGAAGACCTGCACGAGGTCGTCGAACGCATCGTCGAGCAGCGGTACGAGGTCGAAGAGCGCATGACCCTCGACGTGACCGTGATGCAGGGCGGCCGCGTCGTCGGGCGCACCTGGGCACTCAACGAAGCGAGCGTCGAGAAGCGGTCCCGCGAGCGGATGATCGAAGTCCTGATCGAGGTCGACGGTCGGCCGCTGTCCCGCTGGGGCTGTGACGGCGTGGTCTGCGCTACGCCGACCGGCTCGACCGCGTACGCGTTCTCCGGCGGCGGCCCCGTGGTGTGGCCGGACGTCGAGGCGCTGCTTCTGGTGCCCGTCTCCGCGCACGCGCTCTTCGCCCGGCCGCTGGTGGCCGCGCCGTCCTCGCTGCTGGCCATCGAGATCGAAGACGGCTGGGGCGTCGGGCCGGAGGGCAGCGCCGTGCTCTGGTGCGACGGCCGGCGCACGCTGGACCTGCCGCACGGGGCACGCGTGGAGGTACGCCGCGGCGAGCGTTCCGTACGCCTGGCCCGGTTGCACGACGCGCCCTTCACCGACCGGCTCGTCGCGAAATTCGGGCTTCCCATCGACGGATGGCGGGCGCGGGAATAGCGGCGATAGTCGGGTTACCCGACGAGGTCCCCGCTGATCCTCCGTCAGGGGAGTGCTGCGGTAAGGCAGAGCCCGTTGTCCGGGAGTTCCGCTAATCTCACGAGTGTGCTGGAGCAGATGCGCATCCGCGGCCTCGGGGTGATCGAGGACGCCGTACTGGAGTTGTCGCCCGGCTTCACCGCGGTCACCGGTGAGACCGGCGCCGGCAAGACCATGGTCGTCAGCGGGCTGGATCTGCTGTTCGGCGGCCGCGCGGAGACCACGCGGATCAGGCCGGGCGCGGACCGGGCCGTCATCGAGGGCCGAGTGCTCATTCCCGCCGAGGGCTCGGTGGCCCGGCGCGCGACCGAGGCCGGCGCGGCGATAGACGACGCGGAGCCGCGAAGCGACGGCACAGCACAGGCGGAACTGCTCATCGCGCGCGTCGTGGGCGGACAGGGGTCGGCCCAGGGCTCCGGACAGAACGCCGCGGTACGTTCCCGTGCGCATCTCGGCGGCCAGGCGGTTCCGGTCTCAGTGCTCGCGGATCTCGGCGAGGACCTGATCGCAATGCACGGCCAGTCCGCACAGCAGCGGCTCCTGCAACCGGCGCGGCAGCGCGCATCACTGGATAGGTACGCCGGGGACGCGGTATCCCGTCCGCTGGCCGAATACCGCGCCGCATATCAGCAGTACCGCGAAGTCGCCGCACAACTGGAAGAACTGACCACGCAGGCGAAAGAACGGGCGCAAGAAGCCGACGCGCTGCGGTACGGACTCGCCGAATTCGACAAGGTAGAGCCCGTCGCCGGAGAACTCGAGAAACTGACCGTCGAATCGCAGCGACTCGGTAACGCGGAATCGCTGCGCACGGCCGCCGCGACCGCACACGAGGCCCTGGTCGCTACTGACGACGGCACGGGAACCGGCGACGCCTCCTCATTGGTCAACGCCGCGCGCCGCGCCCTGGAGCAGGTGAGCCGGGACGACGCGGCCCTCACGCCCATCGCCGCGCGGCTGGAGGAGCTGTACTGGCAGCTCACCGAGACCGCCACCGACCTGGCCGGCTACCTCGCCGGGATCGAGGCCGACCCGGTGCGGCTGGAAGTAGTCAACCAGCGCATCGGCGACCTGGAGACCCTGTGCCGCCGGCACGGCCCGACCCTCGAGGACGTGCTGGCCTGGGCCGAACAGGCCACCGCGCGGCTGGCCGAACTCGAGGGCGACGACGACCGCATCGAGACGCTCACCGCGCAGCGCGACGAACTGCGCAGCCGGCTGGCCGGCCACGCCGCCGAGGTCTCCGCCGCGCGCCGCGCCGCCGCCGAGAAGTTCGCCGCCGCCGTCACCACCGAGCTGGCCGAACTGGCCATGCCGCACGCGCGCATCGCCGTGCACGTCGCCCAGCGGGAGCTGCCCGCAACCGCCGAGGCTCCGGCCGCGAGCGCGCTTCCGGTGCCGGACCCGGAGACCGGCGCCGAACGGCTGGTCGCCTTCGGCCCCAACGGCATCGACGACGTGGAGCTGCGCCTCGCCCCGCACCCCGGAGCCCCGTTCCTGCCGATCGCCAAGGGCGCCTCCGGCGGTGAACTCTCCCGGGTGATGCTGGCCGTCGAGGTGGTCTTCGCCGGCGCCGATCCGGTACCGACCTTCGTCTTCGACGAGGTGGACGCCGGCGTCGGCGGCAAGGCCGCGGTCGAGGTCGGCCGCCGGCTGGCCAGGCTCGCCCGCACCGCACAGGTCATCGTCGTCACCCATCTGCCCCAGGTGGCGGCGTTCGCGGACCGGCAGCTGCTGGTGCGCAAGGAAAGCGACGGATCGATTACCTCCTCAGGGGTAACCGTGCTGGACGACGCCGAGCGCAGACGCGAGTTGGCGCGTATGCTCTCCGGCCTGGAAGACTCCGAACTCGGTCAGGCGCACGCCGACGAGTTGCTCGCCACCGCCCACGCCGAACGGCGGTGACGCACGGCGCCCCAATGATCCGCGAAGGCGCTCCCGTCCGGGGAGGAATCTCCAGACGACATTCGACGTAACAACCTCGTCACGACCGGCTGAAGGCGTGTTAAGAACTGGTGCAACGGGACGAGCCAGGCCGCACGGGCCTGGCAGGATTGTCCCGATGAGGATCACCGTGCGCCCTCCCGAGCGCGCGGCGGAGCAGGCCGAGCCGCGGCCTGCCCCCGCCGTGGGCGGGCTGACGCGTGTGGACCGGCGCACCAAGAACCTCACCAAGCGGCTGCGGCCCGGTGAGATAGCGGTCATCGACCACCAGGACATCGACCGGGTCGCGGCCGAGGCGCTGGTGGCCTGCCGCCCGGCCGCCGTGGTCAACGCAGCGGCCTCGATCAGCGGCCGATACCCGAACCTCGGCCCCGAGATCATCGTCTCGGCCGGCATCCCGCTGATCGACGAGGTCGGCCCGCAGGTGATGAACCTCGCGCGCGAGGGCGAGCAGCTGCGCGTCGAGGGCAACGTGCTCTTCCGCGGCGAGACCCCGCTGGCGGCGGGCAAGGTGCTGGACATCCCCACCATCCTGGACGCGATGGAGGAGGCCCGCGCCGGCCTGTCCGAGCAGCTGGAGTCCTTCGTCGAGAACACGATGGAGTACCTGCGCAAGGAGCGCGACCTGCTGCTCGACGGCGTAGGCGTGCCCGACGTGCGCACCGACTTCGACGACAGGCACGTGCTGATCGTGGTGCGCGGCTACCACTTCCGGGAGGACCTGAAAGCGCTGCGGCCGTACATCCGCGAGTACCGGCCGATCATGATCGGCGTGGACGGCGGCGCGGACGCGATCCTGGAGGCCGGCTACAAGCCGCATATGATCGTCGGCGACATGGACTCGGTCTCCGACGAGGCGCTCACCTGCGGCGCGGAGGTGGTCGTGCACGCATACCGGGACGGGCGCGCCCCCGGCCTGGAGCGGATGAGCCGCCTCGGCCGCGACTGCGTCGTCTTCCCGGCCGCCGGCACCAGCGAGGACGTGGCGATGCTGCTGGCCGACGACAAGGGCGCCAAGCTCATCGTCGCGGTCGGCACGCACGCGAACCTGGTGGAGTTCCTGGACAAGGGGCGCGGCGGCATGGCCTCCACCTTCCTGACCCGGCTGCGGGTCGGCGGCAAGCTGGTGGATGCCAAGGGCGTCTCCCGCCTCTACCGCAGCCAGATCTCCTCGGCCTCGCTGCTGCTGCTGATCAGCGCGGCGCTGGTCACCATCATCGCCACGGCCCTGGTCTCCCCGCTCGGCGGGCTGTACTGGCAGGTCCTGCGCGGATACTGGGACTCCTTCGTGTTCTGGCTGCAGGGGCTGTTCTCGTGATCGACTTCCGCTATCACGTGGTGTCGATCGTCGCGGTGTTCCTGGCGCTGACGGTCGGCCTGGTGCTGGGCGCCTCCTTCCTCAGCAAGGCGCAGATCGCGTTCCTCAACGGGCAGATCACCAACGCCACCAACGCCAAGAACCACCTCGAGGCGCAGCAGCGGACGCTGGCCGCCGAGAACAACCACCTGAGCGACTACATCGACGGCACCAAGAACAACCTGGTCAGCAACCAGCTGTTCAACGCCGGCGTGGTGGTGGTGCGCGCCGCCGGGTTCAACCAGGACCACGTCAACGCCACGCTCGCGCTGGCCAAGCAGGCGGCCGCGACGATCACCGCCGACATCACGGTCAACCCCACCTTCGCCGACCCCAGCAGCGCCTCCTCGCTGCAGCAGCTCGTGGCCGACTACGCGCCGCGCGGACAGCAGATCCCCGGCGGCGACGCGGTGACTCAGGCGGTCAACCTGCTGGTCGAGGCGCTGACCGCGCAGGCGACCACGACACCCGCGTTCGCCGGCTCCGCCTCGGCGTCGCCGTCGGCCACACCGACGACGATGACGCCGTCCTGGGCGGTGCGGACTCTTCAGGAGTTCAAGGCCATCGGCGTGATCAGCGTGACGACGATGCCCAGCGCCGCAAACGCGCTCAAGCCGACCGCGGCGTTCATCGCCGCGCCGGAGGCCTCGCAGGCGGACGCGCAGAACGCCCTCTACGTGTCACTGGCGCAGTCCCTGCACACCGCGGACGTGGGCCCGGTGATCGGCGGCGCGGCGGCCGACGCGGAAACCGGCGGCGTCATCAGCGCGGTCCTCAAGAACGCGACCGCGGCCAAGACCGTGTCCACCGTCGACGACATGGACGACACCATCGGCCAGGTCGCCGTGGTGTTCGTGCTTTACGACGAGAGCGCGAACGGCACCGCGCCGGCCGGGCATTACGGTATGACCGGCATTACCGACGGCCTGTTGCCGAAATTGCCGAACCTGCCCCCGGTACCCTCGCCGAGCGCAAGCTAGGACTGCCGCCCGGCGCAGCCGCGCCGCCGCGGATTGAGAAAGAACGGACAGGCCGATGTCAAAGGGGCTCGAGAGCAACCGGGCTTTCGCGGCGAAGATCACCGCCACCGCGCCCAAGCTGCTCGCCGCCGCGCTCGGCGCGGCGGCGGCCCGCCTAGCCTTCACCGCGGCGCGCGGCGCGGTCACCGAGGGAGCCGGCCGCGGCCGCGATCCGAAGCTGTGGAACCGCACCAACCACCGCGGCGAGCCGGTCACCCTGCTGGAAGGCCCCGCCTACGCGGCAGGCGCGGCGGCCGCGCTCGCGCTCACCCCCGGGGTGCCGCGCAGGCTGCGCACCGCGGCCGTCGGCGTCGCGGCCAGCGCCGGTGCGTTCGGCGTCTATGACGACCTTTACGGCAACGGCGACCGGCGCGGGATGCGCGGCCACCTCAAGGCGCTGGCCAAGGGCGAGCTGACCACCGGCGGCGTGAAGATCGCCGGCATCGGCGGCGCCGGCCTGCTGGCCGGGGCGCTGGTGCGCCGCGGGCCCGGCGACACCCTCGTGGACAAGTTGCTCGCCGGCGTCACCATCGCGGCCGCCGCCAACGCGGTCAACCTGCTCGACCTGCGGCCGGGCCGCGCCATCAAGGCCGCCGCCATCGCCGCGACGCCCGCGCTGCTGCGCGACGGCACCACCCCGGGCGCGGCCGCGGTGCGGTGCGCGGGCCTCGGCGCGGCGCTGGCGCTGCTGCCCGAGGACCTCGACGAGCGGGCCATGCTCGGCGATGCGGGGGCGAACGCGCTCGGCGCGGTGCTCGGTACGGCCGCCGCCGCCTCGGCCACCCGCGCGGGCCTGGTCTGGCGCGCGGCCGCGCTCACCGCGGTGACCCTGGCCAGCGAGAAGGTCTCCTTCACCAAGGTGATCGCGAACACCCCGCCGCTTCGAGCGCTGGACGGACTCGGCCGACGTGCCTGACCGCCCCGCCCCGCTGCCCTCCGTCGACGATCCGCTCGTACAGCCCGTCGCGCCGATCGACACGCGGCTGGTTGCGCCTGCGGAGGAGCGGGTAGGGCGCGACGATGGCAGGGCACAGGACCGCGGCGAACCGCTTACCGGCGAAGCGCTATTCGACGATGTTGTACGCGACGACGCAACGACCGAAGACGAGGCTGGGCTCTACCGCGCCTCGGCTTTCGTGCAAGAGGGCATGAGTTCCCAGACGCTAGCCACCCAACGTGCGGCACGTAGACGCGCGGCGGTGCGTTCCGTCGCAGGCGGCGCCGCGATGATCGCCGCTGTCACAGTGCTCTCACGCACCGTCGGGTTCCTTCGCACGCTCGCCTTCTCACACACCGTCGGCACGCAGGCGCTCGCCGACGCGTACAACACCGCCAATCAGATCCCGAACACGGTCTTCGACATCGTCGCCGGCGGCGCGCTCGCCAGCGTCGCCGTCCCGCTGCTGGCCGGTCCGCTCGCCCGCGGCGAGCGCAAATACGCCGAGTCGGTCATCTCCGCGCTGCTGACCTGGACCGTCGCGGTCCTGCTGCCGCTCAGCCTGGCCGGGATCGCGATCTCGGGGCCGCTCGGCCAGCTGCTGGCCGGCAACCACGCGCCGCTCGGCGCCTACGCCGCGACGGTCAGCCGGTTCCTGGTGCTGTTCCTGCCGCAGATCCCGCTGTACGGCGTCGCGGTGGTCCTCTCCGCGACTCTGCAGTCAGACCGGCGGTTCCTGTCGCCCGCGCTCGCCCCGCTGCTCTCCAGCCTCGTGGTGGTCACCACCTACCTGCTGTTCGGCGCGTTCGACCCGACCGCCGCCGGAGGGTCGCTCGGTTCCCTGAGCTACCGCTCCCAGTTGTTCCTCGGCCTGGGGACCACACTCGGAGTCGCCACGCTGGCGCTGAGCCTGCTGCCCGCAGTACGCCGCACCGGCCTGCGGGTACGGCCGGTGTTCCGCTTCCCACCCGGCCTTGCCCGCAGGGCTCGGCACCTCGCGGTGGCTGGGGTGGCGACGCTCGCCGCTCAGAACGTCGTCGTGCTCGGAGTCGTCCTGCTCACGAGCCACACCCGCGCGGCCACCGGGTCGTTGACCGTCTACACGTTCAGCTGGGCGGTCTTCGTGCTCCCGTACGCGGTCCTTGCGTTACCGATCGCGACGACGGCCTTCACAGACCTGGCCGCGCGCGCCGACAGCGGGGACGTTGAAGGCTTCCGCAGCGGCGTCGCGACAACCAGCCGCGCGGTACTCATCGCCGCGTGCGGTGGCGCAGCGCTGCTCGTCGCGACCGCATGGCCGATGTCATACCTGTTCATCTCCGCGCCGACCGGCCCGCGCCCGGCGATGATGGCTTACGGGCTGCTCACCTTCGCGCTCGGACTGCCCGGGTACGCGGCGATCGCGCACCTCGGCCGCGTCCTCTATGCGGGAGGCCACAGCCGCGACGCCGCCGTGGCCACTGTCATCGGCTGGCTGACCGTCCTTGCCGCGGACTGGATCCTGATCTGGCGCTTCCCGCCGCAGCAGGCCGTCGCGGCGCTCGGCCTCGGCAACGCCTGCGGTATGACGGTCGCCGGAATCCTGCTGCTCGCCGCGACGCGCCGGTACCACGGACCCGGCACCTTCGCCGGGCTGCCGCGCGCCGCCGCGGTCGGGGCGATCGCGGCCGCAGCGGCCGGCGCCGCGGGCTGGCTGGTGGCCGGCCGGATCGGCCCGACCGGATCCGCGCCCGCGCTGGTGACCGGGGTGTTCTGCGCGCTGGTCGCCCTCGTCGTGTTCGCGGCGGTGAGCCTCGCGCTCGACGACGGCGACCTGCGGCCGCTGCTGTCGCGCGCGGCGCGGTGGTGCTCGGCGAGGGCAACCCCGGCCGCCCGCGGCAGAGCGCGCCCAGGGCGCGACAGCGCCGATCGGGAGCAGGACCGGTGAGTTCGCGGATCGCGCTGGTACTGGGCACGAGCACCGGTGGCATCGGTGCGCACGTGCACGACCTGGCGGCCGGACTGGTGGCCCGCGGCGACCAGGTCACCGTCATCGGACCGGCGCAGACCGACGAGCACTTCGGATTCGCCAAAGCGGGCGCGGACTTCCATCCCGTGCCGATCGCCGCGTCGATCAACCCGCCGCGCGATATCGCGACAGTAAGGGCCCTGCGCGCGGCCTTCGCCGAGGCGAACGCAGCGGTCGTACACGCGCACGGCGTGCGTGCGGGAGCGCTAACCGGGCTCGCGTTAGGCCGCGCGAACGGCAGCCGCACGCCCAGCGTCGTCACGCTGCACAACGCGATGCTCGCCACGGGCATCAAAGCGCGCCTGCTTGCCCGCTTGGAGAGGCTTGCGGCACGCCGCGCGAACGTGGTGCTGGGCGCCTCAGCCGACCTCGTCGAACGCGCACGCGTCCTCGGCGCCCGTGACGCGCGACTCGGCCCGGTACCAGCCCCACCGCTGCCGGAACCGACCAGGCCTCGGGCCGACATACGCGCAGAGCTCGGCATCGGCAGTGAAGGCAATCCCGGCGCGCCTGAACGGATCCTGGTACTGGCGGTCGGCCGTCTCGCCCCGCAGAAGGACTACGCGACGCTGCTTCAAGCGGCGCGGATCTGGCAGGGCGCCTGGGAACTGACGGACTCTCCGCAGTCGGTGCCGCGGCTGGCCATCGCCGGAGAAGGCCCGCTGCGCGCGGAACTCCAAGCCGAGATCGACCGCCGTCAGCTCGACGCAGCGCTGCTCGGCCACCGCACCGACGTGGCGAACCTGCTGACGGCCGCCGACGTGCTGGTGCTCTCCTCCACCTGGGAAGCGCGCGCACTGGTCGTACAGGAGGCGCTGCGGGCCGGCGTGCCGGTCGTGGCCACCGCGGTCGGCGGCACACCGGAGCTGGTCGGCGACGCGGCGATCCTGGTGCCGCCCGGCGATCCGCACGAGATCGCGATCGCGGTCCAGCGGCTCGCCCAGTACCCGGACGACCGGGCCCGATTCGCCGCCAGGGGCCGCGAGCGGGCCCGCGCCCTGCCCGACGCCGAGCAGTGCCTGACTCAAGTGCGCGCGCTCTACTCGGAGCTCACGGCCTCGGTGAAGCGGTGACCGCAGGGGAGCGGGGCCAGCTTTAGCGGTGCCTGGCGCGCCTCGAGATCCCGCATCGCCTCAACGGTGCGCTCATCGGCCGCGAGGTAGACGATCATGCGCAGCCCCGGCGTGCCGTGCAGCCCCAGGCTCATCGTGGTGAACTCGAGCTTGCCCGCCAGCGGGTGGTTGAAGATCTTGTTGCGGGTGCCGTAGCCGGCCACCTCATGCTGCGCCCACAGCCTGGCGAACTCCGGGCTGCGGTCGAGCAGGTCATTGATGAACTGCTCCCATTACGGCTCGCCGACATGGTGCGCGTAGGCGGCGCGCAAAGTGGCCACGATCCTCGGTGCCTCCTCGGCCCGGTTCACGTAGGGATGGCAGCAGCCCGGTGACGTGAACACGCTCCACACGGTGTTGCGGTACTTGCCGCGGAAGTTCTCCAAGCCCGGGAACATCAACTGATAAGCGGCATTCCACGCGAGCAGGTCGAAGCGTTCGTTGATCACGCACGCG
>NZ_DASRGV010000203.1:0-8618 GCF_035650855.1 Actinocrinis sp. | reverse complement strand
AAAGGGATGCGAGGCGGCCGGTCCGGTTATCCGGGCCGGCCGCCCGCCTGTCTCGGCAGGAATCACACCTGTCTCGGCAGGAATTACCGGAAACACCGGGCCTTGCCGATCTTCCGGCTCGTTCGATGATTCTCGAAGAGTGACCGGTTAATCACCGCGTCGGCCGGAGCGCGGCGTATCGGAATAGACCAGGTTCGGCATCAAGTACCACAGCAGGCAGTAAACGATGACCATCGCGATGGTCAGCGGAAGGGCCAGCGCGATGCCCTTCAGCACATCCAGCACCAGGAACACCACGCCGCTCATCGCCACCAGCAGGGCGAGCAGCCCCGCCTGCGCGACGCGGTCGGCCCAGACCACCAGTTCCGGCTTGCGGCCCTGGCGGAAGACCCGGCGGTGGTGGCTGACCGGCGCGATGAGCAGCGCGGCGGCCACCGCGGCGGCCAGCACGGTGATCGTGTAGACCGCGACCTGAAGGGTCGTCGCGTGGCTGAACCGGTTGCTGAACGGCACCGTGAGCAGGAAGCCGAACAGGATCTGCACGCCGGTCTGCGCGACCCGCAGCTCCTGCAGCAGCTCGGTGAAGTTGCGGTCCCAGCGCTGCAGTTCGGTCTCCGGGCGCTTGCCGTACCGCAGCGCACAGCTCGCTTGCTGCTCGGGCGGCGCTTCTTCGCCGAAGGGCCGGGCACCGTCCATCCCGATCGACCTCCGAACTCTGGATACGGCGTGCTGGCGCGATAGCGCGAAAGCAAGCCCTAGTACCCGAGCGGGCACCGCGCAATCATGGCCCGTACAAGCTGAGACGGTACGGGAGCGGGAGCGATGACGACCGAGGGCTTCGAGACGGGATCGCTGGAGCGAGCGTCCTTCGAGTACGCCGCGCACCCTGCGCGAGTGCTGTTCGGCAGCGGTACCGCGTCACGCGTCAGCGACGAGGTACGTCGGCTCGGTGGCACGCGCGTGCTGCTTCTCGCCGGACATTCCGTCTCCGCCGCAGCCGAACACTTGTGCTCAACCCTCGGTCCGCTGCTTGCCGCTCGATTCGACGGTGCGGCCATGCACACGCCGGTCGAGGTGACCGAAAAGGCGCTCGTCGTGCTGCGCGAGGCGCAGGCCGACTGCCTGGTCGCGCTCGGCGGCGGTTCGACCACCGGGCTCTCCAAGGCGCTGGCGCTGCGCACCGACCTGCCACAGATCATCCTGCCCACGACGTATGCCGGTTCCGAGGTCACGCCGGTCCTCGGCGAGACGAGCGACGGACGCAAGGTGACGACCTCGTCCGCGGCGGTTCTCCCGGAGACGGTCATCTACGACGTGGAGCTCTCCCGAGGGCTTCCGCTCGGCATGACGGTCACCAGCGCCGTCAACGCGCTCGCGCACGCCGTCGAGGCGCTGTACTCGCCGCAGGCCAACCCGATCATCGACGGCCTCGCCCTCGACGCGATCGCCCGGACCGCCCGCGCCCTGCCGCTGATCGCTCGAAGCGACGCCGGCCCAGCCTCAGAAGCGGCCGGCCGGCTCGATCCGCGCGCCGATTTGCTGCGTGCCGCCTGGTTCGCCGGAACCTGCCTCGGCGGGGCCGGCATGGGCCTGCATCACAAGCTGTGCCACGTCCTCGGCGGTTCGTTCGGCCTGCCCCACGCCGAGACGCACACGGTGATCCTTCCGCATGTGATGGCCTACAACGATCCGGCCGCGCCACAGGCCATGCGCCGGATCGCCGAAGCCCTCGGCGTCGAGGACGCGCCGAGCGGCCTGTTCGACTTGATCGCTTCGGTCGGCGGCCCGACCTCGTTGCAGACGCTCGGCCTGGCGGAAACCGACCTCCCGCACGCGGCGCAGCTTGCGGCCGCGCAGTCCTATCCCAATCCGCGCGAGGTGACCGTCGACGGTCTCGAATCCCTGCTGCACGACGCCTGGCAGGGACGCCGTCCTGACCCATCATCGCCGCGCAGCGCCGCCGATTCGGGTCCGGTGTCAGCGGCTCCCGACACAAGCTCGCTCACCGAACAGGTCGTCGCCAGCTTCGAGCACGCTCCCGACCAGCGCGTAAGACAGCTGATCACAAGTCTCGTCCGGCATCTGCACGCCTTCGCCGTGGAGAACGATCTGGCGCAGAGCGAATGGCAGCACGCGATCGATTTCCTCACCCGCACCGGGCAGATCTGCTCGGACACGCGCCAGGAGTTCGTGCTGCTCTCCGACACGCTCGGCGTCTCCAGCGTCGTCGACATGCTTGCCAACTCGCGCACGCCCGGAGCCACGCCGTCCGCGGTCCTCGGCCCCTTCTACGTGGCGGGGCCGCCCGAAACGCAACAGGGTGCTGACATCTCGGGCGGCCTGCCGGGGATCCCGCTGTGGACCGACGTGCGGATCATCGGCGCACAGGATCGACCCCTCGGCGGCGCGATCGTCGACGTCTGGCAGTCCAACGAGGACGGCTTCTACGACGTACAGCTACCAGACCTGGACGGCCCGGTTCTGCGTGCCCGCTTCCGTACCGACGACGAGGGCCGGCTGCGGTTCTGGTCCATCCTGCCGTCGCCTTATCCGATCCCTGATGACGGCCCAGTCGGCGCGATGCTCGCCGCCGTCGGCCGCCACCCTTACCGGGCGCCGCACCTGCACTTCATGATCAGCGCGCCCGGCCACCGCCGGCTCGTGACCCAGCTGTTCGTCGCGGGCGGCGACTACCTCGACTCGGACACGGTCTTCGGCGTCAAGGAGGCGCTCATCGTGGACTTCGCCGAGCGCCACGGCCGGACGCCGGACGAGCGAGAGGTCGGGGGCGCGTGGCGCAGCGTCGAGTTCACCTTCCGGCTCGCTCCCGACGAATCCTGAAGCCGACGCCGACGCCGACGCCGACGCCGACGCCGACGCGACGGGACGGCCGGACCGCGCCGTGGACAGCAGCCCGCCACAGCCGGCCCGCTACAGCAGGTGCCGCACTCCGGCCTCGCGGGCCACCGGCTCGATCTGCCGGCTCAGGTCGCCCTCGAGCGCGGCCGCCGCGCCGCGGCGCCGGCCGATCGGCAGGACCTGCTTGCGCATCGTCTCTTCCAGGAGGAACGCGGTTCCGCCGTACAGCGAGATCGCGATGATCGGAATGCCAAGCCAGCCCGAGGCGTGCTCGACATTGACGCCGCCGTACAGCTCGTACCAGCCGCTGAGCGCGAATCTCGCCGTCGCCAGCAGCGCGAGCAGTCCCAGCAGCGGTCTCGCGACGATCGCGCCGGTGCCGATCATCAGCACCGCGGCCGCGATCGTGAGCATGAACATCCCGACCGCGGTGGAGCGGCTGCCGGGCGGCGAGGTGTACAGCTCCAGTCCGAGCGCGATCCAGACCGCGCCGAAGATCAGCATCGCGGTGGCCACGCCGGCATCGCGCGCGGCATAGGCGACCAGCCCCGCCATGATCTCCAGGGGCCCCACGAAGGCGAGCAGGATGATCGCGAGCGGCTTGCTCTGCTGCGCGGAGAGCCATTGCAGCTGCAGGGCGCTGTAGAGGATCGTCCCGGCGCCGAACGCGTAGAACGCGACGGGAGCGCTGCTCGCCACAGGGCGCAGCACGATGCGCAGATGGTCACCCGCGACCCCGACGCCGAGCGAGCCGGATCCGCCGGTCTCGGCCGTCTGCGCGCCGCGCGCGTGTGCGGGCCCCGGCTTCGGGACCTGCTCGTCGGTGCGTGTCGGGCCCGCGCCGTCAGCCGACATCGAGCACCGTCTTCAGCCAGCCGTCCTCGCGCCGATCAAAGGTCTGGTACGCCTCGATCGCCGACTCCGGCTCGGCGCGCCGGGTGATGAACGCGGTCGGGTCGACGGTGCCGGCCGCGACCAGGTTCAGCAGGCCGGGCAGATAGCGCCGGTGGTTGCAGTTGCCCAGGTTCACGGTCAGGTTCTTGTTCATCGCCTCGCCGAGCGGGAAGGCGTCGAAGCCCGGCGGATAGACGCCGATCACGCCGATCGTGCCCGCCTTCGCCGCGGCCTGCACCGCCCAGCGCGCGGCCAGGCTCGGGGCGTCGCCCGGCACCCACTGCCCGTCCTGCGGCCGGGCTCCGGGCGCGGCCTTCTCCCGCTCCTGCGCGAACTGCTCGGCCTGCTCCTGCGCCTGCCCGGCCGCAGGGCCCTGCTTCGGACGCTGCGCGTCGACGCCCACGGCGTCGATCACCCGGTCCGCGCCGATGCCTCCGGTCAGCTCCTTGACCACCTCGACCGGGTCCTCGGCGTTGAAGTCGATCGGCTCCGCGTTCTGCGCCCGTGCCGCGTCAAGCCGCGATCCGATCCCGTCCACGACCAGCACCCGGCCTGCCCCCTGCCGCTTCGCCGAGAGCACCGCGAACTGCCCGACGACGCCCGCGCCGAGCACGAGCACCGTGTCGCCGCCGCGCACCTCGGCCAGGCGCGCGCCGAACCAGGCCGTGGGGAAGATGTCGGAGAGCAGGATCGCCTCGTCGTCGGTCACGCCCTCCGGGATGCGCACCAGCGTGGTCATCGCGTACGGAATGCGCGCGTACTCCGCCTGCAGGCCGTTGATCGGTCCGGTGCTCTCCGGCCCGCCGAAGAACGCGGTCCCCGCGGCCGGCCCGTTCGGGTTCGCCGTATCGCACTGCGCGTAGTAGCCGGCCCGGCAGTACGAGCAGGTGCCGCAGCCGATCGTCGAGCACACGACCACCCGGTCGCCGGGGGAGAATCCGCGCACCTGCGCACCGGTCTCCTCGATGACGCCGACCGCCTCGTGCCCGAGAATGGTGCCCTCCTTCATCCCGGGCATGGTGCCGCGCACCAGGTGCAGATCGGTGCCGCAGATGGCGCTGCGGGTGATCCGGATCAGCGCGTCAGTCGGCTGTTCGATCTTCGGGTCGGCGACGGAGTCGAGGCGGATGTCGCCGATTCCGTGCCACACCACTGCTTTCATTGAGAATCTCCCCAAAACGTGACGGATTGGTGCGTCCCGAAAGGCGCTGACTGCCCAAGCGCTCCGCACCCAAACCCGCATGACGCAGAACGACGATCAGGTACGGAGGGCGGAGGTGAGGCGACGTGCGCTCAGCTAGGCCACAGGCCGTTAACGCATCCCGCGACCGGGGTACTGACCACCGCGGCCGCAAGCCTCGGCGCACATGAGGCCACCGCGGTCTGGGACGTGACGTATGCCGAGAGCAGGCGCAAGGTGACGCCGGCCGAGCAGCACATTCACAGCCTGCTCGAAGTGGCGCCGTTGATGGCGACCGCCTCGCTGACGGCGCTGCATTGTCGCGCTGCCGTATCTCGAAGAATTGGTGCGCTGTCTCCGCGCGAAGCGTTCACTGCGCAGCCAGCCCGCGGCACCGGAGGCGAGTGCACCGACCCCGACACTTCGCGTCCCTGAGCACGCCGAGCAGCCTGCAGGGACCTCCGACGGCGTTGCCCACCTGCCCGTTCGCTGACAGCGAACACGCCGCGCCGGTCCACTGCGCCAGCTCACCGCGCTTCAATGACCCGCCTTTCCCACAATTGTCGCTGCTGCGTTTTCAGTGCTGCCGTTTCGCACGCGAAGGGCTCGGGTAGCCGGGCGGAGACCACGGGCCGGGGACAGGCAGGACAGACCGGACCCGCCGGGTAACCACCTGCATGCATTCCTGTCTCCCTCTTCTTTGGACGGAGCGATTTTCATGGCCAAGGACCTCAACGGCCGCCGTATTGCCTTCCTCGTCGCCGACGAGGGCACCGAGCAGGTCGAGCTGCGCGACCCGTGGCAGGCCGCGCTCGACGCCGGCGCCACCCCGGTGCTGGTCTCGCCGAAGCCGGGCAAGGTGTGGCTGTTCGACCACCTCGATCGGGCCGCGCAGTGGGACGTGGACGAGCCGCTTTCCGCCGCCGACCCGGACGGCTTCGACGCGCTCGTGCTACCGGGCGGCGTCGCGAACCCGGACCGGTTGCGCACCATCCCCGAAGCGGTGGCCTTCGTGCGCAAGTTCGTGCAGGACGGCAAGCCGGTGGCCGCGATCTGCCACGGGCCATGGACGCTGATTGAAACCGGGACGCTGGAGGGCCGCACGCTCACCTCCTGGCCGAGCCTCCAGACCGACCTGCGCAACGCCGGCGCGAACTGGGTGGACCAGGAAGTCGTCGTCGATACCAGCCGCCCGAGCAGCCTGGTGACCAGCCGCAAGCCGGACGACCTCAAGGCGTTCTGTGAGAAATACATCGAACACATCGCATAGGCGCGAGGTCGCGGTGCTGCGTGCGCCGGGTGCGGACCGGTCACGCGGCTTGGAGCTGCGCGATCAACTCGCCGCCTGCGAGGTTTCAATGGCCGTGCTGGTCCCGGAGCCGCAGGGCAAGGCAGGCGCGGACAGCGCCTACGACGACGAGCCCCTTCCGCGCTCCATCGCGCACGGGGACTCGGCGTCGTACGACGCGGTCGTCCTGCTCGGCGATACAGAGCCCTGGCTGGCTGCGGACCAGCACGCGCGAAGATTCGTCGAGGCGGCTTACCGGCAGGGAAAGCCGATCGGCGCCCTCGACCAACGCGAGGACATAGCGATCGCGACGCTGGCCGGAATCGTCGACAACACCGAGTCAGGCCTCCGCGATGACGAAGGCATCATCACGCAACCCGATCCGGCTGGCTCGACGAGTGCGTTCACGCAGCGGCTCCTCGGAGCCCTTGACCGCCAACGCACCCGCACTGAGCAATAGCCCCGAGTAGCAAGTACATCAATGAGCCGTAACGATGTGAGCAGACTCACGCGGAACAGTGCAGTCGGCGTGCGGCGCTCGGTCGAGGCTAGACCACAGGGTTGCAGAAGTAGCCGATCATGCGCTCGGCCAGGGTTTCCAGGTGAGCGCCTAGGGCAGCGCTCGTGTCGACGGCGGCTGGTAGATGGGCGCTGAACACGGCCAGGTTCTCCTCCATCTGCTCGTCATCGGCCGGCCCGTCGAAGATCGAGCGCAGAGCGCGGTGGAGGTCGCTTTCAGAGCCGGCCAGTTCCGCGAGCTGGTCCGCCGCCGCTGCCTGAGCCGTCCAGAGGTCCGCCCCGATCGCTGCCAGGAGGGCATCGCGCTCGGGGTGGGTGTCGATGAGCGCTCTGATCCTGCTCGTGCGGGCGATGCGTTCGGCGAGTTCCTCGCGCAGGTGCTCGAATTGGGCTTCGAGGCTGGCCCGCATACCCGCCAACGATCCCACGAGCTCAGGGAATGCCTTGATGCTCTCGCCGATGCCTTCGATCTTTGCGGCCGACTCCTGATGGGCACAGGTGGCGGCGACCGCCCAGGCGGCCAGTTGGTCCGCAGCCGCGACGTCGTGGAGGTCGTGGTCGGTGGGGCGGGGGTTTCTCGCCGCCAGCACCGCCCACGCCTGGTCCGCGATCGGACCGCGGTACCGATCCACCACGGTGATGAGTTGGTCGTGCCATCCCTCTAGGAACTGCGCGAACTGATCCGTCATGGCATCGCGGTGGTCGGCGGGCACCTCAGACAGCAGGGCGTCCGTGGCCTGCCCTGTCCGCCAATGGCGGTCGAAGTCTCGCAGGACGTTGTCGCTCCACGTCTGCGCACCGCGGTCGGCGAGCTGCCGCAACTGCGTGTCCGTCGCCGGTACGGGTGTGGGCATGTGTCGTCCCCTCTCGACGCGCTGCCCCGTTGGAGCCCAACAGCAGTGTCGCAGTACGCGGTCTTACTGGGCTACCTCGACTATCTCGAACCAAGTACACAGAGCTGAGCAGCACTACGCACACGCGGCCGGTGGCGAGAAACGTGGGTCGCGTTTCTCGCCACCGGCAGTCTGCGCCGGATTCCGCGTCAGCTGTCGTCAGAGTGCTTCTTGAACGCGTCGCGGGCGCGGTCGAGCATCGAGGCGAACGGGCCGGCGGCCTTCACCATGCCCGGGGAACCCGCGGCCGTCGGGTGCGGGTGCGTCGGGGCCGTCTTCTCGGCCTTCAGCAGCCGCTCGCCCATCCGCTTGAGCTCCTCCTCGGTGCGCTGGGCCAGCACCGTCGGGAACTCCTCGTGCTCCTCGTGCTCGGCGTGGTCCGACACGGCCTGCTCGAAGCTCGCCAGCTTCGTCTCGAACTCGGGGCTGTTGACGTCCATCTTCTCGAGCTCGGCCAGGACGTGCGTGGCCTCGTCTTCCTCGTGGTTGCGCGCGTCGGTGATCTCGTGGCCCGCGGTGTTCTTGGACACCGGGCGCAGGATCATCTCCTCGCCGACCTCGTGGACCGCCAGCAGCTCGCGCAGCTGGTCGAAGCGTTCCTGCTTCGGCGCGCCGGTCGAAGCCTTGACCGCGACGAACAGTTCGCGGATCTCGGCGTGCTGCTCCAGCAGGATGCGGATGATGTTGCCCTCGGGCAGCCTCGCGGCTTCCATCCGCTCCCTCTCTGCGTGCTTCATGGTGCTTCCTTTCCTGGATTTCTGCACGTCGCCGCCCGTTGCGCGGCGTTCGATCGAGGACCTCGCGTCTGCGCTTCGCGGGTACCCGGACGCAGCGGATGAAACTCCGACGAAACGGTGCATCCGCCGTTTGCCCCATGACCGCGCGGGCAGCCGGGCCCAAATGGCAGGAACCGACCTGAACGCACTAACCGAAAGGCGACGCAAGCATGAGGGCTTTGGTCTATAAGGGCGCGCGTGAGGTAGCC
>NZ_DASRGV010000202.1:0-3547 GCF_035650855.1 Actinocrinis sp. | reverse complement strand
CTTCTCTTCGAGTTGCAGGAGGTAGGTGTCCAGGTGGCGCAGTGTGCGTTCCTTGATCGCGGCGCCGGCCGCGCGTAGCTCGGCCCAGTCCGCCAGTTCGGCGACCGCCTGCTCGCGCCGCGCCCGGATGGTGTGCGTCGCACGGGTCAGATTCGCCCGCAACCGCGCATCCTTCGTCGAAACCCGCGCCGCCTCCGGAAACGACGGCATACCGAGGAACGCCCCGGTGCCTTTTGCATTCGCGCTGGTGCTCCTGCCGGCAATAGCCGCCTCGGTGTCCGTCACACCCACACCTTCACACACTGAGCCCCGGACTCGCCAGAGTCATCCGATGTATCTGCTGTCAGCCGGTCAATCCGGTGACGCGCAACGTGATGTTCAGCCGCCCCGCGGTCAGCCCCGTCGCCGCGTCGCCCGTGCTCGGATAGACCTTGGGCACCCCGTGGTACGCGAACCGCGCTGGACCGCCGAAGACGAACAGGTCGCCTGACTCGAGCCGAACATCGGTGTAAGGCCTTCCGCGATTCTCGTCGTTGCCCAGGCGGAAGACGCAACTGTCGCCGACGCTCATCGACACGACCGGCGCGGCGGAGCGCTCGTCCTTGTCCTGGTGCATGCCCATCTTGGCGGCGCCGTCGTAGAAATTGATCAGCGCGGTGTCCGGCGTGTACTCGGCCGCGCCGTCCAGGTAATCCGGGACAGCATCCTGATACGCGTCGATCAGGGCGCGGCGACCCCACTCGACCAGCCAGTCCGGAAACGGCGCGACGCGCTTGCCGTTCACATCATCGGCGGTGCGCGTGTACCGGTAGGGCTGCCAATGCCAGCCGAGGCACACCGTTTGCACCGACATCACTCCGCCACGCGGCAGCGCGGTGTGCCGGATCGGGACCGGCCCGGTGGCCCAGCCCCGGCACGCGATCACCAGCTCCCGCTGCTGCTCAAGGCTCAGCCAACCGGGCAGGTGCACGGCGCCCGGCGCGATCTCGGCACGCGGCCGGGGGATCAGGGCACTCATGCGATCGGGCTGTTCCACAGGTAGTGCATCGCATACGAGCGCCACGGCTGCCAGGCGTGCGCGTCGGCGTCCACGGCCCCGTTGCGCCGCATCGCCGCCTTGATCGCCACGTCCCCGACGAGCAGCACATCCGGATCGCCGAGCCCTCGCATCCGGATGTACCGGGCCGTCCACGGTCCGATCCCGCGCAGCGCGAGCAACTCCCGCTCGGCCTCGTCGCGGTCCACGCCCGGGTCGAGCCGCAGCGCGCCGCCGGCCAGCGCCGCGCCGAGTGTGCGCAGGCTGATTCGTCGCGACTCGGGCATGCCGAGCGCGTCGAGCGGATTGTCGGCGAGGTCGGCGGGCAGCGGGAAAAGGTGGGTCAGACCGCCGCTCGGCTGGGGCAGCGGCTGGCCATACGCGGCCACCAGCGCCTCGCCGAGCTTTCGGCCAGCCGTCACGGTGACTTGCTGGCCGAGGATCGCGCGCACCGCCAGCTCCTCCGCGTCCGCTGCGCCCGGAGCGCGCAGTCCGGGCCGCGCCCGCACGAGCGAACCGAGCACCGGGTCCGCGCCGAGCCGCTCGCTTACCGCATAAGGATCGGCATCGAGATCGAACAGCCGCCGCAACCGCTGGATCCCGGCGGTCAGGTCCCGCAGCGCGCCGAGGTGCAGCCGGCATTCGAGCCAACCGCCCTCGCCGGTCTGCTCGTCGACCTCTGCGATGGCCGCGCCGGCCGGCAGACGCAGCGTCCGGCGGTAGGTGCGCTCGCCGCGCTCGCCGAGCATTTCCTCGACACCCGCGATTGCTCGCCGACCGAGGAAGTCGAACAGCTCAGCCGCGGCGTAGGGACCGCGGAAGGCGAGCCGCAGCGGGATTCCACCGTTCGCGCCCAACTGGTCCGCCGCAACCTCAATGCTCGAAATCACGGGTACCGCCTGCGCGGCGTCCGGATCGATCTCGGCATCGCCAGGCCGCGGCTCCGAACCGGCCCGGGCCACCGACGAGAATTCGGAAGCGCTCAGCCACTGAGCGCTTCCGCCGAAGGCCGAGGTCGCCGTCCTCGAACCCCGCGCGCCATTTCGCCGCTGAGCGGCGATGTCCCGCTTCGGCCGCGCCTCGCGCAGTTGCGTCGGGGTGAGCGCGTAGATGGCCCGGATGGTGTCGTTGAACTGCCGGATGCTCTCGAAGCCGGCCGCGAACGCGACCTCCGAAACCGGCAACTGCGTGGTCTGCAACAGCACCCGCGCAGTGTGCGCACGCTGAGCCCGAGCAAGCGCCACCGGCCCAGCGCCCACTTCCGCGTTGAGTTGCCGCTGCACCTGCCGCGCGCTGTACCCGAGCCGCGACGCCAGTCCGTTAACGCCTTCGCGATCCACAACGCCGTCCGCGATAAGGCGCATAGCCCGACCTACCGCATCGGCCCGCACGTTCCACTCCGGGGAACCTGGTACCGCATCGGGACGGCAGCGCCGGCAGGCGCGGAACCCGGAGCCTTGCGCCGCCGCAGCGGTCGGGAAGAACCGCACGTTCTCTCTTTTGGGCGTCATCGCGGGACAGCTCGGCCGACAGTAAATACCCGTGGTCAGCACAGCTGTGAAGAACTCGCCGTCGAACCGCGCGTCCCGGCCTCGTACCGCCTCGTACCTGGCATCTTCGTTCATCACAGACACCATCCTCGGTTACGCGGCCGCACCGTGCTAGCGGAAATCGGACACGACGATCTCGGCCGTACTTGCCGACTCACCCCTGATCAACCGCCATTGGCCCGTTTGGGCCACCGGACGCGGGTTACCAGGGCCACACAGCTTTACTGGATGGAGGTGGCTGTGATGGGAACGCACACCGTGCACCGAACGGGCGTCCCCGCAAGGAGCCGAGCCGGAGTGGACTTCGGGCGGCTGTTGCTGACGCTGGCCGGATGCGCAGCGGTGATCGTTGCCGCGTTCCTTGACTGGACCCGGTCCATCACCGGAACCGACCTGAGCAACCACGCCCTGGTCAAGACCGAGTTCTTCGCGCAGAGCGACATCGTCAAGAGCGTCGGCGGCATCTCGATCCTGCTCGGCCTGGTCGCACTTGTCGGCCTCGTCGACCGCACCGGCTGGCTCACCCGCCTGGCCGGAGCGCTCGGGATCGTGCTGTTCGTCCTGCTCGCGATCGAGGTCTACCGCTCGGCGCAGCACAGCATGCAGGCCGGTGCCTGGCTGGCGCTCGGCGGCTCGGTCGTGCTCATCATCGCCGGGTTCCTCGGCCAGGAGATCGTCGAGGCGCCGACCGTGGTGGAGCAGGTGAACGCCCCGGAACGCGACGCGTTCGAGGCCCGCAACCGCGAGTGGTGAGAGCCGAAAGCCCGCCAAGCCGCGGCGCGCGACGACGCGTGTCGCGGCTTGCGCGTTTCCCGACACCTCCGAACACTGACAAATCCCTGACACGCTGAGAATCAGGAGGCGGCCATGCCGCGCGGATCAAGCCCGAAACGGGAACGCCAGTACGAGCACATCAAGAGCAGCTCCCGCAAGCGGGGCGAGAGCCCGAAGCGGGCCGAGG
>NZ_DASRGV010000201.1:0-7939 GCF_035650855.1 Actinocrinis sp. | reverse complement strand
GCCACTAGAGCGGCTACACTGGTGCACCGGTCGGTGATCGCCACGCGGCGCCACTGTCCTGCACCGCCCCCTTAGCTCAGTCGGCCAGAGCGACGCACTCGTAATGCGTAGGTCATCGGTTCGATTCCGATAGGGGGCTCTGCTTTGACCAGGGCGTTCCTTGATTCAAGGGGCGCCCTGGTCGTTTCCTGAGCATCTGTAGTTGCACTACTGTCTGCCGCCCGGCTCCGATGGCCTCGATGGACCGCTATCCGGACCGTCGTCGGCTCAGCCGGAAAACTCGGCGACGCTGAGGGCGAATTCCCAATGCCCGACGCCGTTGCGGGCGAGGCCCATTGTCAGCAGGCCCGCGCCTTCCAGCCAGTGCGCCATGTCCAGGCCGCCGACGTCCAGCGGGCGCAGCCCGAGGCTCGCAACAAATTCCTGCACAGTCGCTTTGGCCCACGCGTCGTCGGCGGCGATGAAGACGTCGGGCCGGCCCTTCTCTAGTACGTGGCTGAAGACCGTGTTGAACGCCTTCACCACGCTCGCGCCGGGCGGAGCCACCTTGGCGGCTTCCTGCGCGATCGAGGTGACCTCGCGGTAAGCCAGCCCGTCAGCGGCCGGGTTGAAGGGGTTACTGATGTCGACGATGACTTTGCCCGCGAGGGCGTCTCCGTACTCTGCGACGACCGGAACGACATTGGCGTACAGCAGGGCCATGATGACGATGTCGCCGGCCGGGACGGCGCCCCACTTTCCAGTCGTGGCGCCGTCGCCGAGAGCCTTGGCCAGTGCGGCGGCCTTGTCCTGGTCGCGGCCGATGACCTCGAGGCTGTTGCTGGCTGCTATCGCCAGCGTGCCGATGGTTCGGGCCATGGTGCCGGTGCCGATGATGCTGATGCTGCTCATGAGATGGTCTCGCTCTCCGTCAGATCGCCGTGGTGCCGCCGTCGGCGACCAGCTCCATCCCGTTCACATAACTGGAGTCGTCCGAGGCAAGGAACAGCGCGACCGCCGCGATCTCCTCGGTGCGGCCCATCTCTCCGCGCGGGATCAGGGACTCGAACTGCCGCTTCGTCTCCTCGTCGAACAGCTCCTCCTGCTTCGCCGTGGCGACCTGCCCAGGGTCAGCACGTTGACCCGGATGCGCCGGTCCTTCAGTTCGGCCAGCCACACGCGGGCCCAGGCCTGCTGCACCGCCTTGCTCCCGGCGTAGACGCTCCAGCCCGGGAAACCCTTGAGCGAAGCGTTCGACCCGGTCATGAAGATCGAGCCGCCGTCGTTGAACAGCGGCAGGGCCTTCTGCACCGTGAACAGCGTGCCGCGTGCGTTCAGCCCGAATGTTGCGTCGAACTGCTCCTCGGTGATCTCGCCGAGCTTGCCCTGTTCGCCCATCCCGGCACTGGCCCACAGCACGTCGATCGCGCCCTTCTGCGCCCTTACCGTGTCGAACAGGCGGTCCAGATCGTTCAAGTTGGCCGCATCGCCCCGCACGGCGGTCACGTTCCGGCCGATCAGCTTGACGGCCTCGTCCAGTGCTTCCTGCCGTCGGCCCGTGATGAAGACATGCGCTCCTTCGTCGACGAACAGCTTGGCGCCGGCCAGCGCCATGCCGGTCGATCCGCCGGTGATCACCGCGACCTTGCCCTCAAGCTTTCCCACGATCACTCCTGAGTTGACGGGACATGTGGAACAGCCCGGACGTTATGTAAACCGATCCGTGTATTTAACGTAGCTCTTGGCTGGGCGTGGCCGCAACTTATGTACACCGATCGGTACCCGACTGAGTTATGCTGGAGGCATGACGGAGCTGGAGAAGGGGCCGCAGGGTCAGCGCCGCGGCCGGGGCGCGCGCGAGCGCATCCTTGGCGCGTCCCAGAAGCTGTTCCGCGAGCAAGGCATCAACCGCACCGGCATGGACCAACTCTGCGAGGCGGCCCAAGTCTCGAAGCGCACGGCCTACCAGCACTTTGCGGGCAAGGACGAGATCGTCACCGAGTGCCTGCGCCGCTTCGATCCCGAGGTCATGCCCGGGGTGTTCGACCGCACCGACCTCACCGCGCGCGAACGACTCCTCGCTGCCTTCGAGCTGCCCGCGTCCGGGACGGACGGCCCCACGCCCCTATGCCCCTACATCGCGGCGACCGTCGAACTCCACGACCCCGAGCACCCCGCGTCCCAATATGCACGCGACTACAAGAAGGCCATCGCGGCACGGCTGGCTGAGACCGCCCGCGAGGCTGGAGCCGCCGACCCCGAAAAGCTCGGCGAGCAATTGGCGCTGCTGCTTGACGGTGCCTCAGTCCGGACCAGGGTCCTCAATGCCGAGTCCTTCCCGACCGCCGCCGCCATCGCGGCCGTGTTGATCGACAACGCGATCCCAGTGACAGCGGAGTAGGCGAGACCTGCGCAGACAGCGGGATGCGTCAGGCGCCGGCCTTGTCTATGGCGCTCTGGAGCGACTGCGCGTAGCCGTCGCTCGTGTACGTCGCGCCGGAGACTACGTCGATGTTCGCGCTCTGCGCCGACATCGCCTCTTGGTTCAGGATCGGGAGCGCGTAGCTGTTGATCTGCTGGTCGCGGAAGCTCTCCGTCGGGTACTGCAGGACGTTGATGTTGGTGATCTTCTTGCCGCTGAAGGTCACCTGGAGCTGGACGGGGCCGTAGCGGGTGTCCGCTGCGGCGCCGGTGACGACCTTGGTCCCGGTGTTCGAGGTCGACGGCGTGCTCGGGGCGCTCTTCGGGGCCGCGCTCGACGAGGATTGGCCGTTTCCGGCTGCCGGTGCGGTCGTCGCCGGGGCCGCGCTTGTGCTGGGGCTTGAGTTCGAGCCGGAGCCGATGCTGAAGCTCGACGTTCCGAGCGCGGAGCCGCTGCTGTGCGGTTTGAGGCCGAGCAGCAGGACGATGCCTGAGACCGTGGCTGTGCCGGCGACGATGGCGCGACGCATGACTGACGTGCTCCTTACCGCTTATCAGAATGTGAACGACTCGTGGTGGATGTGCGAGCGCTTGACTCCGCACTCACGCAGCGCCTGGACCGCCGCGGTGGCCATGGACTCCGGGCCGCAGATGAACACGTCGTGGCGGTTCAGGTGCGGGACCAGCTTGGACAGCGTGCGCGCGGTGAGCGGGTCACCGACCTCGGACCTCGGCCCGACGAGGAATCGCAGGTGCGCACCACGCGCCGCGGCTATCGACTCGAGCTCGTGCCGGAAGATCACGTCCTCCGGCCAGCTGGCGCGATAGAGCAGGGTGAGGTCGCCGCGCTTGGCCGGGAGCGTCTCGAACAGCGCGCGGATCGGGGTGATGCCGACGCCGCCAGCGAGGAGCAGGACCTTGCGGGCTCGCACCCGTCCCGCGGTGAACGCACCGTACGGGCCCTCGGCGCGGACCTTGGTTCCCGGCTGCAACCGGGCCACGGCCGCGCTGTGTTCGCCCAGGTGTTTGATCGTGAAGCGCAGGAATCGCGGGTGCGGCGCGGCCGAAAGCGAGTACGGATTCGCCGTCCACCGCAGCCCCTTGGCCTGGAACTGGAGCCGGAAGAACTGGCCCGCTTCGGCGCGAAGCTCGTCGAGGTGCTGCCCGGTGAGGATGACCGAGACGACTCCCGGCCCCTCTTGCCTGACCTCGGCCACGCGAAGCTGGTGCCGGCGGTCGTTGCGCCACGGCACGAACAGCCGGAACCAGCCGAGGAGCACGAAGGCGATGACGTAGTACGCGCTCCACAGCACCCGTGCCGGGCCGGTGTCTAGATCGGCGCCGTTGACGATCTGGTGGCTGAAACCCAGCGCGATGGCGAGGTACGTCGTCAGGTGCAGGTAGTACCAGGCTTCGTAGCTAAGGCGGCGGCGGGCTGCCCGAGCGGAGACGAACGCCGTACCGAACATCAGCAGTGCCGCCAACGTGCCCTTGATCATCTCTGGGTAGTCGAAGACGACGTATACGGCCTCGTTCACGACCGACTTACGCGCCGTGTACGCGTAGCCCCAGATGATCGTCAGGATGTGCGCGGCGACGAGGCAGACCATGTATCGGCCGGCCAGTGCGTGCCAGCGGGCCAGCCGGTCCGATCCGACCTTGTGCTCAAGCACCGGTATTCGGGCCATCAGCAGGAGCAGCAGCGGCGTGAGGTAGCCCGCGAGCAGTCCGGTGATCCGGCCCGCCCCGGTCAGCCAGCCTGCGGCGCCGACGACGTTGAACGTGTCCTTCCACCACAGGGCGAGCACGGCCAGCGCGCCGATGCCGACGAGCGTCAGCACGGCGACCGGGATCGCGTCTGCCGGGAGCCGCAGGTCCGGCGGGCCGGCTGCGCGGCCGCGGTCGGCGGCGCGCCGCGGGGCGCGGGCACGATCGGCGACGGCTGGCATGCAGGGACCTTCCTTCTCGGCGCTGGGGACGGGCGTTTCGTGGGTTGACCGCCCACGGCCCATCGTCACATCGCCACTTCTCAGTTCCCTCTGAGTCTGGGGCGCGCGTTCGATCCGGTGGCGGGGGAACCAGCAGGTCAGGAACTACTACTGACTCGGCGGCGGCGCCACGCTGGCTGGGGACTTTTCAGTGTTTTCTCACCTTCGGCCCGGACAATGGGCCGGTGACAGGCACTGATGCACCGGGCGCGGCCGCCGCGGAGAGCGCCGTCGGCAGCGGCTGGCGCATCCTCGTCGTCGACGACGAGCCGGACCTGGTCGAGGTGATCTGCGGGGCGATCGCCTATGAGGGCTGGCAGGCCAGGGGCGCGGAAAACGGCCTGGACGCCGTGCGCGTCGCGGAGAGCTGGCAGCCGCACGCGGTCGTGCTCGACATGATGCTGCCCGACCTCGACGGCACCGAAGTGCTGCGCCGGATCCACCAGGATCGGCCGGAGACGCGGGTGCTGTTCTTGACCGCGCGGGACGCCGTGGAGGACCGGATCGCCGGGATCGCGGCCGGCGGGGACGACTACGTGACGAAGCCGTTCAGCCTGGAAGAGGTCGTCATCAGGCTGCGCGGCATGCTGCGGCGTGCCTTCCCCTCCACGCCGCCGGCGGAAGCGCGGCCGGACTGCCTGGTGGTCGGCGACTTGGTGATGGACGAGCGGGCTATGGAGGTGACCCGCGGCGGCACACCGGTCGAGCTGAGCCCCACTGAGTTCGCGTTGCTTCGCTACCTCATGCGCCACCCCCGCCAGGTGTTGAGTAAGGCGCAGATCCTTGAGGAGGTGTGGAGCTATGACTTCGGCGGCCAAGCGCACGTTGTCGAGCTCTACATCAGCTACCTACGCAAGAAGCTCGATGCCGGCCGCACGCCAATGATCCACACGGTGCGTGGCGCGGGCTATGTGTTGAAAGCAGCGACGTGAGCACACAGAACGAGACAGCGGGAGAGCGCGCCACGCCGGCTCGTCGTCTGGCGGGCGCGGGTGGACGGTTATTGCGCCTGCTCAGGCGAGGGGTGCCTCGTACGCTCCGCGGCCGGCTGACCCTCGGGCTGGTCGCAATTCTCGCCCTCCTGTGCGCTGGCATCGGACTCGCCACGACGACCGTGCTCAACCATTACCTCGTCAGCGACGTCGATCAGCAGCTCGCCGAAGCCGGAGGGCGTTACGCAGCAAGCCTTGAGCACGCCGGGTCTGGCGGCATCGATGCGAACAGAGGCGACACACGGGCACAGACTCCGGGAACGCTCGGGGTACGCCTCGTAGGTAGCACGATCACCGAGGCGGCAGTCGTCGACGGCGACAGCGACGACGCGACAGGCAGCATCGAAGACAGAGTCACGCTGTCCGCGCAGGACGAGAAGGCGTTGGCTGCGTTACCGACCGACGGATCGGCACACACGCTGGACCTGTCGTCCGTCGGTGAATACCGGATCCGCGCACAGGTCGGGCTCGACGGCGATGTCCTGATCACCGGCCTGCCACTCGCTCGGGTCGAGCAGACGGTGCAGCAGTTGGCCGGGGCCGAGATGGCGATGTTCGCCGCGGCGCTCGCACTGGCCGCCATCGTCGCCGCGGTGTGGGTGCGACTGACGCTGCGACCGCTGGACCGCGTCGCCAGGACCGCCGAGCGGGTCAGTGGCCTGTCGCTGGCCAGCGGCGAGGTGGAGCTGTCCGTGCGCGTCCCCGACGAAGACCCGGCCACCGAGGTCGGGCGGGTCGGCGCCTCGCTCAACCGGATGCTCGGACACATCGGCGACGCACTGGCCAAGAGGCACGCGGTCGAGGCCAGACTGCGAGAGTTCGCCGCCGACGCCAGCCACGAGCTGCGCACGCCGGTGGCGGCGATCCGCGGTCACGCCGAACTCGCGCAGCGGCACCCCGGCGAGATTCCCGAACCGGTGCGCCGATCGCTCGACCGCATCGAAGCCGAGGCGCAGCGCATGGGCGTGCTGGTCGACGACCTGCTGCTGCTCGCCCGCATCGACGCCGGTCGGCCACTGGCCCGCGAGCAGGTCGATCTGACCCGGCTGGCGCTGGACGCGGTCGAGGACGCGCGAGCCGCCGCCCCTGGTCATCGCTGGCGCTTGGAGCTGTCCGCCGAGCCGACGGCGGTGGTTGGCGACTCGCACCGTCTGGCGCAGGCGATCGCGAACCTTCTCGCGAACGCACGTACGCATACGCCTGAGGGCACCGAGGTGACATTGCGGCTGGATGGCGGCGAGGCTTCGGAGTCTTCGGAGAATGAAGCGAACGGCGACGAGGTTCCGGGCGCGGACAAGGCTGCGGCCGGTGTGTCTGGGGCGTCTGCGGTGTCCGAAGTGCCCGAAGAGGTCCGGCTCAGCATCACGGACACCGGCCCCGGTCTCAGCCCCGAGGTCGCGGCCCGCGCCTTCGACCGGTTCGTGCGCGGGGACCGCGCACGCTCCCGCGCCTCTGGAAGCACCGGCCTCGGCCTGGCGATCACCCGTGCGATCGCCGAGGCGCACGGCGGCCGGGTCGAGCTGGAAACCCACCCCGGCCACACCGTCTTCACCATCGTCCTGCCCGCTGTCCCGCCCGCCAGCGAGCGACCCGAGAACGGGCGCCCGCAATAGGGTGCAACGGGCTTTGTCCTTGCAATGCGCGGCTCCGGAAACAACGAAATCCGGTGGCGGCCACAGGCGCGGTTTGTGGCGCGCCGTCCATGGGCCGCTCGGACGGACCGAGGTGTGGTGGTTCGCTCATGCGATGATCTGACCCATGGCGAAAGCGGTGCTCTTCGACTTCTCCGGGACCCTGTTTCACTGCGAGTCGGCCGAGTCGTGGCTGCGCGCGGCGCTGGATCAGGCCGGGATCACCGCCTCGGATGCCGAGGTGGAGGTGTGGGCGGAGCGGTTGCACGCGAGCGGCGGACAAGCGGGCGCGTACTCCGAATTCGCGGTGCCTGCACATCTGACCGACTTGTGGGCGCGACGCGACCTGACCGCCGAGGACCATCGGGCCGCCTACACCGCGCTGGTAGAGACGGCCGAGCTGCCGTGGCCCGGCCTCGCGGACATCTTGTATGACCGCCATTACGCGCCCGAGGCCTGGGACGCGTACCCGGACACCGTCGCGGTGCTCGAATTGCTGCAGAAACGCGACATGCCGGTCGCCGTGGTCTCCAATATCGGCTGGGATCTACGGACCGTGTTCAAACACTTCGGCGTCGATCACCTGATCGCCGACTACGTGCTCTCGTACGAGGTCGGGGTGAAGAAGCCGGATGCGGGCATCTTCGAACTCGCCTGCGAGGCGGTCGGATGCGCGCCGGCCGACGTTCTGATGGTCGGCGACAACGCTGTTGCGGACGGCGGCGCGACGGCTATCGGGTGCTCCTTCGAGCTGGTCGAGCATGCTCCGGTCGCTGCTCGGCCGCGTGCGCTGCTGGATGCGGTTCGGGCCTAGCGGACTGCCGGTTCAGGCTCGCACTCATCGCCCCTGAAAGGTCGTCTGACAGAACCTGACGGTTAATCACACGTTTTAGGCGTTTAAATACGCATCTGGGTGATTTAACGCGTG
>NZ_DASRGV010000200.1:0-9643 GCF_035650855.1 Actinocrinis sp. | reverse complement strand
GCAGCACCTCGCCGACCTGGCGGACCATCACCTCTGCCCGCATCGCGTTGGCGTGCTTCGTTGTATTGGTCAGCGCCTCAGAGATCACGAAGTACGCGACTGACTCCACGTTGGGCGCCACCCGCTCCTCCAGATCGACCCGAAGCCGCACGGGCAGGGGCGTGCGGGCAGCCAGTCCGGACAACGCCGCGTCCAGACCCCGGTCTTCGAGTACGGCCGGGTGCAGGCCCCGCACCAGGTCATTGAGTTCGGCGATCGCCTCCTTCGCCTCCAGGTGCGCTATCGCGATCACCTCGCGGGCATCACCCGACAGGTCCGGGCGGGTGGCCATGGCCAGACCCAGGTTGAGCGCGAGAGAGACTAACCGCTGCTGGGTGCCGTCGTGCAGGTCGCGCTCGATCCGGCGGCGCTCCGCGTCGACGGCCTCGATCAAGTCGGTCCGGCTCACGGCCAGCTGATCGACCCGCTCCTGGAGCCGCTGCGCCCGGCTGGGCCCGAGCAGGCCCAACACCAGCCGCGCCTCGGCCCAGGCTACTGTCCGCGCGGTCCAGTGCAGGGCGCACAGCAGGAGGAGTCCGGCCGCTGTGTAAGCCGGCAGCTGGGTCAGGTAGCCGAATGAGTCCTGGCGGATTCCGGTTGGCAGCGCCCATGCCCAGGCGTAGGCGGTGACGCCCGCCAGGCCCGCCGCCGCCACCGCGAGCACCAGCAGTTCCTGCAGCGCGAGCAATGGGCCCAGCAGGAGGTGATAGCCAACCCTGCGCCAAGGCCGCGTCACCCTGAGCCACCTGGCGGCCGAGGCCCACGTCCATCGTTCCGGCGCGGTGCGGGTGAGCCGGGGGACGTCCACACCGATGAGCATCCGGTAGCGGGCCCGCTGAACGGCCGTCAGCACCGGGGTGCCGAGCAGGATCAGCGCGGTCGACACGGGCACTGTCAGCAGCCAGTTCCCCGTCTCGGGGGTAATCGTCGCCGCCCAGGCCCACACCGGCACCAGCGCCAGGTGCAGCGGCACACCGGCGGCCAGAAAGCCGGTGTCCCGCCGTGCCCGCAGGACCGTGCGTCTCAGTCCAGCCGGAATCGTCATGGCACGACGCTAGGGCACCGTAGAAGGGCGGTGCCATGAAGGCTGTACCCGATCTCATGGTGAACCTAGTACTACAGCTACAGACCTTGATCTTGGTCTGTGGGCGGACAGCATCTCGGGTCGGTAGATCTGCTGCTAGGAATGTCTGTCGTGGCAATGACGTGGGCAACGATCGAGTCAGCGCTCGAAGGCAGCCGCACTGCGCCCGAGATGGTCGCTGCGCTGGCCGGCTCCTGCCCGGTTGAGATCGAGGAGGTGCTCGACCGGATCGGCGCGGGAGAGGCCGGGCGCCTGTTGAGCGAAGCCCAGCGCGCGCAATCGGCGGAGCGGCGAGGCAAGCTCGCGGCTTGCCTGGCGGTCTTGGACAAGACAGTGGTCGCGGGCGGTCAGACGCATAAGGGAGCTCTGCCTCGCTTCGGGAGCCGGCGCCGGGACCTGGCCTCGCGCTACGGCGATCTGGCGCTGTGCGCGCTCCTGGCGAGCTTGATCGACGTCGAACTCGGCGGCGAACCCGAGGCCAGGCGGGCCCGTTTCGCGAGGGCGGCTATGGCGCTCGAAAGTCACGTGGCGGCGGTACGGGAGGGCTCGGCCGGTGAGGTGGAGGCCACGGAAGCGGAGATCAGGCGTGCGCGAGAGATCTTCGCGCGAGTCGGCGGGTTGGTGCGCACTGGCGGCGACTAGGGGTAGGAGATCGAGGTGGCGCGGGGTGCAGGGCTTGTGCTTGCCGCTGTGGTGAGCTGCTCGCCGCTGCCGCCGCGATCGGGGTCTGCAGGCCGCCGGGTCACGTGCCCGCGATGATGGGGCACGGCACCCGGCGGCTGCTTACTTCTTGGTATCCGTGCTGTGTACGGCTCGGGTTAGCTCAGGTCGATTTGTGCGGCTCCGTCGTACTCGTGCACCCAGGAGGCGGACAGGGAGCCTTCCTTCACGTACGCCGAACCGGCCGTGGTGATGAGCCCGACACGGTTGTCCGTCAGGGCCATGTGCCCGACGCCGTCGAGCTCGTGTACCCAGGAGGCGGACAGGGAGCCTTCCTTGACGTACACCTGGGCCGCTGTGGTGAGCACTCCGACGCGGTTGCCGGTCAGTATCAGCTGCTCGACGCTGTCCAGTTCGTGCACCCACGCCGCCGACAGGTCGCCGTCTTTGACGTACGCCGAACCGTTCGTCGTCAGTACGCCGACCCGGTTGCCGCCGAGTGCTATGTGCGCGACGCCGTCGAGCTCGTGTACCCAGGAGGCTGAGAGGGAGCCCTCCTTGACGTACGCCGAACCGGCCGTGGTCACGACGCCGACGCGGGTGCCGGTCAGCGCGAGGTCGCGTACCCCGTCGAGCTCGTGCACCCAGGGGGCTGAGAGGCCGCCTTCCTTCACGTACGCCGAGCCGGCCGTCGTGACGATGCCGATCCGGTTGTCGGCCACGACGATCTGGACGACGCCGCTGTTCTCGGTCACCCAGGAGGCTGAGAGGGAGCCCTCCTTGACCAGCGCGTGGTTGTCCATGGTCAGCACGCCGATGCGGGAGGACGCCTGGACCATGTTCACGTAGTGGATCGGGGTCCAGTAGCCGCCGGACAGGTCGACGTCGCTGGCGGCGATGGTGCCGACGCCGAACGTGCTCTCCTGCTGGACGTTCGCGTACCGGTGGGCTCCGTTGTCGTCTGAGCTCCAGCCGACGAACAGCATGATGTGGTGCTCGCCGCTGTCGCCCGCGTTGCCCGAGTCATCGTGTACCAGCGCGTCGCCCGGTATCAGCGCCGCGGGGCTGACGGCCTGGAACCGCGAATCGCCGCCATCGTAGGACGGGTTGAACTCGGTGGTTATCAGAGAGCTGGTCAGCTCCCACGCCATCGAGATGAAGCCGGAGCAGTCTTCCCGGTAGTAGCCGCCCGGATCGTCCTGGCAGGTCTGCGTGTACGGGATGTTCTGGTTGACCCAGACCTGGGCACGTGCGAGCACGGTCGCCTGTGTCACCTGACCGCCTGACTGACCGCTTCCGGCGCAGCTGCTCATGGGACGGACGTGGGCCGGCGCGTCGGGTAGCGCTGCGGCCGCGGCAGGGTCGGCGGCGCCGACGGCGATGGTCAGCGCGGTGGCGGTGGCGGATAAGAGGACGTGGATGCGTGGGCGTGGTCGTTGCATGAAGGCTCCTTGGTTGTGGGTAGGGCGCCGCGTGATGCGGTGGGTTGTGGCGCGGTGCCGCGGGCGCGTGGCGGCGTCAGTTGACGGGCTTGATCACCAGGGTTTCGGTCTGTCCCGCCGGGAGGGTCACGGCGACGGCGCTGAAGGTGGTGGTGTGGTTCTTCCAGACGTTGTAGCCGGTGGCCTGGGTGGCGGTGATGCCGAGCTGGGAGAGGGTGAAGGTGCCGGAGATGGTGGACGTTGCCAGGTTCGCCAGCAGGACCGCGGTGCCGCCGTCGGCCTTCTTGAACACCGCCTCCAGGTTTCCGCCGGCGGTGGTGACGGCGGCGGCGGGCTGCGATCCGCTCTGGTCGATCGCGATGACGTCCGGGTTCTTCAGCGCGGCGAGCTCTTCGGCGGTGAGTGTGGTCAGGTCGGTGGAGATAAGCAGCGGGCTGGCTTCCTCGGCCCAGACGGACAGCTGGCTCTGCTCGTCGGCGAGTGACCAGCCGAAGGGGTGCGCGGCGGGCGAGCCGGGCACCAGCATGTCCAGGTCGTTCCAGTGGCCGGGGCCGGCGAAGGCGTGCAAGTGCAGGTCCGCGGCCAGGTGGCCGAGGATCGTGGTCGACGCGGGGTTCGCCGGCGATTCGTCGGCCGCGACCCGCCACATGTTCGCGAAGGCGGAGGAGGACTGCACGGCCTGGGTGAAGCCGGGCTGGCCGAGCACGTAGATGGGCAGTTCCTCGCTGTAGACCACGCTGCGGTCGGCCGCGCGCAGGTCCGCTCCGTACTGCCGGAACGCCGTTGTCAGGGAGCTGAGGGTGGTGCCGGAAGGCAGGCCGCCGCACTCGTCGATCTTCACGAAGTCCACGCCCCAGCCCGCGAAGGTTTGGGCGTCCTGCGCGTAGTGGCTGGCCGAGGCGGTCGCGCCGCCGCTGCCCGGCAGGTTCTGGCAGGTGCGGGTGCCGATGGCCTCGTATATCCCGAACTTCAGGCCTAGAGCGTGGATCTGGCCGGCCAGCCACGGGATGCCGTGCGGGAATCTAGCGGTATTCCAGGTCAGCGATCCGTCGGCGGCCCGCGATGAGGCCATCCAGCCGTCGTCGAGGTTCACGGTGTCGTACCCCGCGGCAGCGAGCCCGCTGCTGACCAGATCGTCGGCCTGGGTGAGCACCGCGCTCTCGGTCGCCCCGGCGCCGAACTGGTACCAGGTGTTGTAGCCCATCACCGGCAGCTGCCCGAACCGCGGCGGGTCGGCTTGGGCTCGGGACGGCGGCAACCACAGGGCGACCGAGGCCGCGGCGGCCATCGCAATGTGCTTCATCACAGTCCGCCGCACGGTCTCTCCAATGATCGTTCGTGATTCGGGGTGGCGCCGGGGACGATCGGACAAGAGCACTGTGGAGGGCGGCTTCGCGGCCGCCGGTGACTGCGTGTTCTGATTCGCCGGCGATGCGGCCAGCCTGTCCCCGCGTTGTTGCATTCCTGTTGCGTCTGCGTGGCGCAAGGGCCGCTCGGGACCAAAGCGCTGCGGGATGTTGATCTCAGGCACATGGGGTAGTACCGCTGGTGCTGACCCACCGTGGACCGCCAAACAGGGAGGCGAGCATGGCCGACCAGCCCATGGGAGACGACGTCTACCAGCCGGAGAACGAGGAGCAAGCCGACGCGGCGCCGCTGGACCTCGAGGACGCGCTGGACGAGCGCGATTACGACGATGTGCTCGACGAAGGGTATTCGCCGCCGGAAAAGCCGCTGGGCGCCACAAAGACCGGCATCACCGCGGCGGAGCAGCGTGACGGCGAGAGCCTCGACGAGCGGCTGGCCCAGGAGGTACCCGACGTGGGGGCCGAGGAGCCGGAGGAGATAGGCGACCTGCCGGGCGGCGAGGGCGAGCCGATCGACCCGGAAGCGGGCGAGTTCCGCTCCGGGCGGCTGGTCGCGCCGGACGAGGGCGCGCACGAGGACGACGAGTCGGATCTGATCGCCTCTGACGTGGGGATCGACGCCGGCGCCGCGAGCGCGGAGGAGGCGGCGATGCACCTGGTGCCCGAGGAGGAACTGGACTTCTGAAGGCGCGCCGCTCCCGCCCGGCGCGGCGCACACCGCACCGCACGGCTCGGGGCCGCAGGGGTCGTCGAGCGGGGCTTAAGAGCCGGCGTCTCGGGTCGGGGGTTGGCTGGCGGGTGGGGCGGGTCGCGGTGGGGCGGGTCGCGGTGGGGCGGGTTTGATCGTCACCTTGCCTCGCTCGGCTCGTCGTCGTCCCGGCTCGGCGACGACGAGCTCGATATAGGTCAGCGCGTCGCGCAGCGTGTCCAGGGCCTCGGCGGTGACGGCCGAGGTGCGGGCGGCGACGACTTTCGCGGAGACCAGCTCCATCGTGTTGCGGAAGTCGGTGATCTGGTCCTGCATCTGCGCGGCCCGCGCGGTCAGCAGATCCTCGGCGCCGCGCAGTCCGTCGAGGTCCTCACGCAACTCCTGGATGCGTTGCCGGGTACGCACGGACTGGTCCTGGAGAAGGTCGGCCTCCTCTTCGCCGGCTGCGGCGGCGGCGCGGTGCTGTTCGGTGATCCGGCTTTCGGCTGTTTCGAGGTCCTCGATCCGCTCGTCGAGCCGTTTGCGCGCAGCCACGATGTCCAGGGTGCTGCGGTGTACCAGCTCCAGCAGGTCCGCCTGCATGCGCGCCACCGCCGCCAAACGGTCTTCGAACTCTTTCACCGCCGCCTCCCGCCCAAGCACCGTCTCCGTGGCAACGAACACTCAGTGTGCTGCGTTCCCGTGCCCGTTTCCCGGATGCCCGTTCGGGCAGAAGACGCGATCAAATCTTGCGTTGAGGAATAATCACAGCACACTGTGAAGGACGGTAGCGGCCGAACAGGCAGGCGCGCGGCATCGGCGACCTGCGCGTTTTCGGACCGTCTGCTGGCCGGCGAGATGAAACTGTCGTTCGCGCGCAGTGTCAGGGGGTGCTGTATAGGAGTCCACTCCTAAAGACGCGATGCGTATCTCGCGACGGCCGGATTCAGCAAGTCCACACGACGGACTGCGGCCGTCTGTTTCACGCGCACCCGGGCGGAGGGGCCGTACCGGTGAGCGATGGGCGACCGTCGAGCCGCCTCCTCTCACCACGCCGGCTGTGACGGTGTGCGCATGGTGCGTCCGCCGGCCGGACCGCTGATCGCTGCGCGACCGACCCGGAGCCTCGGCCCCGGGGCGCGGATGCCGTCGGCTCCCGCCCGCGGACAGATCAGAAGGGTGGGAAACTCGATGCCTGATTCCGAGCTGCGCTTCAACGTGCTCGGCCCCGTGGAAGTGCACGTCGGCGGCGCGGTCGTCAACGTCGGGCCGGCGCGGGGGCAGGGGGTGCTGGCGGCGCTGCTGCTCCAGGCGAACCGGCCGGTGACGGCCGACCAGCTGCTCGATCGGGTCTGGGGCGACGGCCGGCTGCCCGACCGGCCGCGGCACACGGTGCAGACCTACGTCTCCCTGCTGCGGCGGGCGCTTCGCACGATCAAGGACGTCTCGATCGTCCGGCGGTCGAACGGCTACCTGCTCAGCGTGGACGAGCAGCTGATCGACGTGCACAAGTTCCGTGCGCTGGTGCGCGAGGCGCGCGCCGAGACCGACGATCGCCGCGCGATCTCGCTGTTCGAGCGGGCGCTGGCGCAGTGGCGCGGCGACGCGCTCGGGGCGCAGGACACGCCGTATCTCAACGGTGTCCGCGCGAGGCTGAGCCAGGAGCGGCACGCGGCCCAGCGCGACCTCACCGATCTGCACCTGCGCAACGGCCTGCACGGCGCGATCCTGGCGGAGCTGTCGTTCTGGGCGCGCGAGCATCCGCTGGACGAACGCCTTGCCGGGCAGCTCATGCTCGCCCTGCTGCGCTGCGGACGGCAGGCTGACGCGCTGCAGCACTACCAGCGGCTGCGGGCCCGCCTCGCCGAGGAGCTCGGCGCCGATCCGAGCCCGGCTCTGCAGAGCTTCCACCAGCAGATCCTGCTCGGCGACCCGACGCTCAGCGCGCCCGTCCCCGCCCCGGCCGCGATGCACCCGCGCGCCTACCCGGTGACCGCGCCGCGGCAGTTGCCCGCTGCGCCGCGGCTGTTCGCGGGGCGCGCTCGCGAACTTCTCCTGATCGATGAGGCGCTGGCGGCGGGTGAGAGCACGGAGGGGGGATTCGGCAGAGCGAACGGACGGGGCGGAAGTGAGGGATCGGGCAAAGCGGGGGGAACTGACGGATCGGACGGAGCTGGCGGGCCGAGCGGCGCGCCCGCGGTCGTCGCGATCAGCGGCGCGGCCGGGATCGGCAAGACCGCGCTTGCGCTGCACTGGTCGCATCGCAATCTCGACCGGTTTCCCGACGCGCAGCTGTACGTGGATCTGTGCGCCCACGACCGCTCGCGCCAGCCGGTGACGGCCGCCGAGGCGCTGCGCTGGTTCCTCCGCGCCCTCGGCCTCAGCTCGGCGATGATCCCGGCCGACGAGCAGGAGCGCTCCGCCCTCTACCGCAGCCTGCTCGCCGGCCGCCGGGTGTTGATCGTGCTCGACAACGCCCTCGACTACGAGCAAGTTCGCCCGCTGCTTCCCGGCACCGGACCCTGCCTCACCCTCATCACCAGCCGGGAACAACTCACCGACCTGATCGCGGTCGAGGGGGCGCACCCGGTCGCACTGGACGTGCTCGGTCCGCGGGAAGCTCGCGAACTGGTGACGCGGCGGCTCGGCGAGCGGCGCTGCGCCGGGCAGGCGCCGGCTGTGGACGAGCTTGTCGCGCTATGCGGCGGCCGGCCGCTGGAGCTGAGCGCGGCGGCAGCGTTGGCGGCAGTGCAGGCTGAGCGGCCGCTGGCCGAAGTTGTGGCCGAGGCGGCCGCCGAGCTGCGAGCGCGGTCCGACCTGCGGCCTGGGTCGGCGGCCGCGTCACCGGCGGCAGCGCCCGGGCTCGCCGATCTCGCCGCCACAGGGGCCGGCCTCGCCGATCTGAGTGCAGCAGGGCCCTAATACGTGCTGCGGCTCCGCCGCGCGGGCACGGGCCTGCGCGGCGGAGCCGGTCACGCGGTCAGACTCACGCGGTCACACGATCATCGAGGGCCATGGCCAGCGACGCACCCGGTACGGCAGCCACCAGGCTGAACCGCCGGCGATTCCGGCCAACCCTTCCGCGGCGAAGTCCTCCAGGATCCCGGCCGGCACGCTCGCCGCCGGTGCCCCGCCGATCAGGGCCTCGACGGCGGCCAGATACGCCGGGTCGTCGATGACGAAGCGCGAGAGCGTGCCATTGCGCCGGTCACGCACCTCGATGAAGCCCGGGCCGCGCCGATACACGCACTTGCACAGGTAGAACGTCTCGCGCCACGTGTCGAGCGCCTCTTGCGCGTCCGGCTGCCCGATCAGTTCGGCGGGCGGATACAGGTGGTTGAGCCGGCGCCAGACCTCGGTGTGCTCCCCCGGCCGCAGCCTCCAGTCGACGGCGACCCCCCAGCTGGTCAGCTCGCGCAGCAGGAGCATCGCACGCACCAGCGTCGGCTCGTCCATGCCGCCGGTCAGATCCACCGGGTGGCTGAAGGCCACGCGGCGCAGGCCGTCGCGGAACAGGCCTTCGACCAGGGCGGCCGGATCGCCCCCGCGCTCGCCGTCGCCGCTCGCGGCGAGCGCGTCGCGCCGGCCCATGGCGAGAGCGGGCAGCCCGAGGCCGAGCACCTCCTCGTCGTGCTCTCGCCACAGGGTGAGCGCGAGCGGCTCGCCGAGAGCGGCGGGCTGCGCCGCGGCAGTCGTCGCGACACTCATCAGGAAGCTCCTACCGGCGCGGGTTCGGGCTGGGGTTCGGATTGTGGTTCGGGCTCGGGTGCGGGTTCGGGTTCGCTCACGTCGATGCGCATCAGGTCCTGGTTCTTCGAGTCGGGCGCGACGTGTACGTAGTAACCCGCGTCCGTGAACACCAGGCCGAGCCGCCGCCAGTCGTCCAGCAGGCGGCACACCTCGTCGACGCCGCGCTCGAATCCTGCGTCGGCGAGCTTGCCGGCCAGGCCGGGCGCGGTGTGCGGCTGCTCGAGCAGCCGGAACGCGGCGACCTGCATCGGGTCGGTCAGGCGCAGCGTGGTCCAGTCGAACCCGGCGCGCCGGCTGACCAGCAGGATCTCGGCGCCCAGGTCGGTCTGGGAGAGCCGGCTTCGGGCGAACGCGCGCCGCCAGGCCTCCACCGCGCCGCGCAACCGCTCGCCGACCGCTTCGTCGATGCCCTGGTTCTGCGCGGCGAACACGTAGCCGAGGTCGAGCAGCTCCGACTCCGGAAGGTCGTAGTTCATCAGGTACTGCGCGGCCGGGCGCAGGTTCGCGAAGCCGAGGTCGGGCCGGTCGAAGTAGGGGCTGAAGCGCTCGATCGCGATGCGCGAGATCCCGTCGGGCGGCGGCAGGTGGTGCAGCGCGGGCATCTGCTCGATGA
>NZ_DASRGV010000199.1:0-19742 GCF_035650855.1 Actinocrinis sp. | reverse complement strand
GACGACTACCTGGTCGCGGACGCCGAGGGCAACAGCAACATCTCGGCCGAGGACTACGCGATCGTGCTGGTCGACGAGGTGGAGAAGCGCGAGCACGTCGGCCGCCGGTTCACCGCCGCCTACTAACCGCCGCGTACTAGTCGCGGCGAGTGCCCCGCCACGGACCTCTACGGACCGCGGCGGGGCACTCGACGTTTCGAAACGGGCCTACTTCCTGTTGCGCGGCCGCTTCTCGCGCACGCGCACCGAGATCTCGATCGGCGAGCCGACGAAGCCGAACTCCTCGCGCAGCCGCCGCTCGATGAACCGGCGGTATCCGGCGTCGAGGAAGCCCGAGGCGAACAGCACGAAGCGCGGCGGCCGCGTCCCGACCTGGGTGCCGAACAGGATACGCGGCTGCTTTCCGCCGCGCACCGGATGCGGGTGCTCCGCGACCAGCGAGCCGAGGAACGAGTTGAGCTTCGCCGTGGGGATGCGCGTGGCCCAGCCTTCGAGCGCGGCCTCGAGCGCGGGCACCAGCTTCTCCATGTGCCGGCCGGTGCGCGCGGAGATGTTCACCCGCGGCGCCCAGGTCACCTGCACCAGGTCCTTCTCGATCTCCCGCTCCAGGTAGAAGCGGCGCTCCTCGTCGAGCAGGTCCCACTTGTTGTAGGCCAGCACCAGGGCGCGGCCGGCCTCGGCGACCTTGGAGATGATCCGGGAGTCCTGCTCGGTGAGCGCGTCGCTGGCGTCGATCAGCACGACCGCGACCTCCGCCTTCTCGATCGCGGCGGCGGTGCGCAGCGAGGCGTAGAAGTCCGCGCCGTAGGTCTGGTGCACCCGGCGCCGGATGCCCGCCGTGTCCACGAAGCGCCAGGTCTTGCCGCCGAGCTCGACCAGTTCGTCCACCGGGTCGCGGGTGGTGCCCGCCACCGAGTCGACGACCACACGGTCCTCGCCGGCCAGCTTGTTGAGCAGCGAGGACTTGCCGACGTTGGGCTTGCCGACCAGTGCGACCCGGCGCGGCCCGCCGAGGCCGCCCGCGCCGAAGCCCTCGCGCGGCGGCTCGGGCAGCGCTTCGAGCGCGGCGTCGAGCAGGTCGCCGGAGCCGCGGCCGTGCATGGCGGAGACCGGGTGCGGTTCGCCGAGGCCGAGCGACCACAGCGCGTACGCCTCGGCCTCCTGCTGCTGGTTGTCCACCTTGTTCGCGGCCAGGATCACCGGCTTCTTCGTGCGCCGCAGCACCTTGACGAAGGCCTCGTCGGTGTTGGTCATGCCGACCGTGGCGTCCACGACGAGGATGACCGCGTCGGCCAGCTCGACCGCGATCTCGGCCTGCTCGGCGACCCGGGCCTCCATGCCCTCGACGTCGACCTCCCAGCCGCCGGTGTCCACCACGGTGAACCGGCGCCCGGCCCAGTTCGCCTCGTAGTACACCCGGTCGCGGGTGACGCCCGGCACGTCCTGCACGACCGCTTCGCGCCGGCCGAGGATCCGGTTGACCAGGGTCGACTTGCCGACGTTCGGGCGGCCGACGATGGCCAGCACCGGCAGCGGAGCCGAGGCGCCGGCCTCCTCGTCCTCGTCGCCGAGTTCGGCGGGCAGCGGTTCGGCGTTGCCGAATTCGTCGACGAACTCGCTCGGGTCGAACGGCGCGTCGAGGTCGTCGTCGAACGCGTCGTGGTCCACAGTCATCGCCAGTTCGTCCTTACCGATTACCTAGATCAATACGTCATTACCGCGTCGCGGCGTCAGGCATGGCCGGTTTCGCGGCGTGCCTGCTCGATGTGCCCGCGCAGTGCGTCACGCAGCTGCTCGCTGGCAGCCGCGACGGCCTTACGTCCGGTTCCGCGTCCGAGGTCGATCGGCGGGCCGTACACCACGTCGAGACGCGCGCGCAGCCTGGGCAGCGAGCCGATCGTCGTGCCGCGTGTACCCGCACCGAGGCAGGCCACCGGCACCACGGGCGCCCTCGAACGCAGCGCGAAGTACGCAAGACCATTGTGCATGGTCGCGAAGTCCTCCGCCGAACGCGTGCCTTCGGGGAACACTCCGAGTACGCCGCCTTGTTCCAGCACGCCGAGCGCGGCCTGGATCGCGGCCCGGTCGGCGCCGTGCCGGTCCACGCTGATCTGGCCGAGCCAGTGCAGCGCCGAGCCGATCACGCCGCGGAACATCTCGCGCTTGACCATGAAGTGCACCGGCCGCGGTGCGAGCCCGACGATCAACGGGCCGTCCAGGAAGCTGCTGTGGTTGCCGGCCAGGATGACCGGGCCGGAGGCGGGCACGTACTCGGCTCCGTGCAGCCTGATCTTCCAGAACGGCCGCAGCACGAAGGGTCCGATCCGGCGGGCGCGACGCGCCGCGTGCGCGGGCGGCACGACGCGGACAGCCGTCGTGGCGGGCGCCGGGCCGGCCGCGGGCGCGTTCGTCGGCGTGGTCATCCCCGCGCTGCCTCGACGAGTTCGACGACGCGCTCGATCACCTGAGCGAGGGTCAGGTGGGTCGCGTCGACGACGATCGCGCCAGGGGCGGCCTCGTGCGGACGAGTGGTCTTGGCGTCCTCGGCGTCGCGCCTGGCCAGGTCGGCGAGGGTGGTCACCGCGCCGCCGGTGGCGACCGCGCCGAGTTCGGCGCTGCGCCGCGCGGCCCTGGCCTCGGGGGACGCGGTCAGGAAGATCTTGCTTTCCGCACTCGGATACACCACGTCCGCTATGTCGCGGCCCTCGGCGACGACGCCGCCGGACTCGGCGAGCGCGGCGGCGATGATCTGCCGCTGCAATCCGATAAGCCGATCACGCACCGGCTGCACTCCGGCGACCGCGGAGACGGCGGCGGTGACCTCGGCAGTGCGGATCTGCGTTCCGACGTCCTCGCCGTCCACGCTGATCGACGGCTCGTCGGGGTCCGTACCGGAGACAATGATCGGCTTAACGCACGCCGCGGCGACCGCCTGCGGGTCGGTTACGTCGACGCCGTTGTGCAGCATCCACCACGTCATCGCGCGGTACTGGGCACCGGTGTCGAGGTAGCGGAGGCCGAGTCTGCGTGCCACGCCCTTGGACACGCTCGACTTTCCCGAGCCGGACGGCCCGTCCACCGCGACCACGATCGCCTTGTCAGTCACCTAGGCACCACGCTTTTCTCCTCGGACCCGACCCCCGGACGGAGATAAAGGGTATCGGTGCTGACGGGGCGTCAGGTCGCGGCGGTCAACGCGGCGGTCAGCTCCGCACGGTCCAGCCGCGCTCGGTCAGCCGCGCGGTCAGCGGTTCGGCCGACTCGGGCGCGACCTGGAGCGTGACCAGGCCGACCGGCTGGCCGGGCGAGTGCTCGATCCGCACGTCCTCGATGTTGACTCCGGCCGCTCCCGCCGCGGCGAACAGCCGAGCCAGTTCGCCGGGCGCGTCGCTGATGACGACGGGAACCGCGGCGTAGACCGCGCGCGGCGATCCGTGCTTGCCGGGGATGCGGGACTGTCCGGCGTTGCCGCGCCGCAGCAGCGAGACGAGCGCTTCACGCGCCGCGGCCTGCTTGTCGGCGTCCTGCGCGGTCAGTTCGCGTAGCGCGCCGACCGCCGCGTTCAGATCGGCCGCGTACTCCTCCAGCACGTCGGCGACCGCGGTCGCGTTCGCGGAGAGGATTTCCTGCCACAGCTGCGGGTCCCCGGCGGCGATCCTGGTCACGTCGCGCACCCCGGGCCCGGCGATCCGCGCGGCGTCCTCCGAGGCGTGCTCGAGGCGCGCGGCCATGATCGCCGAGACGACGTGCGGGGTGTGCGAGATCAGCGCGACCGCGTGGTCGTGATCGGCGGCGTCCATCACGACCGGGACCGCGCCGCACAGCGAGATCAGTTCCAGCGCCCGGTTGAGCGCGTCGCGGCCGGTCTCCGCGGTCGGGGTGAGTACCCAGGGACGGCCGTCGAACAGGTCGGCCCGCGCGCCCAGCGGCCCGGCGGTCTCGCGCCCCGACAGCGGATGCCCGCCGATGTAGGACTTCTGGTCCACTCCGTGCGCCGCGGCCGCGTTCTGCGGACCGGCCTTGACCGAGGCGACGTCCGTGTATGCGGAGGCGAGCCCGCGTCGCTGCACATCCGCGAGCACGGTTGCAACGTGAGCCGGCGGTACCGCAACCACCGCGAGATCCACGGGCGCCGATGGCTCCGATACGTCTCCCGCGCCGAGCGAGGCGGCGGTGCGTAGCGCGGACTCATCGCGGTCCGACAGATACACGGCCACGCCGCGGCGCGTTAGGGCGAGCGCTACCGATGTACCGATCAAACCGGTCCCGATGACCGCGGCTGTACGCATGCTCGCTACTGTGCGATATCCCGGCGCAGCGCGGTAGCCCCGCCGAGGTAGACATGCTGGATCTCCTGCTTCGACCGCAGCGTCTCGACATGCGCCAGGATCCGCACGACCCGCGGCAACGCCCCCGGCACGGCGATCTCCGCGGCGCACAGCAGCGGCGTGTCCACCAGGCCCAGCTCCCGCGCTGCCAGCGCGGGGAACTCGCTGGTCAGGTCCGGGGTGGAGGTGAAGATCATGGAGATGACGTCCTCGGCGGTGAAGCCGTTGGCCTCGAATAAAGCGCTCACCAGCTCGGTGGTCGCCTTGAGGACGAGCTGCCGCTCGTCCCCGTCCACCTGTACGGCCCCACGTACCGCGCGCACAGCCATCGCGGCCACCTCCCGTCCCGTCGATCGTCCTGGTCAGCCTAGCGACGACCCGACCAGCGCCGCCAACCGCGAACAGTTCTGTCCAATTGGCGGACAGCCGGGGGGCGCGCGGCACCCGCAAGGCTGGATTTGCCCGCGACGTAACCGGAAGCGCAACATTCGCCTGTTAAGCTGGTAGCCCGTGGATGACCGGCCGACCCCCACCCGGCCACTCGCTCGCAACGACCACGGGAGCCCCACGTTGGCAGTGTCCAGCCGTTCCGCAGCCCAGAGGAAACCTTCCGGACGCCCGACCAAGCATCTCTTCGTCACGGGGGGCGTCGCCTCCTCGCTCGGCAAGGGGTTGACCGCGTCCAGCCTCGGCGCGCTGCTCAAGGCGCGCGGGCTACGGGTCACCATGCAGAAGCTGGATCCGTATCTCAACGTCGATCCGGGCACCATGAACCCGTTCCAGCACGGCGAGGTGTTCGTCACAGACGACGGCGCCGAGACCGACCTGGACATCGGCCACTACGAGCGGTTCCTCGACACCGATCTGCACGGCTTCGCGAACGTGACCACCGGCCAGGTGTACTCCTCGGTGATCGCCAAGGAGCGGCGCGGCGAGTACCTCGGCGACACGGTGCAGGTCATCCCGCACATCACCAACGAGATCAAGGCCCGCATCCTGGCCATGGACGCGGTGGAGGTGGACGGCGCCCCGGTCGATATCGTGATCACCGAGATCGGCGGCACCGTCGGCGACATCGAGTCGCTGCCGTTTCTCGAGGCGGCCCGGCAGGTGCGCCACGAGATCGGCCGCGGCAACTGCTTCTTCCTGCACATCTCCCTGGTGCCGTACATCGGCCCGTCCGGCGAGCTGAAGACCAAGCCGACCCAGCACTCGGTGGCCGCGCTGCGCTCCATCGGCATCCAGCCGGACGCGATCGTGTGCCGCGCGGACCGGCCGATCCCGGACTCGATCAAGCGCAAGATCTCGCTGATGTGCGACGTGGACGAGGAGGCGGTGGCCACCGCGGCCGACGCGCCGTCGATCTACGACATCCCGAAGGTGCTGCACGCCGAGGGCCTGGACGCCTACGTGGTGCGCCGCCTCGACCTGCCGTTCCGGGACGTGGACTGGCACGCCTGGGACGACCTGCTGCGCCGGGTGCACAAGCCCAAGCACGAGGTGACCGTCGCGCTGGTCGGCAAGTACATCGACCTGCCGGACGCCTACCTGTCGGTGACCGAGGCGCTGCGCGCGGGCGGGTTCGCGAACGACGCGCGGGTCAAGATCAAGTGGGTGGCCTCCGACACCTGCGAGAGCGACGCGGGCGCGGCCAAGCAGCTCAAGGACGTCGACGCGGTGTGCATCCCCGGCGGCTTCGGAGTGCGCGGCATCGAGGGCAAGATCAACGCGGTGAAGTACGCGCGCGAGCACAAGCTGCCGACCCTGGGCCTGTGCCTGGGCCTGCAGTGCATGGTGATCGAGGCCGCCCGGCACCTGTCCGGCCTGGACGGCGCGGGCTCCAGCGAGTTCGACGAGAGCACCGAGCACCCGGTCATCTCGACGATGAAGGACCAGGTCGACATCCTCGCCGGCGGCGGCGACCTCGGCGGCACGATGCGCCTTGGCCTGTACCCCGCGGAGCTGGCCGAGGGCTCGATCGTGCGCGAGCTGTACGGCGAGGCGAAGATCGAGGAGCGGCACCGGCACCGCTACGAGGTCAACAACGACTACCGGGAGAAGATCGCGGCCGGGGGCCTGGTCTTCTCGGGTACATCTCCGGACGGCCGGCTGGTCGAGTTCATCGAGCTGCCGCGTGAGACGCATCCGTACTTCGTGGCCACGCAGGCGCACCCGGAGCTGCGTTCCCGGCCGACCCGGCCGCACCCGCTGTTCGTCGGCCTGGTCGCCGCGGCGGTCGCGCGACGCAACGGCAGCGGTGGCGGTAGCGGTAGCGGGAGTGGCAACAGCGGCGGTGGCAAGCAGCGCGGCTAACGCGCCGAGCCGCCGCGCGCATGACGCCGCGTAAGATCTCCAGCATGCCTTTCACATTGGCGGACAGCCCCGAGGAATGGCCGGTTGAGCTCACCGAGGACCTTGCAATCGGTGCGATCACCACATACCGGCGCGACCGGGTACGCATGCCGTCGGGTAAGGCACAGAACCGTGAATACACGCTGCATCCTGGCGCGGTAGCGATTCTGGCGCTCGACGACGCGGATCGGGTGCTCGTCATTACGCAGTATCGGCATCCGGTGCGGCACCGGCTGGTCGAACTGCCGGCTGGGCTACACGACAAGCGTGGTGACGGCGAGGCTCCGCTGGAGGCCGCACAGCGGGAGCTGTGGGAGGAGACGGATCTGCGGGCGGCGGACTGGCGCGTGCTCGCGGATTTCTACAACACGGCGGGCTCCTCGAACGAGGCGAGCCGGGTGTACCTGGCGCGCGGCGTCGAGACCGTGGACGGCGACTCCCACGACCGCGAGGACGAGGAGGCCGACATGCAGCAGGAGTGGGTCCCGTTCGAGGACCTGCTCCAGGCGGTGCTGGCCGGGCAGGTCGGCACCGCGGCCACCGTCGTCGGCGTGCTGGCGTTGGCTGCGGCGCGCAGCCGTCCGGAGGGCCTCGACTCGCTGCGCCCCGCCGACGCGCCGTGGGCCGCGCGACCGTTCTAGGCGGCGCGCTTTTTAACGTGTGCGACACAGATCCGCCCTCGGCCTTCGAATCCAAGGCCGGGGGCGGTCTTTTCCATAGAGCAAGAGCTTGCGAGGCGACACTCCGTCCGGGCTTGCCGCAAACCCGACGCAGCGTGTAAGGCCGCTTTGACCATGGCACAGGGCATCCGCGGATTAGGATTTCCACAACCGGCAACCGGCTCGTCCCGGTTCGGCACGGTTTCTCCGACATAGTCGTTTCATAGTCGTTTTCGCTCAAAGGACGATACGCCGTGAAGGTCGGTATTCCCCGCGAAGTCAAGAACCACGAGTACCGGGTCGCGATCACCCCGGCGGGTGTCCACGAGCTGACCCGCGCAGGACATGAGGTGTTCGTCGAGGCCCAGGCCGGAGTCGGCTCCTCGATCCCGGACGCGGACTTCGCCGCCGCCGGGGCCGAGATCCTGCCGAGCGCCGACGAGGTGTGGGCGACGGGTGACCTGATCCTGAAGGTCAAGGAGCCGGTGGCGAGCGAGTACCACCGCATCCGGCGCGACCAGACCCTGTTCACCTATCTGCACTTGGCCGCCTCGCGCGAGTGCACCGACGCGCTGCTGAAGGCGGGCGTCACGGCGATCGCGTACGAGACGGTGCAGCTGCCGAACGGCTCGCTGCCGCTGCTCGCCCCGATGTCCGAGGTCGCCGGCCGGCTGGCTCCGCAGGTCGGCGCGTACAACCTGATGCGCTTCTCGGGCGGCCGCGGGGTGCTGCCCGGCGGCGTGCCCGGCGTGGCCCCGGCAAAGGCGGTCGTGATCGGCGCGGGCGTCTCCGGCTGGCACGCGACGACGATCGCGGCCGGGATGGGCTTCGAGGTGACGCTGCTCGACCGCGACATCGCGAAGCTGCGCGAGGCGGAGAAGGTCTTCGGCAACCAGATCAAGACGCTGGCTTCCAACGCGTTCACGCTTGAGCGCGCGGTGCTGGAGGCGGACCTGGTGATCGGCGCGGTGCTGATTCCCGGAGCCAAGGCGCCCAAGCTGGTGAGCAACGAGCTGGTCTCCCGGATGAAGCCGGGTTCGGTGCTGGTGGACGTCGCGATCGACCAGGGCGGCTGCTTCGAGGACTCGCGGCCGACCACGCACGCCGAGCCGACGTTCCGGGTGCACGAGTCAGTGTTCTACTGCGTCGCGAACATGCCCGGCGCGGTGGCGAACACCTCGACCTACGCGCTGACCAACGTGACCCTGCCTTACGCGCTGGAGCTGGCGAACAAGGGTTGGCGGGAAGCCTGCCGCGCCGACCACGCGCTCGCGCTCGGCCTGAACACGCACGCCGGCGAGGTCACCTACGCCCCCGTCGCCGAGGCGCACGGGCTTCCCTCGCTCAAGCTCGACGAGGTCTTGGCCTAAGCAGGCGGGAGACGATCGGAAGAATCGCGCCGATCTAGATCTTTCGAGCTAACGAGACCGGCCCGCGCTCGGATTCACGAGCGCGGGCCGGTCTTTTGCTCAGGGCTATATGAGAGCTCTTATCCGGCGGGAAAACGGGATACGTGGGCGTCCCGACGGATTCCTCTCACGATTACTGCTGCGGCGGCTGCTGCCCCCACGTCGGGGGCTGGTCGCCCGGCTGCGCGTATCCGGAAGCGGGCGGGACATAGCCGCCGGCCGGCGGGGCGTACCCGGCCTCCTGCGGCTGCTGCTGTCCCTTGAAAGCCGCGCCGATGTTGTTGAGCGTGCCGCCGGCGGCGGTGAATCCGAGATATGCGAAAACGGTCGCGACGATGGCGAGCACCAGGCCGATGTAGGTGCCGAAGTCCGCCCCCGCGGACCCGTAGGCGTCCGACACCGTCGGGTAGCTCAGCCAGCGAATCAACACAATGATGGTGGCGAGCAGCGAAGCCGCGCCGAAGCTGGCGTAGCCGCCGCGGACGCTGACGTTCTGCCCGAACGCCGGCAGCACCAGCAGCACGGCGACCGCGAGCAGCAGCAGCATCGGGAACCACGCCCAGAAGCCGACATCCCACGCATTGCCGGAGACGCTGCCGCCGGCGATGACCCCCAGTTCGCCCTTGAAGCTCACCGAATACCACGGCAGGAAACTGTCGATGAATGCGAGCAGCCCGACGATCGCCAGGACGCGCTCGGAACGACCGAGCTTCGTCAGATCCATTTACCCTTACCCCTCCTAGGTGCGCGCCGACTAGCGTCAGCGGCGACCCGCGTATCCAGCGCGGGCTGCCATACTTGTACAGCCTCGGACCACCCCCGGATAGGGTTCGTAAGCGAAACGTGCCCTTAAGGGCAGATGTGGATCTACAGGCAGGCATTAACTCGCGGTGCCGTGCATCAGCTTGCGGCCGCCTCGCTTCGTCCACCGGTTTCTGACGGGCCATCAGGACTCATCCAAGGTCCAACAAGTTGACCGAGACCGTCCCGTGATGATGATTTGTCGACGAAATCTCGTTCCCCTGCGCGCGTTGCGCCACCAGAGCGACGTCTCCTTGCTGTAATTGGAGGGTCCCGCCTAGAGTCGAGTCGCCCTGGCGTCAGGACGATGAATACATAGGTCGACAATTGACGCCGCCACGGTGGACACTTGCTGTCGGGGCACCGTCGGGGGCCTCGCCCCGCAAGCACTTGGGAGGATGACCGGCAGGTGAGCGAATCCACATACGCCGACCCGCAGACGGCGGCGCTCGCCGGAGGGAGCGGTCGAGGAGGAACGGTTGTGACCAGCGGTGCGTGGACCGGCGACGTCGAGATCGACGACCCGTACGGCATCGACGACGAACTTCGCTTCGAGGACGGCTTCGACCCCGACGCGGAAATAGAGCCGGATCCCGAGTACGCGGCCACCCTCGCGCCGGATCCGGCGACGCAGCGGCGCGAGCGGGTCGGGCCGACCGGCCGCCCGATGCCGCGGTTCCCCGCTCCCCGCCCCGCCCACGAGCACGGCCCCGCGAAGATCATCGCGATGTGCAACCAGAAGGGCGGGGTCGGCAAGACCACCTCGACCATCAACCTGGGCGCCGCGCTGGCCGAGTACGGTCGCAAGGTCCTGCTGGTCGACTTCGACCCGCAGGGCGCGCTCTCGGTCGGCCTCGGCGTGAATCCGATGGAGCTGGACCGCACCGTCTACAACCTGCTGATGGAGCGCGGCGTCGGCCTCGACGACATCCTGCTCAAGACGGTCACGCCCGGCATGGACCTGCTGCCGAGCAACATCGACCTGTCCGCGGCCGAGGTGCAGCTGGTCACCGAGGTGGCCCGCGAGTCCTCGCTGGCGCGCGCGCTCAAGCCCGCGATGTCCGAGTACGACTACATCATCATCGACTGCCAGCCCTCGCTCGGCCTGCTCACCGTCAACGCCCTGACGGCGGCGCACAGCGTGATCGTCCCGCTGGAATGCGAGTTCTTCGCGCTGCGCGGCGTCGCGCTGCTCACCGAGACGATCGAGAAGGTGCGCGAGCGGCTGAATCCGGACCTTGAGCTCGACGGCATCCTCGCCACGATGTACGACGCGCGTACGGTACACAGCCGCGAGGTGCTCGCCCGGGTCGTGCAAGCGTTCGGCGACCAGGTGTTCCACACGGTCATCGGCCGCACGGTGCGCTTCCCGGAGACCACGGTGGCCGGGGAGCCGATCACGTCGTACGCGTCGAGTTCGGTCGGCGCCGCCGCGTACCGCCAGCTCGCCAGGGAGGTGCTGGCGAGGTGCCCCGCCGAGTGAGGATGCCCGCCGCCGACGAACTCTTCCGGCCTACCGGCGCGAGCGGCATAACCGGGCCGGCGCTGTCCACGGTCGGCAGCGCGGCACGCGCGCCGCGGTCAGGCACCGACCGGCTGCGCGCCGTGCCCGACCCGGTGGAGGAGGAGCCCGGCCACGAGGCCGAGGGCTACGCGCCTGGCTACGACGAGGCCGGGCCGCAGGAGCAGCAGACGCGCCCAGGCCGCGTGCGGTCCACATCCCGGCCCCGCGGTACCGCGGCGCGCGGGGCAAGCGGCCGGGAGCGACACGACGAGAAGATCACCGTGTACGTCTCGCCCGAGGAACTGCTCGCCCTGGAGCAGGCGCGGATCATGCTGCGCGCGGAGCACGGCCTCGCGGTGGACCGGGGCCGGATCGTGCGTGAGGCGATTGACCTGGTGCTGGCCGACTTCGATCAGAACGGCGAGAGCTCGATGCTGGTCGAGACGCTGCGCGGGCATTAGGAGCGCAGCCGCCCCGGCCAGGCGCGTTAGGCCCGGATACGGGCCGACCGGCGTAATAGAGTTGAGTCTGTGGAACCGACCGAGCCCGTGCCGACGGCCGAACCTGAGTCGGCGGCCGAGCCCGTGCGGCCGCACGACGTCGCGTTCTCGGACGCCTCGTCATCGGACGGCGCGCCATCAGACACCGCGCCCGCAGTAGGCACTGAGCCGTCGGAGGTGCAGGTACCGGCGCCGGGCGACATCCGTACCGGCCGCGGCCGCGCCAATGCGTTCCAGGTGCACCTCGAGGAGTTCGAGGGCCCGTTCGACCTGCTGCTGAGCCTGATCGCCAAGCACAAGCTGGACGTCACCACGCTCGCGCTGTCAAAGGTCACGGACGAGTTCATCGCCTTCATCAACAGCAAGGGCTCGGACTGGGACCTGGACCAGGCCAGCGAGTTCCTGCTGGTCGCGGCGACGCTGCTGGACCTGAAGGCGGCCCGGCTGCTGCCGGCGGCCGAGGTCGAGGACGAAGAGGACCTGGCGCTGCTCGAGGCGCGCGACCTGCTGTTCGCGCGGCTGCTGCAGTACCGCGCCTACAAGCAGGTCGCCTCGGAACTGGCGCAGCGTTTCGCGTTCGGCTCACTGCGCCACCCGCGCTCGGTGCCGCTGGAGCCGGCGTTCAAGGAACTGCTGCCCGAGGTGCTGATCAGCCTGTCGCCCGAGCAGTTCGCGGCGCTGGCGGTGCGCGCGATGACGCCGCGTCAGGCGCCGACCGTCTCGATCGAGCACATCCACCAGATCAGCGTCTCGATCCGCGAGCAGGCGAACGTGATCGCGGAGAAGCTGCGCAGGCTGCGCACCGCGACCTTCCGCACGCTCATCGCCGACGCGCCCGACACGATCCACATCGTGGCCCGCTTCCTGGCCCTGCTGGAGCTGTTCCGGGAGAAGGCGGTCGGCTTCGACCAGCTGGCCCCGTTCGGCGAGCTGACAGTGCGTTGGACCGGCACCGACGAGGGCGAGATCGAAGTCGAGGAGGAGTTCGAGGGCAGCGCGGACCAGAGCGCGGACCAGCAGGCCGACCCGGACGATGAACGGCCGGTCACCCTCGCGGTAGTGCCGGCACAACGCACGCAGGAGGCATCCGAGTGAGCACCAGCGACGAAGAAGCACGACCCGGCGGCGGGGCGGCGTTCTGGGCGGCGCTCGGCGTGCGGATAGAGCCGGAGCCTGAGGCCGAGGCTGAGTCGGAGTCGGAGGTCTCGGAAGACATCGAGGAATCCGCAGTAGTCGATGCCGTTACGGAGCCCGGCGAGACGCACAAGGCAGACGAAGCCGAGCCGGAACCGGCCGACGAAGAGCAGCGGACCGAGCGGGAAGAGGACTGGGAACCGGCCGCCGTCAGCGCCGTACCCGAAATCGCCATCCCGGCGCAGGCCCAGGCGTCGATCGACGAGCTCGAGCCGCAGGAGGGCGACGTCGTCGACGGCCTGGCCGCGCTGAACGAGACGCTGGCCGAGAACCGGCGGGCCCGCGAGAACGCGCCGCGCCCCGAACCGGCCTGGCAGCTGGCCGGCGAGCTGTCCGGAGCGCTGCCGCCGCTCAAGGCCTGCCTCGAGGCGATCCTGATGGTGGTCGACGAACCGGTCACCGACGTGGTTCTCGCGCAGGTCATCGAGCGGCCGAAGGGCGAGGTCGCCGACGCGCTGCGCGAGCTGGCCGAGGAGTACACGCAGCAGCGCCGCGGCTTCGAACTGCGCGAAGTGGGCATCGGCGACGGTTCGGCCTCCGGGACGACCGGCTGGCGGATGTACTCGCGCCCGGAGTGCGCCCCGGTGGTCGAACGCTTCGTGCGCGACGGCCAGCAGGCCAAGCTCACCCAGGCCGCTTTGGAGACTCTGGCCGTGGTGGCCTATCGTCAGCCGGTCAGCCGCTCTAAGGTGTCCGCGATCCGCGGGGTCAACTGCGACGGGGTGATGCGGACCCTGCTGGCCCGCGGCCTGGTCGAGGAGTGCGGTACCGAGCACGAGACCGGGGCGCTGCTGTACCAGACGACCGGGTACTTCCTGGAGCGGATGGGCCTCAAGAGCCTGGAAGAACTGCCTGACCTCGCCCCGCTGCTGCCCACGGCCGCGGAGGTCGAGGAAGAGGCCTGACCGAACCATTGATGTATGACGTTTGACGTGTGATGGAGACGAAAATGGAACGGCGCGCGACGCCCCAGCACGATCCGAACGAGGAGGGCGTGCGCCTGCAGAAGGTCCTGGCCGCCGCCGGGGTCGGTTCGCGCCGCGCCTGCGAGGAGCTGATCGAGCAGGGCCGGGTGACTGTGGACGGCAAGCGGGTGCTCACGCAAGGCATGCGCGTGGACCCGGAGAAGGTGGTCATCCACGTGGACGGGATGCGCGTCGCCTCCGCGTCCGACGCCACCTACCTGGCGGTCAACAAGCCGCAGGGCGTGCTCTCGACGATGACCGACCCGGAGGGCCGGCCGAACCTCGGCGATCTGGTGGAAGGGCGCGCGCAGCGGCTGTTCCACGTCGGCCGGCTGGACGCGGAGACCGAGGGCCTCATCCTGCTGATGAACGACGGCGAGCTCGCGCACCGGCTCACGCACCCTTCATACGGCGTGCAGAAGACCTACGTCGCGCAGGTGGAGGGCGTCATTCCGCGCGACCTGGGCAAGCGGCTGCGCGAAGGCATCCTGCTGGAGGACGGCCTCGCACGGGTCGACAGCTTCAAGATGGTGGACGCGGTCGGCCGGCACGCGCTGGTCGAGGTGGTGCTGCACGAGGGGCGCAAGCACATCGTGCGGCGGCTGCTGGCGGAGGCCGGCTTCCCGGTGAACCGGCTGGTGCGCACCAAGTTCGGACCGGTGTCGCTGGGCGACCAGCGGCCGGGCAAGGTGCGCGGGCTGACCCGCGAGGAGATCGGGTCGCTGTACAAGGCGGTGGGCCTGTAAGCCGACGCGCTGGCGTGCGGTTTCGCGCATATCGTGGGGCCGGTCGATCTCGGATCGACCGGCCCCTTCGCGTGCCCGTCGGCTAGCGTGCCCCTAAACTTAAATGATTCGTTCTCTTGAACTGTTCGTGTTTATGAAGGTAGGTTGGGCGCCATGACCGCTCCCCGTACTCCGACCGCCGCCGAGGAACTGCGCGGCGCCGGCCTGCGGGTGACGGCCGCCCGCGTCGCCCTGCTCGAGACCGTGCGGCACGGCGATCACCTCGGGGTCGAGGCGATCGCCACCGGGGTGCGCGAGCGCGTGGGCCACATCTCCCTGCAGGCCGTGTACGAGGCCCTCGACGCGCTGACCGTCGCGGGCCTGGTGCGACGCATCGAACCGGCCGGCAGTCCGGCCCGTTTCGAGGGTCGGGTCGGAGACAACCACCACCACATCGTGTGCCGGTCGTGCGGCGTCGTCGCGGACGTCGACTGCGCGGTCGGCGAGGCCCCCTGCCTCACCGCCTCCGACGAGCACGGCTTCGCGATAGACGAGGCCGAGGTCATCTACTGGGGCCTGTGCCCCGACTGCTCCACCACGCCCGAAGCCGCTTGACCACCAGTCTCAAGCCGCGGCCCCGGCCGCGGCCGCAAGCACCGTGATCCGCCGAGTCCGGAAGGATTCCCCATGACCGAGAACCACGACGCGATCGTCACCGACCCGAAGACGGAGGGCAGCGCTGGAGGCTGCCCGGTCGCGCACGACCGCGCGCTACATCCGACCCAGGGCGGCGGCAACCGTCAGTGGTGGCCGGAGCGGCTCAACCTGAAGATCCTCGCCAAGAACCCCGCGGTGGCCAACCCGCTGGGCGAGGGCTTCGACTACGCCGCGGCGTTCAAGTCGCTCGACCTGCCCGCCGTCAAGCGGGACATCGCGCAGGTGCTGACCACCTCGCAGGACTGGTGGCCGGCCGACTTCGGCAACTACGGCCCGTTCATCATCCGGATGGCCTGGCACAGCGCCGGCACCTACCGGATCAGCGACGGCCGCGGCGGCGCCGGGGCCGGGCAGCAGCGCTTCGCCCCGCTCAACAGCTGGCCGGACAACGGCAACCTGGACAAGGCGCGCCGGCTGCTGTGGCCGATCAAGAAGAAGTACGGCCAGAAGCTGTCCTGGGCCGACCTGATGATCCTGGCCGGCAACGTGGCGCTGGAGGAGATGGGCTTCCAGACCTTCGGCTTCGGCGGCGGGCGCGCGGACGTCTGGGAGCCGGACGAGGACGTGTACTGGGGCCCGGAGACCACCTGGCTGGGCGACGAGCGCTACACCGGCGACAGGGAGCTCGAGAACCCGCTGGGCGCGGTACAGATGGGCCTGATCTACGTCAACCCGGAGGGCCCGAACGGCAATCCGGACCCGCTGGCCGCCGCCCGCGACATCCGGGAGACCTTCCGCCGGATGGCGATGAACGACGAGGAGACCGTCGCGCTGATCGCCGGCGGCCACACCTTCGGCAAGACGCACGGCGCGGGCCCGGCGGACAACGTCGGCCCCGACCCCGAGGCGGCCCCGATCGAGCAGCAGGGCCTGGGCTGGCGCAACGCGTTCGGCACCGGCAAGGGCAACGACACCATCACCAGCGGCCTCGAGGGCATCTGGACGCACACCCCGACCCAGTGGGACAACAGCTTCTTCGAGACGCTGTTCGGCTACGAGTGGGAGCAGTACCAGAGCCCGGCCGGAGCCTGGCAGTGGCGGCCGAAGGACGGCGCCGGCGACGGCACCGTCCCGGACCCGCACGACCCGTCCAAGCGCCGCCACCCCACCATGCTGACGACCGACCTGTCGCTGCGGGTGGACCCGATCTACGAGCCGATCTCGCGCCGCTTCCTGGAGAACCCGGAGGCGTTCGCGGACGCCTTCGCGCGGGCCTGGTACAAGCTGACGCACCGTGACATGGGCCCGGTCGTGCGCTACCTCGGCCCCGAGGTCCCGAGCGAGGTGCTGATCTGGCAGGACCCGCTGCCCGCGGTGACGCACCAGCTCGTGGACGCCGCCGACATCGCCGACCTCAAGGCGCGGATCGCCGAGTCCGGCCTGACGGTCTCGCAGCTCGTGTCGACCGCCTGGGCCTCGGCCTCGACCTTCCGCGGCAGCGACAAGCGCGGCGGCGCGAACGGCGCCCGCATCCGCCTCGAGCCGCAGATCGGCTGGGAGGTCAACGAGCCCGACCAGCTGGCCGCCGTGCTGCGCACCCTGGAGGGGATCCACCAGGCCTTCAACGGCTCGCGGACGGACGGCAAGCAGGTCTCCCTGGCCGACCTGATCGTGCTGGCCGGCGGCGTCGGCGTCGAGCAGGCCGCGAAGGCCGCCGGGGTCGAGGTCGAGGTGCCGTTCACTCCGGGCCGCGTGGACGCCTCGCAGGAGCAGACCGACGTCGAGTCCTTCGCCGCGCTGGAGCCGACCGTGGACGGCTTCCGCAACTACCTGGGCAAGGGCAACCGGCTTCCGGCCGAGTACCTGCTGCTGGACAAGGCGAACCTGCTGACGCTCAGCGCCCCGGAGATGACCGTCCTGGTCGGCGGCCTGCGCGTGCTGGGCGCCAACCACGGGCAGTCGCGGCTCGGCGTGTTCACCGCCACCCCGGGCGCGCTGACCAACGACTTCTTCGTCAACCTGCTGGACCTCGGCACGATCTGGCACGCGACCGCGCAGGACGCGAACGCCTTCGAGGGCCGCGACGCGGTCACCGGCGAGGTCAAGTGGACCGGCAGCCGGGCGGACCTGGTCTTCGGGTCCAACTCCGAGCTGCGGGCGCTCGCCGAGGTCTACGCGAGCGACGACGCGAAGGAGAAGTTCGTCGGCGACTTCGTCGCGGCGTGGACCAAGGTGATGGAGCTGGACCGGTTCGACCTGGTCTGAGAATCGCTTGCCTGAGCGCGGCGCTGGAAAGCGCCCGCTGAAAGCGAAACACCTGCGGCGTCCAGGCCGGCCCCCCGTGGCCGTCCTGGACGCCGCTGTGTTGGGCGCGCCCGCCTGATCACCGCACTTTGGCCAGGCGGGTCGCCAGCACCCCGCCGAGCAGCGCCACGATCCCGGTGACGATCATGACCACCGTGATCGCGTGCGCCGAGGCGTGGACGTGCGCCTGGGCGAGCAGGTTGAGGAACAGGGTGCCGAAGGTGGCGATGCCGACCACCTGGCTGATCTGCGCCGTCGTGGAGATCACGCCGCTGGCGTCGGCGGCGTCGGTCACCGGGATCCGCGCGAGCATGGTGCCGAGCAGCGGGCTGTAGGCCAGGCCGAGGCCGAGGCCGTTGACCGCCTGCAGGATCCAGCGCGCCAGGCCGCCAGTCGTGCCGTCGTGCAGCACCCCGGCGAGGGCGAAGGAGCTGAGCGCCACGGTCACGAACCCGGTGACGACCAGCCACGGGTAGTAGCGCGGCGGCAGCTTGCGCCACCGCATGGAGACCACGAAGATCGCGCCGGCCGCCGGGGCGCCGGCCAGTCCCGCGTCCAGCGCGCTGAAGCCGAGCGCGCCCTGCAGGTGCAGCGTCATCGCGAAGAAGCCGCCGGTCATCGCGGCCATGACCACGAACATCAGGCTGATCGAGAGCGCGAAGCCGGGCAGCCGCAGCGTGCGTCCCGGGATGATCGGGGTGCCGCCGCGCCGACCGAGCCTGCTTTCCACGGCCACGAACCCGGCCGCGCCGAGCACGCTGGCGGCCAGCAGCAGCCAGCCCCACAGCGGCCAGTGCTCGTCGTGCCCGAGCACCAGCGGGACCACGAAGAACAGCACGGTCGGGGTCAGCACCGCGACGCCGGCCGGGTCGAGCCCACGCCCCCGCTCGCCCCTGTCCTTGGGCAGCACCCGGCCGCTGATGACGAGCGCGGCCAGGCCGACCGGAACGTTGATCAGGAACGCCGGGCGCCAGGTGGAGCCGAAGAGGTTGGCGCTGACCAGCAGGCCGCCGATGACCTGTCCGACCGCCGCGCCGCCCGCGATGACCGCCGTGTACATGCTGGTGGCGCGCAGCCGGCCCGGTCCGTTGAAGGTGCGCTGGATGATGGAGAGCACCTGCGGCACCATCGCGGCCGCGCCGACGCCCTGCAGCCCGCGGAAGGCGATCAGCGCGCCGATGTTCGGGGCCAGGCCGCAGGCGAGGGAGGCGAGGGTGAACAGGGCCAGTCCGGCGCGGAACATCCGGCCGTGGCCCCACAGGTCGCCGAGGCGCGCGCCGGTCACGATCAGCACGGCATAGGTGATGGTGTATCCGGAGACTGACAGTTGCAGGCCGGCCCCGGTGGCGTGCAGCTCGGTGTGGATCGTCGGCAGCGCGACGTTGACGACGGCGACGTCGAGCACCGCCATGAACATCGCGATGAGCACGGTCCACAGCAGCGGCCCCTTGGCGTCCACGCTCTTCGATGACGCGGGCGCCTGAGCGGCTATGGTGGGCGAAGGCTGAGTGACTTGAGCAGCAGTCGTGCTTGACATGAGCTCAGCTTCGCGGCGCGCCGATCCTGTTACCAAGAGCCTGCTTATCCTGGTACCAACACTACCTGGATCATTCCCGCCGCTTCCCGCAAGATGGTGGCATGGCGGTCCAGACGCTCAGCGAAAACCTGCTCGCCCCCGGCAAGGTGCGCCGCACCGAGCTGGGCACCTTCCTGCGCAGCCGCCGCGAGCGGCTCTCGCCTGAGGACGTGGGCCTGCCGCCGAGCCTGCGCCGCCGCACCCCGGGCCTGCGGCGCGAGGAGGTGGCGCAGCTCGCCGGGGTCGGGGTGACCTGGTACACGTGGCTGGAGCAGGGCCGGCCGATCAACGCGAGCACGCAGGTGCTCGACTCGATCGCCAAGACGCTGCGCCTCGACGCGGACGAGCACAACCACCTGTACCGGCTCGCCGACGTGCCCAGGCTCGCCCCGGTGACCAGGCCTTCGTGCACTGTGGAGCCCGCGGTGCAGCAGGTCCTCGACGAACTGTCTTCCATCGCCTGCGTCATCAACGAACGCTTCGACCTGCTCGCCTGGAACGCCACCTACCAGCTGCTGTTTCCCGGGTTGGAGAACTTCCGCGGCAAGTACCGCAACACGGTGTGGAGCGTCTTCACCTCTCCCGGTTGTTGCCACCCGTATGTCAACCGGGCCGAGGAGACTCCGCGGATCGTGGCCACGCTGCGTGCTGCCTACGCACACCACGTCGGCGAACCGTACTGGGAGCAGTTCATCAAAGACCTGTTAGACCGCAGCCCCGAGTTCACCAGGCTCTGGGCACAGCACGAGGTGGCCGGTTACGGCACCC
>NZ_DASRGV010000198.1:0-8274 GCF_035650855.1 Actinocrinis sp. | reverse complement strand
TGGCGCCAAATGCATCTGCCGCACCTGCCCGCAGGGTCGCGTGGGCTGACCCGCGATGAGTTCGTCCGGTCCAATCTGGCGCTGGCCGACGGTTCCCCGGCCGACCGCGAGGCCATCCTCGGTGCGCTCGCTGACACGTTCTTCTGCCTCGCGGACGCCGACGGCGACGGGAGGGTCAACCGTGAGGAGTTCTGGGCCTTCCAGCACGGCCACTTCCCCGAGTTGACGCGCGCCGTGCTCGCCGAGGCCTTCGACCACCTGGACACCGACCGCGACGGCTACCTCTCCCGCCAGCAGTTCACCAGCTCGATCGTGGAGTACTGGACTAGTCGGGACCCGGACGCCCCGGGCAACTGGTGGCTCGGCCGCCCCGCCTATATGAGCGCGGGCACGAGTGGAGCTACGAGTACGGGGCCGGGTGCGGGGCCGGGCGTCGGCGAGCCGAGCGATCGCGCGAACGTTCGAGACCGGCGGTCACATTCGACCCCGCTGGACGCCCCCGTCACGTCCTGATCCGGCCGCGTCGGACGACCCCGTCACGTCCTGATCCGACCGTGCTGGACAACCCCGTCACCCTCCTGCTCCAGACGCCCCGTTCGCTTCGTTAACTGGCCTGGTCGGACGCCCTCCGGCCAGATCCCGGTGAGTCTGCACGGACTGTCGATTCAGCCGACTTCATGGCAAGTCCGCCGCATGCCCGCACCGCCTGCACTTCACGATTAACGCCCTGCGAGCCGCGGCCGCCGTCAATCCCGCAGCGCGTGCTTGAGCCGCGTACGACGCGCACGGTCCGGGATCTTCTCCACCGCGTCGGCCAGTGCACGCCCCGCTCCGTGCACCACTGTCAGGTGCTGCGTGGCCAGCGTTATCGCACCAAGCGCCAACGCCCGGGTCAGCTTTGGCGCAGAGTCCCCGTCGAACACCGCGACCACCGCCGGCCATCGCCCACCCTGCGCCTCGGCAACGGTCAGCGCCCACGCCTGTCGCAGAGCCCGCACTTGCGCCGCAGCGACCGTGCCCGCGGACTCGCTGCCCACACCATGCGGCGCATCCCACTCGATCGTCAGGCCCTCGGCATCCGCCGCGCGGACCGTCCCGGTCTCGCCGCCGTACAGCCCGCGCTCGGGCAGCGGCGTGGTCACCACCACCCGGTCACCGGCATCGAAACCGCCGCACACGCCCGGACCCGAGTTGAAGCGCGCCTTCAGTGCCGCGTTCAACGCCACCGCTCCAGCCGGGGAGTCGGCGTCCACCGCGACCACCTGGACCTGATGCCCACTCAGCCCGAAGGCGCGCGGGATCGAGTCCGCGGCCACCTGGACCGCGCGGTGCACCGCCTCTCCCGCCTCGCGCACCGGCACGATCACTACTTCCTTTGACGTGCCGTCCGGGCCTTGCAGCAGTTCCTGCGGCGGCAGCCCGCCGTGACGTACCGCATCGGTGAGGGCGCTGAGCGGACCGGTCGGCCGCTGCTTCAGCTCCACTCGCGGCAGCCGCCCGCCGAAACCCGGATCCTCGGTCTCCAGCAGATCGCGGAAGAACAGTCCAGGGCCCGTTGACTGCAGCGTCACCGGGTCGCCGGCCAGCACCACGTGCGCGCCATCCCGGGTCGCCTCGAGCAGTGCCGCCCCGGCTTCCAGCCCGAGCAGCTGGGCATCCGCGATCACCAGCACGTCGGCCGCGGCGACCCGCGCCGGATCCTCCGCCAGCGCACGCGCGTCGACCGGATCAGCCCCCGCCTCGACGAGGGTTCGCAGCCCGGCGGCGGAAGGACTGGCCAGCACCGCCGAGGAGAAGGACTCGCCGAGATCGGCCACCCGCTGCGCGCTCGCACCGGTCACCAAGGTCAATCCGTGCTCGACCACCGCGGCGATCAGCGCGTCGACCGACTCCGAACCCTGCTTCGACTCGACCGCCTCCGGAGTGGCCGCCAGCCGTTGCGCCGCCTCCGCCGCGGCCTGCTCGGCGAAGGCCCAGCGCTCGACCGCCAGCAGCGTGTGACCGCTGGTCAGCATCGAGACCGGATCGTCGTCGTCCTCGGCGTCCAGCCGCTCGAAGTCCTCGATCTCCTCCTCGTCGGCGTCCTCGGACAGCGACACCGGCTCCGCGAACGCGAGTGCGGCACCGTTCTCGATGGCGTCGGCGATGGCGCCTGTCGCGTCCGTGACGCCGAGCTTGCCCAGCGCCTCGGCCACGGTGTCGGCGCCCTGCACCGTGTGCCCGCCCACCGCGGCGGCCCGCCGCAGCAGCCAGGGGATCAGCGCTCGGGTACGCCGCGGGTCGTCCGGCTGCGCGTTCTCCACCACGGTCCGGGCCAGCGCGTCAGCCGCCGACGGGGCGATCCCGGGCACCTCGAGCACACCCCAGGGATCGGCTGCGATCTGCTCGGTCGCGTCGTCACCGAGAGCGTCGACGATCCGTACGATCATCGCCTCGGGTGCGCCCGCGGCGGAAAGCCAGGCCGTCAGCCGACCAGGCTCGCCCGCAGCCGGAGCCGCAGTCGCAGCCGCAGCCGCAGCCGCAGTGCCCGCCGCAACCGCGCCCTTCCGCTCCGATTCGGCCTGCCGGCCCCCCTCGTCCATCGCGCCCTACCCTCTGTTCCAACCGTGGTCCGGATATCCGAGCTGCGGCGCCGACACGTCGTCCAACGCCTCGCGGATCGTCTGAGGCAGCGTCAGCTCTTCCGCCGCCAACGCCCCGCGCAGCTGCGCCGCGGTGCGCGCGCCCACGATCGGCGCGGTCACCCCGGGCCGATCGCGTACCCAGGCCAGCGCGACTTCCACCGGCGCGACTCCGAGCCCGTCCGAGGCCGTGGCCACCGCGTCGACGATCCGGCGCGCGGGCCCGTCCAGGTAAGGCTCGACGAAGCCGCCGTACCGATCCGACGCCCCTCGCGAATCCGAGGGAATCCCGGTCCGGTACTTGCCGGTCAGCACGCCCCGCCCGAGCGGCGACCAGGGCAGCAGACCGATCCCGAGCGCGAACGCCGCCGGGGCGACCTCCCGCTCCACGCCGCGTTGCAGCAGCGAGTACTCCATCTGCACCGAGGCCAGCTGCGCCCGCCCCGGCACGGCCCGCTGCCACGAGGCCGCGGCCGCCAGCTGCCAACCAGAGTAGTTGGAGACACCGACATATCTGGCCTTGCCCGAGGCGACCGCCGCATCCAGAGCCGAAAGCGTCTCCTCGATCGGGGTGTGATCGTCATACGCGTGCAGCTGCCAGAGGTCCACGTAGTCCGTGCCCAGACGCGTCAACGACGCGTCCAACGCGGACAGCAGATGCCCCCGCGAGGCATCGAAGCGGCGCGGGCTGTGCGGCACCGAAACCGCCTTGGTAGCGATGACCACGTCCGAGCGGATGCCCTCGATCAGCCGCCCGAGTAGCGCCTCTGACTCCCCGTCCGCGTAGACGTCCGCCGTGTCCACGAGTGTGCCCCCGGCGTCGAGGAAGGCTTTGAGCTGATCGCTCGCGTCCGCCTCATCCGTATCCCTGCCCCAGGTCATCGTCCCCAGACCCAGGCGCGACACGCGCAGCCCGGTCCGCCCCAGATGTCGCTGCTCCATAGCTGTGAATGTAGTGGCTGAGGCCGCTCCGCCGCTGGCCCCTCACCTGTTCGGCTGTGGACAATCCGGGGCCCATCGCCCGTTCGGCGGCACGCTCCTGCGCGGCTCGACGAGCTTGTTACTGGCGGGTAGGGTAAGCGGCGACACCGGTCAAAGATGCGGAGCGGCGATGAAGCTGGGCGTGAACCTCGGATACTGGGGCGCTGGAAACGACGCCGACAACCTGGCCCTCGCCCGCGAGGCCGACCAGCTCGGCTACGCGGTCTGCTGGACCGCCGAGGCCTACGGATCCGACGCCGCCACGATCCTGGCCTGGGTCGCCGCGCAGACTGAGCGCATCGACATCGGCTCGGCCGTCTTCCAGATCCCCGCCCGCACCCCGGCGATGACCGCGATGACCGCCGCGACGCTCGACTCGCTCTCCAACGGCCGCTTCCGCCTCGGCCTCGGCGTCTCCGGCCCGCAGGTCTCGGAAGGCTGGCACGGCGTCGCGTTCAAGGCCCCGCTCGGACGCACCCGCGAGTACGTCGACATCGTCAACCTCGCCCTCAGCCGCAAGCGCGTCTCCTACGACGGCGAGCACTTCAAGCTCCCGCTGCCCGGCGGCCCCGGCAAGAAGCTCCAGCTGACCGTCCATCCGATCCGCGAGCACATCCCGATCTACCTGGCCGCGGTCGGCCCGAAGAATCTCGAACTGGCCGGCCGCATCGCCGACGGCTGGCTGGCCGTGTTCTTCTCGCCGCAGTACGCCGGCGAGCAACTGGCCGCGATCGAATCAGGACGCAAGCAGGTCGGCAAGGACCTGACCGGCTTCGACGTGGTGCCTACCGTGCCCGTGGTGGTCGACGACGACCTGGAGCGCGCGGCCGAGCAGATCCGCTGGTATGCGGCCCTGTACATCGGCGGAATGGGCAGCCGCGAGCAGAACTTCTACAACCAACTCGCCTGCCGCATGGGCTTCGCGGACGAGGCGGCGCGCGTGCAAGAGCTATACCTGGCCCGAGAGCACCGCAACGCAGCCGAAGCCGTGCCTCTCGAGTTCATTGACGCCACCAGTCTGATCGGCACGCCGGAACGCATCGCTGAGCGCATGAAGGCTTACGCAACAGCCGGCGTCACAACGCTGAGCGTCACGCCCTTCGCAGCCACAATCGATGAGCGCCTTGAAGCCCTTCGTGTGTCCCTCGACGCGCTTCGTGCGGCTGGGCTTGAAGAGTCGTAGTTCGAAGCTAACAGCGACGGTGCGGTAGACGTACGCGCGGCATTTAGTCGAACGCCGGTTGAACCCGATTCGAGGTGAGATCTACCGGCGAGTACGTTGGAGCGATGACAACTGTCCTGTTGATCCGGCACGGCCGCACGACCGCGAACGCATCGGGGGTGCTGGCCGGCCGGACCCCAGGGATCGAGCTGGACGAGCGCGGCCGTGGCCAGGCCGAAGCCCTCGCCACGCGACTGGCGGCCGTACCGCTCGCCGCGGTAGTAAGCAGCCCGCTTGAGCGTACGCATCAAACCGCCGAGGCACTGATGGCGAACCGCTCCGGCGTTCCGCTGCACCTCGATGCAGAACTCACCGAATGCGACTACGGGCATTGGTCCGGCCGCGACCTGAAGACCTTGGCCAAAGAACCGCTCTGGAAGACCGTCCAGGCGCATCCCGCCGCCGCGGTCTTTCCCGGCGGGGAAGCGATGGCCGCGATGGCCGCGCGCGCAGTTACCGCAATCCGTCGCTGGAATGCACAGCTCGGCGAGCACGCCACCTATGCGGTAGTCAGCCACGGCGACATCATCAAGGCCATTGCGGCTGACGCGCTCGGCATGCACCTGGACCTGTTCCAACGCCTTCAGGTGGACCCCTGCTCGGTGACGGTCATTCGGTACACCGCCACGCGCCCGTTCGTCCTCCGGCTTAACGACACCGGAGGAGACGTCGCCGCCCTCATCCCGCCTAAACGACGCTCCAGGCGTACCTCTTCGCGCTCGTTGTCTGCTGATAGCGATGCCGTCGTGGGCGGCGGTGCAGGCTCCTGACGAGACCGCGTAGGCTCGGACTCGACGTGATGCGGCGACACGAAACGATTCGCTTTACGCGGCGACTTCGACTTCGTGGCGCGCAGTGAAATTGAGACGCAGCGAAATGAGACACAGGGCAGTGAGAGGGAGGCTGACACCGTGCCGAGGCATCTGTTCGTGTACGACCCGCCGGAGCGGTTCGTAGCCGGCACTGTGGGCGAGCCCGGCTCCCGTTCCTTCTTTCTGCAGGCCCGCTCCGGTCCCCGGGTCACCTCGGTCGGCCTGGAGAAGGAGCAGGTGGCCCTGCTGGCCGAGCGGCTGGAGGAACTGCTCGACGAGATCGTGCGGCGCACCGGGGGCAGCACCAGCGTGCCCGCCGCCGTGCCCGCGGACCTCACCGACAACGAACCGCTCGACCAGCCGATCCTGGAGGAGTTCCGGGTCGGCTCGCTGGCCCTGGCCTGGGATGAGCCGCACTCTCGCATCGTGATCGAGGCCGGAGCCATCACCGAGGACGAGAACCCGGCCGAGCCGCTGTCTGACGATCAGACGGCAGAGGCGCCGGACGTGCTGCGTGTCCGGCTCACCGGCGGCCAGGCCCGAGCCTTCGCCGCCCGAGCCCAGGCCGTGGTCGCCGCCGGGCGCCCGCCCTGCCCGCTCTGCGAGCTGCCGCTGGATCCCGAGGGGCACGTGTGCCCGCGCCAAAACGGCTACCGGCGCCGGATGGCGGCGTGACCGACGCGCTGCGTGAGGGCGTGCTGAAAGTCGAAGGCCGGCTCACCGACGCCTCGAACGCCACCCTCTACTGCGTAGCCGTCCTCGGCGAAGGGGACGAGCAGGCCAACGTCACCTGCGTGTACAAGCCGATCGCGGGGGAGAGCCCGCTGTGGGACTTTCCCGAGGGCACCCTCGCCGCGCGAGAAGTCGCCGCGTACGAGGTCAGCTGCGCTCTCGGCTGGGATCTGGTTCCGGAGACGGTGCTGCGCGACGGCCCGTACGGTTTGGGCATGTGTCAGCGCTGGATCGACACCGAGGACGAAACGCGCCTGCTCGCCATCCTGCCGACAACCGTCGAGCAAAGTGCGTTAGACGGCTGGTGCCCGATCATCACCGTCGGACTCGATGACGACGAGCAAGGAATCCTCGCTCACCAGGACAGCGAGGCGCTGCGCCGTATCGCGCTTTTCGATGCGGTAATCAACAACGCCGACCGCAAAGGCGGCCACCTGCTGCCCGACGCCAACGGTCACATCTACGCGATCGACCACGGCGTCTCATTCCACGTTGAGGACAAGCTGCGAACGCTCCTGTGGGGCTTCGCGGGCCGCTCGCTGAACGAATCGGAAACGACCGAACTCAAGCGGATACACGCGGATTCCTCGCTCACGGAACGCCTCGTCACGCTGCTCAGCGAGCCGGAAGCCACGGCCTTCCACGCGCGCATTGAGGCATTGCTCGCGGCAGGTCGGTTCCCCGGTCCCGAAGGTCGCCGGCGGCCGATCCCGTGGCCGCTTGTTTGAGCCGTGCGTCGGCCGCGCGGGCTCCAGGCAGATAATCGGCTGGTCGGATGCGGCTCGCTCTTGATCGCGGCCTGACCGTAGAGTGGAACGTATGGATGCCTGGCCGACGAACAACCCGCCGACCCTGCCCGGACGCGGCGATTCCCTCCGCCTTTACGACACGTCGACCGGTGAGCTCGTCCCTACCCCGGCGAACAGCGCGGAGAGTGGCAGCCCGGCCCGCATCTACGTATGTGGAATCACGCCCTACGACGCCACCCACATCGGTCACGCCGCGACGTACACCGCGTTCGACCTAGTGCAGCGAGTGTGGCGCGACGCAGGGCACGAAGTGCAGTACGTCCAGAACGTCACCGACATCGATGACCCGCTGCTGGAGCGCGCTAACAAGAACGGCGCCGACTGGCAGGTGCTCGCACTACGGGAAACGGCGCTCTTCCGCGAGGACATGACCGCGCTGCGTATCCTGCCGCCTTACCGGTACATCGGTGCGGTAGAGGCGATCCCGCTCGTTGTGGAACTTGTCGAGCAGCTTCTGGAGAACGGGGCGGCGTACCGCGTCGACGATGACGTGTACTTCGACGTGCACAGAGATCCCGGCTTCGGCTCTGTGTCAGGGCTCGATCCCGCACTCCAGGAGAAGGTCTTCGCCGAGCGTGGCGGGGACCCGGACCGGCCCGGCAAGCGGCATCCGCTGGACTGCCTGCTGTGGCTCGCGGCGCGGCCAGGCGAGCCCTCCTGGCAGACTTCACTCGGCGCCGGTCGCCCCGGCTGGCATATCGAATGCGCGGCGATCGCCCTGAAATACCTGGGCAGCGGCATCGATGTGCAAGGCGGCGGTTCCGACCTCGCCTTCCCGCACCACGAGATGGGCGCAGCCGAGGCCCAAGCGGTAACCGGCGAGCGACCCTTCGCCAAGGTCTACGCGCACGCCGGCATGGTCGCGCTGGACGGCGAGAAGATGTCGAAGTCCAAGGGCAACCTGGTCTTCGTTTCCAAGCTGCGCGCCGCCGGCCATGAGCCGATGGCGATCCGGCTGGCGATCCTCGCGCACCACTATCGCGCGGACTGGGAGTGGTTCCCCGCCGACCTGCAAGCCGCGGAGCAGCGTCTGGCGAAGTGGCGCGCCGCGGTGTCGCGGCCGGATGCGCCGTCGGCCGACGTTCTGCTCGCGAAGC
>NZ_DASRGV010000197.1:0-13596 GCF_035650855.1 Actinocrinis sp. | reverse complement strand
GCCCGAGGTGGTTGCCCTCGGCGGTGTGGTTGTAGACCACGTCGAGGGTGACTTCGATGCCGGCCTGGTGCAGTGAGCGCACCATCGCTTTGAATTCCTGCACCTGCTCGCCGCGCCGGCCGGTGGCCGTGTAACCGTTGTGCGGGGCGAAGAAGCCGATGGTGTTATAGCCCCAATAATTGCACAATCCGGAGGACACCAGCCGCTCGTCGTGGACGAACTGGTGCACCGGCATCAGCTCCACGGCGGTGACCCCGAGCGCGAGCAGGTGCTCGATGATGACCGGATGGCCGAGTCCCGCGTAGGTGCCGCGCAGCTCCTCGGGGATGTCCGGATGACGCATCGTCAGGCCCTTGACGTGGGCCTCGTAGATCACCGTCTCGTGGTACGGCGTGCGCGGCCTGCGCTCGTAGCCCATGCCGCCGTCCCAGTCGAAGTACGGATTCACCACGACCGAACGCATCGTGTACGGCGCCGAGTCCGCGTCGTTGCGCGAGTCGGGGTGGCCGAAGCGGTAGCCGAACAGCGCCTCGTTCCACTCCACCTCGCCGTCGAAGGCGCGCGCGTACGGGTCGAGCAGCAGCTTGTTCGAATTGAAGCGCAGGCCGGCGCGGGGCCGGTGCGGTCCGTGCATGCGGTAGCCGTAACGCTGGCCGGGGCCGACGCCCGGCAGGTAGGCGTGGTGCACGAAGGCGTCCACCTCGCGCAGCCGGACCCGTTCCTCCTCGCCCTTGTCGTCGAAAAGGCACAGCTCCACGCGGTCCGCCGTCTCGGAGAAGACCGCGAAATTGGTACCCGCGCCGTCGTACACGGCGCCGAGCGGATAACCGAACCCCGGCCAGATCTGAGTCACGCCGAAGCCCCCCTTTCCCTCGTTGCGGGTTTGGCTTGGCTACTCGGCGACCACGAGGCCGGGCGTGCGGTCCCAGCCGGCCAGCTTGAGCAGCTGGCGCTGGGGGACGGCCAGCGAGCCGGCGATCAGCTCGCGGTCCTGCGCGGCGAGCCGGCGGGCCGCGCGGACCATCGCGAGCAGGCCTTCGGGGCACGCGGCGCGCAGGCCGCCGAGGTTCACCCACACGTTGCCCTCGACCTGCGCGGCCGCCTGGTCGAGAGCGTGGGCGAAGGCGTCGACATCGGAGATGTCCAGCACGCCGGAGACGTTCAATCCTGGCGGATCGGTGGTCGAGGTGAGGACGAGGGTGTCCTTGCCGATGGTGCCGACCATGGGCGCTTGTGCTCCGTCCTGTCGCTCGGCGGTTCAACCGGGCACCGGCCCGATCAGCCATGCCGAGAAGGTGAAGCCGCATACCCGGGCCGGCGCGGCGGAAACGGTCACGGCGGCATGCAACTTTCCCGGCGCGCCGCGGCCGCGCGCCGCGCCGGGGACGCGAACGGCGCTGATGAGCAGGCCTGCCGGGATATCTGCCCGAAGCCCGATCGGCATACCGCCGTTGACGTACGAAACCGGGTTCGTGACTCTCACGGCGGCACAGCCGCGCGCCAGGCGCGGCCGGCGAGCCGGTGACAGCGGTCGGAGGAGTCATGCGAGTAGAAACACGGCGGGCGCCCGCGCCGGGGCGGCACGCCATGGCGGCCGGATCCGGGCGCGGCGGGTCCGGCCGGACGATTCGGATCGGTGAGCGCCGCGTGTCGCTCGTGCGCACTGTGATCGGTGGAGCGACGGCCCTCGCCACGGCCGCCGTGACCGCCCTCGCGATCGTCCCTTCCGCGCACGCGCTCTCGACGAACGGCGAGTTCAACTACGCCGAGGCGCTGCAGGACTCGATGCTGTTCTACGCCATCCAGCGCTCCGGGCAGCTGCCGCCGGACAACCCGGTGGACTGGCGCGGCGATTCGGATCTGTCCGACGGCTCGGACCACGGCGTCAACCTCACCGGCGGCTACCACGACGCCGGCGACCTGGTGAAGTTCGGCCTGCCCGAGGCCTACTCGATGACCATGCTCGCGTGGGGACTGGTCGATTACGGCCAGGGATACTCCGCGGCCGGCCAGACCCAGGCGGCGCTGTCCAACCTGCGCTGGGGCGACGACTACATCCTCTCCGCCTTCACCGGACCGACCACCTTCTACGGCCAGGTCGGCGACGCGAGCACCGACCACTCCTACTGGGGCCCGGCCGAGACCAACCCGAACACCCGGCCCTCCTACGCGATCACCGCCTCCTGCGCGGGCGCCGACCTGGCCGGTGAAGCCGCCTCCGCGCTGGCCGCCTCCTCGGTCGCGTTCAAGACCGCCGACCCGAAGTACTCCGCGCAGCTGGTCACCCAGGCGCAGAGCCTGTGGAGCTTCGCGAACAACTACCGCGGCAAGTACAGCGACTGCATCACCGGCGCGCAGAGCTACTACACCTCGTACAGCGGCTACTGGGACGAGATCGTGCAGGGCGCCATCTGGCTGTACCGCGCGACCGGAACGGCGAGCTGGCTGAACACCGCCGAGAGCGACTACGCGAACCTGCCGCTGGCCAGCCAGTCCACGCTGCACGAGTACAGCTGGACGATCAACTGGGACGACGTCAGCTACGCCGACTACATCCTGCTGGCCGAGCTCACCGGCCAGGCGCAGTACGTCGGCGACGCCGAGCGCTTCCTGGACTGGTGGACCACCGGGGTGAACGGCTCGAAGGTAAGCTACTCGCCCGGCGGCGAGGCCTTCCTGGACCAGTGGGGCTCGCTGCGGTACTCCGCCGACGCCGCTTTCGCAGCCCTCGAATTCAGCGACTACCTGACCTCGAACAGCCTCGACGCGACCCGCGCCGCCACCTACCACAGCTTCGCCGTCGGGCAGATCAACTACATCCTCGGCGACAACCCCAACCACGAGAGCTACGAGGTCGGCTTCACCAACGGCGGCGCCAACAGCAAGTGGCCGCAGTTCCCGCACCACTCCACCGCGCACGACCCGTGGTCCAACAACCTGAGCACCCCGGCGCAGACCCGGCACCTGGCCTACGGCCTGCTGGTCGGCGGTCCGACGAGCGCGAACGACGCCTTCACCGACGACCGCACGCAGTATCAGTACACTGAGGGGGCGCTGGACTACAACGCGCTGTTCTCCGGCGCGCTGGCCAGGCTCACCCAGCAGTACGGCGGCACGGTCGCCGCCAACTTCCCGAAGGCCGAGCTGCCGGACGGCCCGCAGGAGTACGTCCAGGCCGCGATCAACAACCAGGGCTCGAACTTCATCGAGATCAAAGCCCTGATCAACAACCAGTCCGCCTGGCCGGCCAGGCCGATGCCGAACGCCAGCTTCCGCTACTACTTCACGCTCGACGCCGGCGAATCCGCCGCGCAGGTCACGTTGCAGTCCTCGTACAACCAGTGCCAGGCGCCCAGCGCGCCGACGCAGTACTCGGGCAGCACGTACTACATCACGGTCTCCTGCTCGAACCTCGACCTCGAACCGGACGGCGAGGCCGACTACACCAACATCGACTACCAGGCGCAGGTGCAGTTCCGGCTGACCTTCCCCGCCGCGCACAACCCGGCCGAGGACTGGTCCTTCCAGGGCATCCCGACCACGACCAACGCCACGCCGGTCACCGTCGGCGACATCCCGCTCTACTCCGGCAACACGCTGGTGTGGGGCAGCGCGCCGAGCAACACGACGCGGCCCGGCACGCCCGGGGCGCTGGCCGCGAGCGCCGTCACCTCGACCGGCGCGACGCTCAGCTGGACCGCCTCGACCGCAGGCGGCAACGCACTGGCCGGGTACGACGTGTACACCTCGGCCGGAACCCTGGTCGGGACCGTCAACGCGTCGACGACCTCGTACAAGGTGAGCGGCCTCAACCCGAACCGCACCGCGCCCTACGGCTACTTCGTCACGGCCGTCGACACGCAGGGCGAGAGCTCGGCGGCCTCGAACGTCGCGCAGTTCATCACCTCCGGCAACACCTCGCTGACGGCCTCGGCGAGCACCGCGCCCTCGGCTCCGGGCACGCCGCTGGCCTCCTCGGTCGGCGGCAGCGGCGCGACGCTGACCTGGTCCGCCTCGACGCCGGGCAGCAGCGCGGTGTCCGGGTACGACGTGTATCAGCTCTCGCCGACGCCCAAGCTGATCGCCACCACGGCCGCGACGGCGACCTCGTACTCGCTCACCGGCCTGGCCGCCGGGACCGGATACGCGTACGAAGTCGCCGCGCTCGACTCGGCGGGCCGGATCTCCCCGGTGCTCCAGGCGGCGGCGTTCACCACGCTCGCGTCCGGGGCCAGCCCCTCGCCGAGCGCCTCAGCCAGCGCGAGCCCGAGCGCGTCCGCCTCGGCCAGCCCGTCGGCCTCGCCGTCGCAGTCCCCGTCGGCCAGCCCGTCCCCGTCCGCGTCGCCGTCCGCCAGCTCCACCGGCTCGGGCGGCGGAAAGTGCGTCGCGACCTACACCCTGGCCAGCAGTTGGCCCGGCGGCTTCCAGGCCTCGGTCACGATCGCCAACAACGGCAGCACGGCCATCAACGGCTGGACGATCAAGTGGACCTTCCCGGGCGACCAGAAGATCGGCCAGCTATGGAGCGCCGGCTATACGCAGAGCGGAGAGCAAGTCACCGCGACGAACCTCTCCTACAACGGCACGATCGCTCCCGGAAGCTCGGTGAACTTCGGCTTCACCGGCAGCTACACCAACAGCGACGCATCACCGACCTCGTTCACGGTGAACGGCGCCGGATGTCCGTAGTCCCTCCCCGATAACCACACGAGGGCCGCTCCCGACCAGTGTCGGGAGCGGCCCTCGTGGTTGTCCCGCCACGCGGGACACAGAGTGCTTACATGCGCTGTGGCACTAGAACTGTGGCACTAGAACTGTGGCACTAGAACAGCGCCGGCTGGGCCTCCTGGGCCAGTTGCAGCGCCTGCTGCGGGAACCACGCGCCCGCGGCCGGGTCGGTCAGGCCCCACAGCGGGTCGAAGAGCTGCTGGCTCGCCGCGTCGGTCGGCCAGCCCGGCTGCGTGTACGCGGTGTAGTCCCACGCGCGTACGCCGCCCGCCGCGTCGCACTGGCCGTCCGACTGGCCCGGGATCTTCACCCACAGATACGCGTCCAGCAGCGGGACGCCGGTGCGCGCTGTCGGGCGCAGTCCGAGCCCCGACGCGGGCGGGTTGCACCAGTTGCCAGAGGCCAGCTTCGAGACCACGCCGGCCGGCTGGTTGTACGGCGCGGCCGCGTAGGCCTGCATGTTGTTCGGGCCCTTGCCGTTGCGGCTGGTGTCGATGACGAAGTGGGTGCTGGCCACCGCGTCGCCCATGTTCTGCGCGTACCACTGCGTCGTCAGGTCCCAGGTGCTGAAGTCGTTCGGGTTCGCCGGGTAGTACTGGCTCGCGCAGTTGCCCGGCTGGTTGTAGGACCAGTTGTTCGGGTCGGTGACCATCGCGATGCAGTCCGAGATCCAGGTGCCGTAGTCGAGCAACTGCGGGTCCGCCTGGTAGTTGGACACGTTGAGGAAGAAGCCCTGCGCCTGCTGCACGTCCCCGGCCAGCAGCCGTTGCGCCATGGTGCCGACCGACTGCCACGCGCTGTGCGTGCCGTCGAGGTACACGCTGGCGCCGGGGTCCTTCTCGAGAGCCGTCACCGCGTAGTCGATCTCGGCGATGCGCTCGGCGTCGGTGAAGGGATAGGTGGTGGAGGGCAGGCCGCAGTTGGACGGCATGTTGCCCAGCGCGTCCGGCTCCAGGATCACCACGGCCCGCGCGTGGCCGATCCCGGCGGCGAGGCCGTCGATCCAGGCCTGATAGGCGGCCTGGTCCAGCGCCCCGCCCGCGGAGTACTGCGAGCAGTCGCGGCCCGGGATGTCGTAGGCGACCAGGACGGGCACCGCGCGCTGCAGGGCGGCCTGCCGGATCGTGTCGTGCGCCTGCTTCTGCACGTCCGCGGGCGTGCCGCTGGTGAACCAGACGGCCTGCGGCGTCGTGACCATCCGCGTGAGCAGTGCGGCGTCGCGCCAGTCGCCGCCGCGCAGCAGCTGCTTGATCTGCGTGACGGCGCCGGCGGAAGGCTGCGGAATGAAGAAGCGGGTGTCCGCCGACAGGCTGTGCCCGGACGCGGACGGGATTGCGGTCGAGGCCGGACCCGCGGTGTCGGCGGCGGCCAGCCCCGGTACGGCGGCCACGCTCACGGCGCCCAGCGCGAGGGCGGTGAGCCCCTGCCACGCGCGGCGGCCAGTTCGTGAGAACAAGGCATCTCCCCTTTGAAGACGCGAATGAAATCGAGTCGAACAGGTAGCGGCCTGAAGCTACGCACCAGCGGTGCCAAGTCAACGTCGGATGATCGGGCGTTCGAAAAGGTGGCGCGCCTGTGTCCGCGCGACCAGCCGCACCCGGACCGCTGTCGCCGCGAGTTACCTGACTGGCCGTGAAAGTTTCTTTTCGGGCGATCGCGCGAATGCATCCGGCGCGAGTGGCAACGAGGAAGGCCGGAATCGGGCCGGAGTTGGTGAGAAAACAGTGTGGGCTACTGACGGTACGACGTTGGTCGATCGGTATCTGCTCGAGGCCCGGCTCGGGCGCGGCGGCATGGGCAGCGTGTGGCGGGCGCGGGACCTGGTGCTGGGCCGGCAGGTGGCGATCAAGCTGACCGACCGCGCGGGGGTGGGGCGCGGCTCGGCCGAGCGGCGGCTGCGGCGCGAGGCGATGGTCATCGGCAGTCTGACGGAGCGTCGGCTGGCCAGGGTCTACGACTACTTCGAGACCGACGACGGCTCGTTCATCGTGATGGAGCTGGTGCACGGCGAGAGCTTGTCCGCGCGGATCAAGCGCGAGGGCCGGCTGCCGCTGGCCGAGGCGGTGTGGATCGTCGCCGAGTGCGCTGAGGCACTGCACGCCGCGCACCGCGCCGGGGTCGTGCACCGCGACGTGAAGCCGTCCAACATCATGCTCACCGGGTCCCGCGGCGCGGCGCAGGACGGCAATGCGGCGCAGGACATCAAGATCGTCGACTTCGGCATCGCCGCCCGCACCCGTCCGGCGCCCAGCCGCAACCCCTGCTCGCAGGACGCGGTGGAAATCGAGACCGAGACGATGACGGGGAACATCGTCGGCACCATCGCCTACCTCGCGCCCGAGCGCATCTCCGGCGCGCCCGACAGCCCGGCCGCCGACCTCTACTCGCTCGGGGTGCTGTTCTACCAGCTGCTATCCGGACGCCTGCCGTTCGAGGCCAGCGAACCGATCGCGGTGCTCTGCGCGCACGCCGACGGCCGCGCGGCGCCCCTGCCCGCCGACATACCGCCGCCGGTCGCGGAGCTGTGCTTGCGCCTGATGGCGCGTGACCCGGCGGACCGGCCGCCCTCCGGCGCGGCGGCAGCGGCGGAGTTGCGCGCGCTCGACGTCGAGCACCCGGAGCGGCTCTGGCCGCAGCGCCACCCGGCCGCCGAGCGTGGCAAGGCTCTGGTGTCCATGCTGCGGACCGGTCCCGGGCAGCGCGTGGGACGACAGGCGAAGGCACTGGTCGCAGCGGCGTCGGTGGCGACGATGGCGACGGCCGGCTGCACGGCCTGGCTCGTGGCGGGATTCGGCACGCAGGCCGCCGCCGGTACGACGCAGCCGAACGCGATCACGCATTCGGCCAGCCCGACCTCCCCCGGGCCCGGCTCGGCGCACGCGGTCTCGGCCGTCGTACCGCCGAGTCACTCGTCCGCTCCCGTCGCGCACTCCGTCCCGATCCAGCCGAAGAGCAGCGCACCCGCGAAGCAGGGCGACGGCGGCGGGGGTGACGCGGGCGACGGCGGCGGACCGGCGCACGGCAAGCACAAGGGCCACGGCTGATCACGCCGGCCCCGGGGGAGGTAATTTTCGCGCCGGCGAGCAGCGGCCTCACCATCACCTGTTGACGCGCGGGAAAACAGGTCGCATACTCCCAGTTGCCTGTTCCGGAAACGTTTCCGGAAGCCCCGTCCGCGCCGCCATCGCAGAACCCACCCGGCGGCGTGAAATCACGTCGCGGCCAGGCCGGCCGCGCAGCGCTGCGCGGCCGGCCCGCGACGTCACCCCCACCCACCCGCAGTGTTTTTCTCTCGCGCAGGAGCAAGGATGCTTCGACCCGCACTCAGACGCCGCCGCGTCGCCCTGGCCATCGCCGCCGCGCTCGCCCCCGTCGCCGCAGCCACCACGGTGCTGGTGCTGCCCGGCGCCGCGTCAGCCGCCGTGCCCGCCCCGCCCTCCGGCTGGACCACCGTGTTCAGCGACGACTTCAACGGCGCCGCGGGCACCGGCCTGAACACCGCCAACTGGCTCTACGACCTCGGCACCAGCTATTCGGGCGGCGCCGCGAACTGGGGCACCGGCGAGGTGGAGAGCGAGACCAACTCCACCGCGAACGTCTACCAGGACGGCGCGGGCCACCTGGTGATCAAGCCGATCCAGAGCGGCGGCTCGTGGACCTCGGGCCGGGTGGAGACCCAGCGCACCGACTTCGCCGCCCCGGCCGGCGGCGAAATGGAGATCACCGCCTCGATCGAGCAGCCGAACCCGGCCGGTGGCGTCGGCTACTGGCCGGCGTTCTGGGCGCTGGGCGCGGCGGCCCGGCCGGTCGGCGCGACCAACTGGCCGAGCATCGGCGAACTCGACGTCATGGAGGACGTCAATGCCCTGAGCGAGGTCTCGCACACGCTGCACTGCGGCGTCGACCCCGGCGGTCCCTGCAACGAGACCACCGGTATCGGCAGCGGCCTGCTCGCCTGTAGCGGCTGCCAGACCGGCTACCACACGTACTCGGTGATCGTGGACCGGCGCACGGCCGGCGCCGAGCAGCTGCGCTTCTACACCGACGGCGCGCTGCAGCTGACCGTCAATCAGAGCCAGATGGACGCGACCACCTGGGCCAACGCCGTCGACCACGGCTTCTTCATCATCCTGAACGTGGCGATCGGCGGCGCGTACCCCAACGCGATCTGCGGCTGCACCTCGCCGAATTCGGCCACCAGTTCCGGGGCCGGGATGAGCGTGGACTACGTAGCGGTCTACCAGACCGGCGGCTCGACCTCCTCGCCCTCCGCCTCGGCCAGCCCGTCGGCGAGCCCGTCGTCCACCGGCGGCGGCAGCGGCGGCGGAGCGTCCTGCACCACCACGGCCACCGCGAACATCTCGGCGGACTGCTACAACGCGTCGCAGGGCGCGGTGACGGTGAGCGCGGCGAGCGGCGACACCAATCCGTCCGGCGTCGACGGCAACCAGGTCCCGCAGCTGACCAACGGCGAGTATCTGGAATACAACAACGTCAACTTCGGCAGCGCCGGATCGACCCAGTTCGACGCCAGGGTCGCCTCCGGGGCCGCGGGCGGTGTCAGCGGCCTGGTGAACGTGGTGCTCGACAATCCCGCCAACGCGCCGATCGGCAACTTCGCGGTCGGCAACACCGGCGGCTGGTCGAGCTGGCGGACGATCCCGGCGAACATCGCCAAGACCACCGGCACGCACAACGTGTACCTGGAGTTCCAGTCCGGAGCCGGAGGCAACCCGCCGTTCGTCAGCCTGCACTACTTCGATTTCCCGACCAGCTGAGCCGTCGGCCGGTCGATCTGTGACCGGTTGACCAGTTGACCGGCTGAACCGGCACGGAGCCGGGGTCACTGCCCGCCGGAGCCCCACACGGTGGCGGCCGCGGTGACCCCGGAGTCGTCCGTCGGGAAGCCGGTGATCCGCAGCACGGCGACCTGCCGGTAGGCGGTCAGCGCGCAGATGATCTCGCCGACCGAGACGTGCTGCAGCTGCCAGGTCCCGTGCGTGAACGCGAAGTCGCGGCACTGGGTGCCTGTGGGAGTGCCGGTACCCGTCCACAGGGCGAGGTTCTGCACGTGCGGGCTGTTGCTGGTGACCTCGGCCGCCGGCGCCGGGGACGCCTCCCGGATGTCCCCGTGGATCTCGCCGGTGGCGGGCGCCGGCGGCCTCGGGTCGAGCCACATGCCGATATCGGTGAACTTGATGGTCCCGGTCCACACCACGGCGTCCACCGGCGGCGGCGGGCGGCCGTCGCCTGGTCCGCCGGGGGGCTGGCCGCCGGGACCGGGACCGTTGAGCTGCGGCGGACCGCCGTTGAACGGCGTCGCCGTGCTCTGGCCGCCGCTGGCGGCCTGCAGGGCGGATCCGTGGCTCGCACCCGAGGCCGAGGAGCCGGATCCGGACGCGGCGGACGGCGAGCCGCTGGGCGAGACGACCAGCGCGACGCCGGTCGCCGTGCCGACGACGGCGAGCGCCGCGGCGAGCCCGGCCAGGGCGCGGCGCGAGGGGCGGCGACGGGCTTCCGGCTCCTCGGCCCGCCGCGGCATTTCGCTCGGCCGCGCCCGCGGATCGTCGTCGGCGCGTGCGCTGCCCAGCGTGAGTTCCGCGAGTGCGGCGCGGTACGAACCGATGGCGAAGACGACCGGTTCGGGCAGCCAGTCCGCCGCGCTGCCCGGCGGCTCGTCGGGGGTGCAGGTCTCCAGGATCTCGGCCGTGGTGGGCCGCTCGGCCGGGTCCTTCGCGAGGCAGGACTCGATGAGGGACCTGATCTGGCGCGGGCAGCCGGCCAGGTCCGGGCGCTCGTTGACGATCCGGTAGACCACCCCGAACTTCGGGCCCTCGCCGAACGCGGGCCGCCCGGTGGCCGCGTAGTGCGCCAGCGCGCCGAGCGAGAAGACGTCCCCGGCCGGCGCCGGCGGCTCGCCGAGGACCTGTTCCGGCGCGACGTACTGCGGCGAGCCGATCATCATGCCGGTGAGGGTGAGCGGCGTGGCGTCGGCGGCGCGCGCGATCCCGAAGTCGATCACCCGCAGGCCGTCCGCGCCGAGCACCACGTTCGCCGGCTTGAGGTCGCGGTGCACGATCCCGGTCTCGTGGATGGCTTGCAACGAGGCCGCGATCCCGGACATCAGCACGATCACCGCGGAGACCGGCAGCGGCCCGTACAGCTCGACCGCGTCGGCCAGCGTCGGTCCGGCGATGTACTCGGTGGCCAGCCACGGCGCCTCGGCGTCCGGGTCGGCGTCGAGCAGCGGGGCGATCCCGGGCCCGGACACCTGCCGGGCCGCGCGCACCTCGTGGCCGAACCGGGAGCGGAACGTGCGGTCGTCGGCGAATTCCCGGCGCAGCACCTTCACCGCCACCGGCCGCCCGGTCTCGTCGAAGGAGAGGAAGACCTCGCCCATGCCGCCGCCGCCGAGCCGGGCGCGCAGCCGGTAGTGCCCGATCTGAACGGGATCCTGGTCGCGCATGGGATCGAACATCCCGGGGGGAGCGTGCACAACCCACCTCACGTACCGGGGTTTCGAAGTCGAGCTTCGACTATATCAATCGGTCCCCGCGTCAGCCCGTGTTACCTGCGAAATTGTCCGCAACCTGCAGCGTGCGCGCGGCAGGAACCGGTACAAACGTTCAGCCGCCGCCTTGATCACGCGTTTGAGCCGGGGCCCTGCGAGCACTAGAGCGGCGACCACCCGAGAGCATCAGAGCCCTGCACCGGCGCAGCCGCGTGCGCCGAGGGTCCCGAGGAGTGTTCGCCAGTGGCGCGCCGCAGGAGCAGAACCCGATACGGAAGAAGCCGCAGCCGTCGTTCGCGCGGCCGCCCGATGCGCTTTCAGACCGCCCTGGTCGCCGCCATCGCCATCGCTGCCGGATACGCGTACTTCAACAGTCACGGCGAGCTGTTCAAGCAGCAGCCGAAGCCGGGCGCCAGCGCCCAGCCGAGCGGGCAGGTCCCCCCGGCGCAGAGCTCCGGCTCCGCCACCGTGTTCGTGTTCTCCAACGGCGCCGAGCAGCCGAGAATCGACGACTTCATCAATTCCGCGACCAAGAGCCTCGATATGACCATGTACGAGCTCTCCGACACCACCGCGGTCAACGACCTGGTCACGAGGCACAAGGCAGGCGTCAACGTGCGCGTTATCCTCGACCAGGCCGAGAAATCCACCGACCAGGCCGCGTACGACACGCTCACGGCGGCCGGCGTCGGCGTGGTCTGGTCCTCCCCGTCCTTCGCCTACACGCATCAGAAGACGATCACGGTCGACCAGCGCGAATCCCTGATCCTGACCGGGAATCTGACGTCCAAGTACTATCCGACCGGCCGCGACTACGGCGCCTTCGACACCGACCCGCGCGACGTCGCCTCAGTCGTCAGCGTGTTCGACGCCGACTACGGTCATTCGGGTTCGAATCCCGACGACGCCGACGGCCTGCTCTGGTCGCCGCCGACGGCCCGCTCGCGCATTCTCGACGTGATCGACCGCGCGACCAAGACCCTCGACGTGGAGGGCGAGGAATTCAGCGACAGCGCGGTGGTCGACGCCATCGCGGCCCGCGCGAAGGCGGGCGTCGCGGTGCGCGTCATGGTCGAATCGCCGTCGTCCTACCGCAGCGAAATAGACAAAGTCCGCGCGGCGGGGGGAAAGGTTTCCGGTTATTCGTCGAGCACCGGCCTCTACATCCACGCCAAGGCGGTCATCGCGGACGCCGGCCAGTCGGACGCGCGCATGGAACTCGGCTCGATGAACCTCACCTCGACCTCGCTCGGCCGCAACCGCGAACTGGGCATCGTGCTGACCGACGCGAACGCCTGCCGCTCGCTCGACGCGCAGTTCTCCGCGGACTTCACGGGCGCGGCGCCGCAGTGAGCGGAGCCGCAGTGAGTGGGGTCGGCGGATATTCATTCGGCTGAGGCGATAGCGTCCAGAATTCCTCCGTGCAGGCCGCGTTTCGCGAAAAGCGCGGTTCCGGTGTCGATGCGCCGCTGCCCGGCGAGATCGCTGAAGACGCCGCCGGCTTCCTCGACGACGGGTATCAGAGCGGCGATATCCCACGGTCCGGCGGTCATGAGCAGGAAGGCGTCGAGCTGGCCGGTCGCCACCAGGAGGCCGCCGTGACAGGTGCCGGTTCCGGCGGACGGCTTCGCGGGAGGGGTTGCACGCGCAGGATCGACGCCGGTCCAGTCGAGCGCGGGGCGGGTGTGCGCGGCGCGCACGGCCAGATTCGCGGCGGCGCGCTGTTTCGCTGCCGCCCGATTCCTCGCCGAGGAATTCATCGTCGGGATACTCCTGCCGGATACGCGAGCGCAGCGTGTATTCGACCTCGTGGTCGGCGTCGGTGACCGGGCTTCCGTCATCCTTGACGCGCGCGGCCAGCGGCCCGGCGCTGCGGTGGCGTTGCGCGATCTCCGCGGCGAGGTCGGCCAGGTGGTGCGCCAAGGCCAGGTCTGCGGAACGCGCCATGCCCCAACTCTTCCCGCGTAGTTGAACGGCCAGCCATGCCAGGATGGCCCGCATGTCTCCCGCTCTCGAGAATCCGGCCGGACCCGCGGGTCAGGCTGTGGCCGACGGCTACGACGACTTCGCCGAGGCGTACGCCGCCGAGACCGAATCCAACCTCATCAACGGCTACTACACCCGGCCCGCGGTCCTCGACCTGGCCGGGGACGTGGCCGGGCGGCGGATCCTCGATGTCGGCTGCGGCGCCGGTCCGCTGCTCGAGGCGTTGCGCGACCGCGGCGCGGTCGTCACCGGCGTCGAGCCCGGCGCGAAGATGCTGGAGCTGGCCAGGCGGCGGCTCGGCGACGGCGTGGAACTGCACCACGCCGGTCTGGGCGGCGGCCCGCTGCCGTTCCCCGACGGCGCGTTCGACG
>NZ_DASRGV010000196.1:0-13455 GCF_035650855.1 Actinocrinis sp. | reverse complement strand
TCACGCTCTGACGAGCCTGACGATGCTGCTGAGCTAGACAATGCTGTCGGGGCTGGCGCGGCAGCGACCGAACCGAGCGCCGCTGCGGCTGCCGCCGTCGCCGACTCGCGGGTCACGTCACCTCCGACAGTCAGCTCGGGGCTTCAGATCGCCTCGCTCCCGCCTCAGCCCCCTGAGGCAGCGTCGCCCGTTTCCCCCGCTCCCCCTCCAACACCGAGCCGCCGCACCCGGCGCGCCGTCGTAGCGGTCGCGGCGCTCGCCGCGATATCCATGATCGCCTTTGTCGGCGTGCGCTGGAATGCCGGTCACGCCGACGCGTCCACGAGCCACGGTCCGGTTTCCGGCAAGGCGTCGACTCCGGGCGCCTCCCCCTCGTCGCACTGCGTGGTCGCCGGACCCAAGGGGCTGTTCGCCGGCGACACTCGCGGCTCGGGAGCGCGAATACGCGCGGGCGCGAGCATGGCGGACAACGTGGTGCGCACGATCCAGCCCTTCTGCCAGCTCCAGTTCGACGGTTACTGCCTCGGCGACGTGGTGGCCGACCCGATGGGCGGCACGCCCGACATGCGATGGTTCGAGGTCAGCGGCGGCGGTGTGGTGTCCTCGGCGGTCATCCACGGCAATCCCCCGGCCGGGTTGAAGCCGAGTGCGTGCCCTGACAGTGTGCCCAATCCCACCTCGATCGCCTTGTCCGTCGCCGCCTCCGCGGACAGCCCGGGCGCGTTCGAACTTCACGCGACCGGCGTGCACGTGTGGATCGTGGGCTTCGCGACCGTGCCGGACGACCGCTCCGGCGGCCCGGTGCCCGCGTCGGCCAAATGGCAGCAGATCGGCATGGTCGGCTCCGCCGCGACCGGGTTCACCCTGGCCTGGTCCGCGCGCCCGTCCGGCGCGGGCGGTCCCGGCATCGAGCAGTCCGCGGCCACCCCGGCCGATCGGGTGCCGATCGTCGCAGTGGCCTGCTACGGCGGCCAGGGCGCGACGGACGTGATGGACCCGGAATCGGTCGGCATCGCCGACCCGAGCCAAGCCACGCCGTTGCCCCTGACCCCGGCGCAGCGGACCGCCGCCGCCGACGCCGCCTGCAGTTATCCCCGGCCCTAGGCAGTCGCGCGACGGCCCGCACCAGGCCGAAAAAACTTCCCGATCCGCCGGCAACCTTTCCGCGGGGTCGGGCGACTGTGGGGTGGACCTGGCAAGTTTGCAGTCGTCCCGGCACTTCGGCCGCACCCGAGCGGCCGGGACAGGGGCGGGCGGCGCCCAGCCCGAATTCGCAAGTTCCGGTTCCCGGCCCGGCGCTCCGGTTCAGCGCCGCCGCCCGGCGAGGTCGCCGCCGGGCTCGCGGGTGTGACGGCCCGCGTGGAGCCCGCCGCTCCGCTCCGAAGGATCGGCGGGCTCCAACTCATGTCAGCCGGTGGCACCGCCTGCGGCCCACTTACTGGCCGAGGAAGCGCAGGATCCCGTCCGCGATCGCCTGCGCCATGCGCGCCCGGCCCGCCGCCGACTCCTCGAGGGCCAGGTCCGAGGCGTTGCGCATGTTGCCGCACTCGACCATGATCTTCGGCACCGTGGACAGGTTCAGGCCCGTGAGGTCGTCGCGCGGCTCGTAGCCGTCGCTGCCGACGTAGTTGGACGGGACGAGCCCGGACTCCTGGTTGAAGGTGCTGTGCAGGTCCACGGCGAGCCGGTGCGAGGCGGCGTCGACGCTCGCGCCGCCGGCCGAGTTCTCCGCCTCCAGCAGCTGGTAGCCCCGGCCGCCGGCCGGGCCTCCGTCGGCGTGGATGGAGATGGCTGCCGCGGCGTGCGCGTCGTTGCCGATCGCGGCGCGGACGTTGACGCAGGGGCCGACGCCGGTGTCGTTGTTCCTGGTCAGGATGACGCGCAGGCCGTGCTGCTCGAGGTCGGCCTTGACCAGGAGCGAGACCTGGAAGGTGAACTGGTGCTCGGCGTACCCGTCGTCGCCGTTGGTGCCGGTCGTGTCGCAGGCCTTCTCCTGGCCGAAGCCCTGCGGGACCAGCTGGTTGATCTCGGCGGCGTGCGTCTCGTTGCCGCCGTCGTGGCCGGGGTCGATGACGACCACCTTGCCGGTCGCGCCGACGGTGTTCGCCCGCATGACCGCCGACGGTGACGCGGACGCGCTCGCGCTGGGCGAGGGGGAGGCCGACGCTGAGGCGCTCGCGCTGGCGGCGGAGTCGCTGGGGCTGGCGCCGACCGATATCGCGGCGAGCACGGACGGCGTCGCGCGCGCGTCTCCCCCGCAGCCCGCGCACGCCCAAGCCGTCATGCCCGCCAGCAGTACCGTGCCGGCGGCCTGGGCGCGCCGTCGCTTCGTTCGCGTCGTCACGCGGCAACCCTAGCGAGTCGATCGCGCAGGTATCCACCGTGTTGGGCGATTACGCTGCGTTGATCACGAACGCTCAGGCGATCATGAACTGATCGGGGCGCAGGGCGCGGTTCACGATCCGCACGTCGCCGATCCAGCCGTTGAACACCTGGTTGATCGTCCCGGCGTACTCGTATCCGCCGAGCAGCCAGGAGTGGTCGAGCGTGGTGAGGCCGACCGCCGGGGTCGAGGGGTTGCGCACGACCTCGCAGCCGTCGACGTACATCTTGGTCAGCCGGCCGTCGTTGACCACCGCGACGTGCCACCACGCGCCGAGCGGCAGCTCGTGTCCCCAGTTGGTCGACGAGTCGGTCCGGTTCAGCGGGTAGACGCACCATTGCAGCTCGCGGTCGCCGGAGAGGCTGAGCGTGGCGATCGGTTCCTGCGGGTCGGTCGCGCCGCCGCTCTTTCCGGCCTCGCCGCTCATGCCCCAGCGGCTGAGGATCGCCGTCCACGCGCTCTGCGACGAGTCCCAGTCGGCGCGCAGCTTGAAGAACGCCTCGAGGGTATAGCCGCGGGCGAAGGTGTCGGCGTTGAGCGGCGCGCCGGCCACGGTCTGGAGGTACGCGCCGCGCAGCGGGTCGCCCTGGCCGCCGAAGAACAGGCTGGCGTGGCCGGGCTGGTCCGGGTGGTGGTCGGCGGACCAGGTCAGGGAGCTGGCAGGCGAGCCCGGCACGGTCGTCTTGGTCAGGTCGTTGCCCGCGCCCGTCAGGTCCCTGATGACGACGGAGTCGCCGAGCGACGAGCCCGGTGCGCCGGTCGCGCCGTCGAAGCGCCAGTAGGCGACCGTGCCGCGGATCAGCAGGTCGCGGGCCGGGCGCGCGGGCCGCGGCGCGGTCGGGGCGAAGCCGGCGAAGCGCTGCGTGAAGTCGATCGGGACGGAGAAGCGGTCCACCGAGGTGGTCAGCTCCATCTCCTGCGCGGCCAGTTCGTTGAGCTCCCGCTGTTCGGCCAGCTCGCGGATCCACGGGGAGAAGGTGGCCACGTCGATGATGTCGCGGTCCAGGTCGAAGGTGTATGTGCGGATCATGGCCGCGCCGCCGTAGTAGCGGTTCTGGTAGTTGGTGATGTGCACGTGCACGTCGCTGCCCGCCTTGTTGGTGAGCGTCGTCGCGCCGGACGGCCAGTAGTGCCCGTTGAGGGTGAGGAAGATCTGGTCGTGCGTGTTGATCAGGCGGTCCCACAGCGTCTGGCCGTAGGCGGACAGCGAGGCCACGCCGTCGTCGTCGGCTCCGGCGATCTCATGCGTGGTGAGGATGACCGGCAGGCTCGGGTGGGCGGCCAGGACGGACTGGGCCCAGGCGAATCCGGAGTCTGACAGCCGCCAGTCGAGCGCGAGCACCATCCAGTCCCGGCCGCCGGCGCGGAAGACGTGGTAGGAGTTGTAGCCGTCCGGGCTCGCGCCGCGGTACGTCGGCGACCCGGCGAAGCGCTTCGGGCCGAAGGTCTCGAGGTACGGCGTATTCCCGCGCTGGTCGGTAGTCGAGGAGCCGACGTCATGGTTACCGGCCAGCACGCTGTACGCGGCACGCTTGCGGTCGAGCAGGCCGAAGACGCCGCCGACCGCCGCGAACTCGTTGGCCAGGCCGTTCTGGGTCAGGTCGCCGAGGTGCGCGAGGAAGACGATGTTCTCCTCGTCGCAGGAGTCCAGGACGTAGCGCAGTGACGCCTCCAGCGGCGCCGGGTGAATGCGGTCCTCCTCGAAGAGGTACTGCGTGTCGGGCATCACGACCACGGTGAAACGGGGGCTGTCCGGGTCCGGGCGCCAGCTTCCGCCGCCGTTCTTCGAGACGGCCGCGACGTCGTAAAGGTCCTGAGACGATGAGGCCGTGGCGGCGGTCGCGGCCGGAGCGGCACCGATACCCAGGGAAGCGACGCCCGCGCCGGCGCCGATGAGACCGGTCGCGCGCAGGAACGAGCGGCGGCTCGCTGCCGCGGGAGCGCTGGAATCGAAGTCCACCGTGCGTGGACAGTCGTGGCCGGCCGCGCACTCGTCGGCGTCGTGATGCGGATCGGGCGAGAGGGCGTCGGGCATGGTGCGTCTCCAGGTGCGCGAGGGGTTCGGGCGCACGCTAGGGATTGGATATGCACCACCGCACAACCGGTCGGCGGCGGCGAGGCGAACTCTCCCCGAACAAACCTGGCAACGATGTCATGCATCCGGCGCGGCACCACGCACTGATCAAACGCGTGGTGCCGCGCCGAAGGACGCGGTTCGGCCGGCTCAGCTGGCGGCGGGCAGATCGACCAACCGCCCGAGCGCGGCGCGGTGCCGGGACGCGGTGCCGAGCGCGATGGAGGCCGACTTGGCGCGCTTGAGGTAGAGGTGCGCCGGGTGCTCCCAGGTGAAGCCGATGCCGCCGTGGAACTGCACGCATTCCTCGGCCGCGCGCACCGCGACGCCGGAGCAGTACGCCTGCGCGAGGGCGACTGCCACCGGCGCGTCCGGGTCGTCGTCCGCGACGCACGCGGCCGCGTAGCGAGCGACGGCCCGCGCCTGCGCCACCGAGGCCCACAGATCGGCGGCGCGGTGCTTGAGCGCTTGGTAGGAGCCGATGAGCCGGGCGAACTGATAACGCGTCTTGAGATAGGAAACGGAAAGTTCGAGGCAGGCTTCTGCGATGCCGAGCTGTTCGGACGCGAGCACGGCGGCTCCCGTGCTCAGGGCGCGGGAAAGAGCCGTCACGGCTGCGCTGCCGGATGCGAGCTGCCGACCGGCGACCTCGGTGAGTGTCAGGTCGGCGAGCGGCCGTGTCAGATCCAGCGACGTCACGGCGTCTAGCGTCACGCCTGCGGCGTCGGCACCGACTGCGAAGAGCGCCGGGCCGGCGGAAGTCGCCGCCGGGACGATGAAGAGGTCTGCGATGCGCGCGTCCGCCACACTCGTCACGGTTCCAGAGAGTCGCCCGGCGCCGTCAGCGCGCACGGTCTTAGGGAATGCCGCGTTCGGCGCGCTGGAGAACGGCGCAGCGAGGACCGCCGCCGTGCGTCCGGCGGCAAGCCGCTCGAGCAGATCGCCGACCTCCGCGGCATCCGCTGATTCCTGCAGCGCGAGAACTGCGGCGGTGGCGATGACCGAGCTGGTGAGGAACGGTACCGGCGTGACCGCGCGGCCGACCTCCTCGGCCACGACCGCCGCCTCCCGCCAGGACGCGCCGGCGCCGCCGGCCTTCTCCGGGACGGCGAGGCCGGCGCAGCCGAGATCGGCCGCGAGCGCCTTCCACACCGACGTGTCATAGGGCTGATCCGTCTCGCAGCGCGCCAGGACTGAGTTCCATGGACTGCGATCTGCCAGCAACGCGCGCACCGAGGCGCGCAGATCGTCTTCGACCTCTGAATACAGCAGACCGACGCTGCTCACTGGGCCAGGTCCTTCCACGCGACGTCCTTGTCGACCCGGATCTCCGGGGGGAGGCCGAGCACGCGCTCGGCGATGATGTTGCGCAGGATCTCCGAGGTGCCGCCCTCGATCGAGTTGCCCTTGGCGCGCAGGTAGCGGTATCCCGCGCTGCGGCCCGCGAAGTCGACCGTGGTCGGCCGGTCGGTCGTCCACCGCTCGCTGGTCCAGTCGTCGTAGCGCAGGCCCTCCTCGCCGAGCAGGTCGACCTCGAAGCCTGAGATCTCCTGGTTGAGGCGGGCGAAGGCGAGCTTGGCGGCCGAGCCCTCGGGGCCTGGCTGCCCCTCGGCCAACTGCTGGCGCAGCCGGGTCGCGGTCAGCCGCGCGGCTTCCGCCTGCACCCAGAGGTCGAGCAGCGTGTCGTGCGCCGCGGCCGTGCGCAGTTCCGGGCGGTCCCGCCAGGCCTTGGCGACGACGCCGATCACGCCGCCCTCCCGCGGCTGTGCGCCGCCGCCGATGGCGACCCGCTCGTTCATCAGCGTGGTCTGCGCGACGGCCCAGCCCGCACCGACCGGGCCGAGCCGGAGCGAGTCCGGGATGCGCACGCCGGTCAGGAAGACCTCGTTGAACTCGGCCTCGCCGGTGATCTGTCGCAGCGGTCGTACTTCGACGCCGGGGTCGGTCATGTCGCAGACGAAGTACGTCAGCCCCTTGTGTTTCGGCACGGCCGGATCAGTGCGCGCGATCAGGATGGCCCAGCGCGCCTCGTGCGCCATCGAGGTCCACACCTTCTGGCCCGTCACGATCCAGTCGCAGCCCTCGGCGCCGGGGTTCTCGCGCACCGCCTTGGTGGCCAGGCCCGCGAGGTCGGAGCCGGCGCCGGGCTCGCTGAACAGCTGGCACCACACCTCCTCGCCGGTCCACAGCGGGCGCAGGAAGCGGCGGCGCTGCTCGTCGGTGCCGTGCGCGAGGATCGTCGGCGCGGCCATGCCGAGGCCGATGCCGATGCGGTGCGGGTCGTTGTCCGGCGCTCCGGCTGACGCCAGCGCCTCATCCACGATCCGCTGCTGTTCGCGCGGCGCGTCGAGCCCGCCGAGCCCGACCGGGAAGTGCACCCAGGCCAGCCCGGCGTCGAACTGGGCGCGCAGGAAGTCCAGCCGGGGCGTGCTCGCCGGATCGCGCTCCTCCAGCAGGGCCTTGATTCGCTGCTGCAGCGACATCAGCAGCCTCCTTTCTCACGCGGCGAGGGTGTCCAGGCCGCGCCGGACCAGCGCGGGCACCAGATCACCCATTCCTTCGAAGCCTGATCCGACGGTCTGGCCGCTCAGGTAGCGGTAGTAGATGCCCTCCGCGATCACGGCGAGCTTGAAGTAGCCGAACGCGATGTACCAGGGCAGCGGGGTTACGTCGAGGCCGCTGCGGGAGGCGTACCGCTCGATCAGCTCGTCCTGCGCCGGGAAGCCCGCGGCGCTGTCGACCGCGGAAGTCAGCGCCTTACCGGCGCCCAGCGTTTCCAACTCGGTCCAGTACACGCAGAGCAGTCCGAGGTCGGCGAGCGGGTCGCCGAGCGTGGCCATCTCCCAGTCGAGCACCGCCGCGATCCGGTCCTGGTCATCCACGATCGCGTTGTCGAGCCGGTAGTCGCCGTGCACGATCGCAGCACGCTGCGACTGCGGGACCGCGTCGCCGAGCGCTTCGTGCAGTGCGTCGATGCCGGGGACCTCGCGGCTGCGTGAGGCCGCCAGTTGCTTGCCCCAGCGCGCTACCTGCCGGTCCAGATAGCCCTCCGGCCGGCCGAAGTCGCCGAGCCCGACTTCCGCCGGATCGACCGCGTGCAGGTCCGCGAGCACGTCCATCAGCGCCCAGGACATCGCCCGCGCGCGCTCGGCGGTCAGTGCGGCCGTCTGCGACTTGTCCCGATAGACCGTCCCGTCGACGAACTCCATCACGTAGAAGGGCGCGCCGATCACCTCGGCGTCCTCGCACAGCAAGTGCACCTCGGGCACCGGCACGCCGGTCGGCGCCAGAGCGGATAGGACCCGGAACTCGCGCGCCATGTCGTGCGCGGTGGCCAGCACGTGCCCGAGCGGCGGACGGCGCAGCACCCACGAGGCCGGGGCGCCGTTGCGCCGACCGCGCAGGATGTAGGTGAGGTTCGACTTGCCGCCCGCGATCAGCTGCGCGCCAAGCGCTCCGTCCCCGAGGTCCGCGTCGAGCTCCGCCGCGTGTTCGGCCAGGTAGGCGCGCAGCGGCGCCAGCGCGAGGCCGGGCGGGTCGGCGCCGTCGGGCGCCTCTTCGCGGCCGGGCGCCGCGGCGGGGTTGCTCATCTCGGGTACCTCGCTCGGGGGGCTTGCACGGAGTACGGCTCGGTGGAACAGTACCGACTAGTCGGTACGTCGGCTACCCCCAGCAACGACGCTGTCGGAAGGCGCCACGATGATCTTCAGCACGATGCAGGAATACCCGCTGACCATCACCGCGATCCTGCGGCACGGCTCGCGGATTTACGGCGGCAGCGAATGCGTCACCTGGGAGGGCACGAAGGCGCGGCGCGCGACCTACGCCGAGATCGCCCGCAACGCCGAGCGGCTGGCCGCGGCGCTGGCCCGGCTCGGCATCGGCGCGGGCGACCGGGTCGGCACCTTCTGCTGGAACACGCAGGAGCACCTCGAGGCCTACTTCGCGGTTCCCTGCATGGGCGCGGTCCTGCACACCCTCAACATACGGCTGCCCGGCGACCAACTCGCGCACATCATCCAGCACGCCGGCGACCGGGTGATCATCGTGGACGGCAGCCTGGCGCCGCTGCTGGCCGCGATCGCGCCGGGGCTGACCGGGGTCGAGGCGTACATCGTGGTCGGCGAGGCGGACCTGGACCGATTCGCGGGCCTGCCCGCCGGAGTCAAGGTGCTGCGGTACGCGGACGTGCTCGCCGCCGAGCAGCCCGGCTATCAGTGGCCTGAGCTCGATGAGCGATCCGCCGCGGCGATGTGCTACACCAGCGGGACCACGGGAGACCCAAAGGGCGTGGTCTACTCGCACCGCTCGACCTTCCTGCACGCGCTGGCCGGACAGGCGGCCTGCATGGCGGGCACCACCGAGTCCGACCGGATCCTGACGATCGTGCCGATGTTCCACGTGAACGCCTGGGGCATTCCGTACGGCGCCTTCTTCAACGGCACGACGCTGCACATGCCCGGACCGCATATGGGCCCTGACGGTCTGGTCAACTTCATCGAGGCGGAGCGTTCCACCGTCGCCTCCGCCGTACCCACCATCTGGAACTGGATCCTGAACTACGGCGAGGCCCGGCCGATCGATCTCTCCTCGCTGCGCATGGCCACCTCGGGCGGCTCCGCCGCGCCGCGCGCCCTGCTCGAAGCCTTCGAAGAGCGCTACGGCCTGCGCATCATCCAGGGCTGGGGCATGACCGAGACCAGCCCGGTGGCCGGAATGGCGCATCCGCCGGTCGGGGTCGAGCCCGGTACGCCGGAAGACGTCGAGTGGCGGCTCAAGTCCGGCCGGGTCGCGCCCGGCGTGGAGATGCGGGTCGTCGACGTGGACAGCGGCGCCGAGCTGCCCTGGGACGGCGAGTCGGTCGGCGAGATCGAGGTGCGCGGACCGTGGATCACCGGCTCGTACTACCGGGACCCCGCGCCGGAGAAGTTCCACGACGGCTGGCTGCGCACCGGCGACCTCGGCACCGTCGACGACCGCGGCTTCTTCCAGATCACCGACCGCGTCAAGGACCTGATCAAGTCCGGCGGCGAGTGGATCTCCTCGGTGGAGCTGGAGAACCAGCTGCTCGCGCATCCGGCCGTGCTGGAGGCGGCCGTGGTCGCGATCCCGGATCCGAAGTGGGACGAGCGGCCGCTGGCCTGCGTCGTGCTCAGGCCTGAGGCCGAGGCCGCACCCGAAACCCTCGCCGCCTTCCTCGCCGGGAAGGTCGCCCGCTGGCAGGTCCCCGACTACTGGACCTTCCTCGACGAGGTGCCGAAGACCACGGTCGGCAAGTTCGACAAGAAGGTGCTGCGCGCGCGGCACCGTGATGGCGCGCTCGACGTGCACAAGCTCGACGCCATCCCGCACAGCGACACCGACACGACAGCCGACGCGGACGCCGGCGCATAAGACAGGCAGCATCGACTAGGAGCATGTGCGATGGACTTCGAGCCGAGCCCTCTGGGCAAGGAGTACCAGGAGCGCCTGCGGGCGTTCATGGACAGCCACGTCTACCCCGCCGAACCGGTGTACGCCGCGCAGCGCCGCGCGCTCGTCGAAGCAGGGGACGTACACCGCGTGCCGCAAGTCGTCGAGGACCTGAAGGTCGCGGCGCGCGAGCGCGGGCTGTGGAACCTCTTCCTCCCCGACGCGGAGGACCCGCGGCACGGCCTCTCGGTGACCGACTATGCGCCGCTGGCCGAGTTGACCGGACGCTCCATCGAGCTCGCCCCGGAAGCGCTCAACTGCGCGGCCCCGGACACCGGCAACATGGAGGTGCTGCACCTGTTCGGCACGGCCGAGCAGAAGGAGCGCTGGCTCGCCCCGCTGCTGCGCGGCGAGATCCGCAGCGGCTTCGGCATGACCGAGCCGGAGGTGGCCAGCTCGGACGCCTCGAACATCAGGACCCGGATCGAGCGCGACGGGGACGAGTACGTCGTCACCGGCCGCAAGTGGTGGACCTCCGGGGCGATGGATCCGCGGTGCAAGATCCTGATCGTCATGGGCAAGACGGATCCGGACGGGCCGGCCTACCGGCAGCAGTCGATGGTGCTCGTCCCGCTGGACGCCCCGGGCGTGAAGGTGGTCCGCTCGCTGCCGGTCTTCGGCTATCAGGACCAGCACGGCCACGCCGAGATCGTGTTCGACGGCGTGCGGGTCCCGGCCGCGAACCTGATCGGCGAGGAGGGCGGCGGCTTCGCGATCGCGCAGGCGCGGCTCGGCCCCGGCCGCATCCACCACTGCATGCGCGCGCTCGGCATGGCGGAGCGGGCGCTGGAGCTGATGTGCGAGCGGGCGGTCGGCCGAGTCGCCTTCGGAAAGCCGGTGGCCGCGCAGGGCGTCGTGCAGCAGTGGATCGCCGAGTCCCGGATGGCGATCGAGCAGGCCAGGCTGCTGACGCTCAAGACGGCGTGGCTGATCGACCGGTACGGCACCAAGAGCGCGCGTACCGAGATCGCCGCGATCAAGGTGGTCGCGCCGCGGGTGGCGTTGGACGTGGTCGACAAGGCGATCCAGGTGCACGGCGGCGCCGGCGTCAGCGATGACACCCCGCTGGCGGCGATGTGGGCCGGGCTGCGCACCCTGCGCATCGCCGACGGACCCGACGAGGTGCACATCCGGTCCGTCGCGCGTACCGAGCTCAAGCCGTATTTGAGCCGGCAGAACGCGAGCAGCCAGGGCGGCAACACGTGACGGCCCGTTCGGCGCATGTCGATACCCTTGCTGGCATGCCACGGACACCGATCAAGGAGCTGCCCGCCCCCGCGCCGGAGCTGGCCCGGCTCCCGGTCCAGGAGCGCTTGATCGCGGCCTCGTTGCGGCTGTTCGCCGCACAGGGCGTCGAGGGTACGTCGGTACAGGAGATCGTGGCCGCGGCGGGTGTGACCAAGGGCGCGATGTACCACTACTTCGCGTCCAAGGACGACCTGCTCTACGAGATCTATCACCGGCTGCTCGGCCGGCAGACCGAGCGGCTCAACGCGATCGCCGACGGGCCCGGCACGGCGGCGGAACGAGTCCGAGCCGCCGCCGCCGACGTCGTCGAAAGCACCCTCGACTCGATCGACGAGGCGATCGTCTCCTTCCGCTCGGTCCACATGCTGCCGAATCCGCAGCGTGCGCAGGTGCGGGCCGAGCGGCGGCGCTACCACGAGCGGTTCCGCGGACTGGTCGAGGAAGGCCAGCAGCGCGGGGCCTTCCGCAACGACGTGCCCGCCGACCTGGCCGTGCACTTCTTCTTCGGCTCGGTCAACCAGCTGGGCACCTGGTACCACCGCGACGGCGGCCTGACCCGGCAACAGATCGCCGAGCACTACGCCGATCTGTTCGTCGCCTCGCTGCGCGTGGAGTAGTCCAGCACATCCCGTTCGCCTCGTTCAGCGTCCCTCTCCTACCACCGGACGAATAACGCATCCGCGCCCGGTCTAGCCCTCTAGCCATACCGTCCGGTCGGTACTACGCTCACGCCGCCGCACAGCGTCGTGCGGTGGTGAGTCCTTCGGCTCAGGAGGTCCAGAGCAATGTCCGCTTCAGCAACGGAAGGAATTCCCGCCACCCCAAGCCCCGCCTCCCCGCGCGCCGCGAACGCGCTGTGGCACCGGCAGCTGACCAGGTATCCGGACACCGCGGCACGGTACGCCTACCTCGCGATCGTGGTCGTGGCGACCGTCGTCCTCTACTACGAGCTGTACATCCAGTACGCCGTCTCCACCGCGATCATCACGCACTACAACATGACGTTCACGTACTTCGTGTACGTGTCCGTCGTCGGGAACGCCGTCGGCGCGTTCGCCTCGCTGCTCGCCGGTCTCGCGGATCGCTGGGGCCGCGCAAATCTGACCGTGTACGGCCTGCTGATCACCGGCGCGCTGGTCGCCTTCGCGGTGCCCAACGCGAGCTCCAAGGGCATGTTCCTGTTCTTGATCGCCTTGGTCAGCTTCGTCGAGGGCATCATCCTGGTCACCACTCCGGCGCTCGTGCGCGACTTCTCCCCGCAGCTCGGGCGCGCCTCGGCGATGGGCTACTGGACCATGGGACCGGTGGTCGGCAGCCTCGTCGTCACGGCGGTGACCAGCCACACGTATTCGGGTTCGACGACCTGGCAGGACGAGTTCCGCTACGCCGGCTGGGCCGGTCTGCTGGTCTTCGTCATCGCCCTGTTCGGCCTGCGCGAGCTGTCCCCGCAGCTGCGCGACCAGATCATGGTGAGCCTGCGCGACCGGGCGCTGATCGAGGCCAGAGCTCAGGGCCTTGACACCGAGGCGGCCCTGCGCGGCCACTGGCGGCAGATGCTGCGCACCGACATCCTCTCCTCCGCGCTCGCCATCAGCCTCTTCCTCCTGCTCTACTTCGCCGCGGTGGGCTCCTTCACCGTCTACTTCGTCACCACCTTCGGCTACTCGGTGCAGCGCACGGCCGGACTGCTCAACTGGTACTGGGCGGCGAACGCGGTCAGCCTCGTCGTGGTCGGGCTGCTGTCCGACTGGGCCAAGGTGCGTAAGCCGTTCATGCTCATCGGCGCGGTGGCCTCGATCGGCGTGCTGATCCCGTTCGCCCTCGCCGCGACCAGGCCGCAGACCAGCTACTACACCTTCGCGCTGCTGGTCGCCGGGGTCGGCGTCTTCGGCGGCTTCACCTACGCGCCGTGGATGGCGAGCTTCACCGAGACCGTCGAGCGGCGCAATCCAGCCGCCACCGCGACCGGCCTTGCGGTGTACGGCTGGATCATCCGCGCGGTCGTCGCGATCTCCTCGGCGATCCTGCCCATCGTGGTGTCCAGCGCGACGCCGCTGGTCGACCACGGCGCGCAGGTCGCCGCCGCGCAGGCGCAGGCCGGGCCAGCGCTGGCGATCGTGCAGCAGCACCCGAAGCTGTTCGCCCAACTGCAGCAGTACCCGCCCAACCAGATCCCGCCGGCGCTCCAGGCCCAGGCGGCCCAGGAGGTCGGCATTCCCAACCTGCTGATCGTCCAGAAGGCCGCACCGCAGCTCGCCGTCCTCGGCCAGTACGGCCC
>NZ_DASRGV010000195.1:0-11669 GCF_035650855.1 Actinocrinis sp. | reverse complement strand
CGCCGAACCAGCACGCGGTGCCCCACTCGATCGCGTTCATGGTCGCGTTACCGGTGTCCGTGTGCGAGTTCTCCCCGCTGCCGTAGTCGAAGCAGCAGTACTGATCCACCAGGTTCGGCGAGGTCACCATGTACACGCCCTCGGGCTGCGAACCGGTCGGCACGCCCTTCGCGTAGTCGATCCGGTAGCCAACCCCCTGCGTGACTTTCACGCCGTAGGCTTCGTGCCCGCCGATACTGAGCGGTAGCGCCGCGGCATTTGCGCCGATGTCCGCGCCGTTGGGTCCCGGGCCCTTCCAATAGCCTCCCCAGGAAATCACCAGGTCGTTGTGGTTCGAGGTCTGATCGTAAATCCGGGTGATCGTGCAGGTGGTGCCGGCGCAGAAGGAGTCCTGCTGCCCGGCGTTGGCCACGCCGCCGGCCGCGTTCACGCCGATATTGAAATAGGCGCCGTCCGAGGCGCGCTGTACCTGGTACAGCAGCCCGTTGTAGGACCCGAACAGCGCACGCGTGGTGCTGTGCGCGGTCGCGCACGGCGTGCCGCCCGCGGCGTAGATGTCGCAGGGCAGCGAGGAGGCCGCGACCGCGGTCGTCGTGCCCATCACTGAGACCGGCACGGCGATCGCCGCTGCCAGCATCCAGGCAGCGAGCAGTCGAGACCGGCGCGATCCGGCGCTGCGCACCAATTGCATGAGATCCTCCGCGTATCGCACGGCTCTCGGCCGCTTGGGACCAAAGCGAGGGGTACGGCTACTTGCCAGTCCGGATGCCTAACCTGTGTATCCACGACTGTTGACGGAATGGATCGAACCGATTCGTGGGATCGGCTCCAGGGATGTTACGGTCAACCGGAGGTGCGGTCAACGGGTTGTCTCGCGCATGTCCGCCACCTCATACCATTCACCGATGCTGCCGGTCACCGACCAGAGTGGATGAACCCGGCCCAGGCCGCGGGATCGGCCGTTTCGTCGGCGGTGAGGTTCAAGTGACGGCGCAACTCGGCCGGCATGGTGGCCGGGGGCTCGCGGTCGCTCAGGATCCATAGTTGGGCTTGGCGCAGCGCGTCGGCAGGGCTCATGCGCTCGGCGTTGACGTAATGGTGGAACATGAACATCAGCAGCGAGGTCTGAACGTCCGGCACGCTCCACTGAGCGCTGATGACGGAATTGGTGTTGTTGGCCACGAAGGCGGTCGCGAGACTGAACGCCTGGTCGTAACCTCGGCTCGACTCCGCGCTGTTGCACGCGGCGAGCACCGCCAGGGCCAGCGTCCGCCCGGAAGCGCCGGTCATGGTGCCGATCATCTCCTCCGTGCCCAGCCGCTGGCCGTTCGCGAGCAGGAGGTACGAGGTCTCGTCCGGGCCGGTGCCGGCGCGCACGAAGGCGTGACAGGCGAGGTGGACGACGCTGCCCGCCTCCGGATCGGCGAGCCACTTCTTGACCTGGTCGGCGCTCGCCTCGCCCTGCGGCGCCCCAGAGCCGTCGGGCAGTCTGCCGAGGAAGCGGGCGTCAGGGTAGAAGACGTCCTTGACCGCTCGCGCCTCCAGCCGGGCGGCGGGCAGGTCGCTCGCCCGGTGGGCGGTGTCGGGATCGCTGACGATCAAGGCGGGGCCGCCGACCGCGACTTGCGGGCGCCAAGCCGACTCGCAGAGAGAGCGCGCCGACGCGGCATACGAGAACACGGCAGATTCGAGCGCGTAACGCCGACGGCCCGAAGCGTCGCGGTACCTGGCTGCATGCCAGGGGACGCGGCTCAGTTCCCGGACGGGGATCAGCACGAGCCGAATCGGGCGGCCTTCGGGCAGGTGGAGGAATCGTTCGAGCAGCGGGCCCATTGCCGACCGCCACGCCCAGTCGCAGACCCGCCCTACTTCCGAGTCCGGACGTTCGCCGTTCGCATTCACGTTCGTGTGCTGCGCGAAGCCGGCGTCTCGCGCATCTGCTTGCTCGAGCGCGGCTGACCGCGCCTGTCCTGCGATGAAGCGTTCGAATCCGGTGAGCGACTGCTGGTTCAGCTCTGGCAGGCGGAGCCATTCCGCCGCGCCGCCGGCCGGGACGACTACTGCCGCGCCGCTGCCGTCGTCTCCCGGCATCAGGTAGACGAGCGCATCCGTGCCCAAGGCAGCCAGCGCGGCGCGGATCTCGTGGGTGGACGGTGGCTCCAGAAGCCGGGCGTTGGTCTCGGCCGGCGCGGCGGCGGGCGTTCCGTCCGGATCGAGCGGCACACCCGCCAGCACGCTCGCGACCTGTTGCCGCAGCGTGGCGGGCACCTCGTGCAGCGGAGCGTTCTCCTGGGCGTGCCTCCAGCGGGTGGCCAACTGCGGTTGTCCGGCCGCGGCCAGCCGCGTGTCGACATCGCGATTTTCGGACGCGGCGTACTGGATCAGTCCGCGGCCGAGTTCGAGTGCTTTGACCGCGTCTTCGGCGTTGTTGTCTTCGAGGCACCAGCGGGCGGTGTCGAGTGCGCTGCCCGCAGCGTGGCGCGCCGCGGCGTGCATGTCAGCGATGTTCGACTGGAGCAGCGTGCTCCACGCATGCCCGCGCAGACCGGTGAGCGCGGTGTGGCGGGCGAGGTCCTTGCGACCGGACAGCCGGTAAAGATGGGCGAGCGGTGTTGTCAGCGTGTTCCACAGGGCATGCGTCGAGGACGCGGCCAGCCCGCGGGCCTCTTCGAACAGCGCGATCGCGCGCGCGATCTCGGTCCCGCCGCGATCACCGGTGATCTCCGCCCGGCGACCGTGGATCATCGCCGCCGCGAACAGGTAATACGGCCGACGCGGATCGTTGGGCGGGGAAAGGGCCAGCACTTGCCGCGAGACCTCGGACGCCTCTTCGAGAGCGGCGAGCGTGTCAACGGTTTGCATGGCGCCCACCACGGCCGCGAGGCGTGTGGCCCGTTCCGGTCCGGAAAGTCCGGGCTGCGCGGCCCACTCCTTCAACCTGCTCAAAGTCTCCAGCCGGGGAGGCACGACGGCGCCGTCGACATCGTCGAACTCGGGACCGGCCACGAGCGTGGGCGCGAGGGACTCCAGCGTGACCATGGCTTGTTCGAACGCGATCCGTACCCGATCCTCCGGCGGGAGCGCCTTGACGGTCTTTCGCGCTTCGGTGAGCATGGCGAGCGCGCCCGCGAGATCGCCGCGCTGCGCCTTGTCCATAATGGCGACCATGGCTCGGTAGAGGCCGAGTCGGTCCGGCGACATGGCGTCCGGGCCCAGGCTCCGTAGACCCGTCTCGGCCCGGTCGGCGAGACGCGTGAATTCGGACAGGTCGTCGGTCTGCCCCACGTTCGTAATACGTATCGCAAGTCGGGCGTTGTCGACTATCGCGGCGAGAGGCTGCTCGTCGCCGACGATCTCGGCATAGCGATCAAGCTGCTTCAGGGCGGCCGGCGCGCTGAAGCCGGGCTTCAGATCCCTGGCCGCCAGGCTGAGCGCGAGCGCGCGCACCACGGCGTCGCGTTTCGGCCATTCGGGATGCAGGTCGGGCTGGCTCTTCGCGATGTCGGCGAGCCGCACCATCGTGTCGACCCACTGGGTCTCGTGCAGCCGCCGCGAGTGGAACTGAGCCTCGACGAGTATCGCCGCGAGCCTGGGCCGCCCTGGGAAATCCCGTGGCAGGGCGAAGAAGTCGCCGATGGCGGCCTCGAGTACCGAGGCGTCCCGGGCGGCCTGGTCCATGAGCTGGAACCGGCACTCGGCGAGCACGCTCCGCACGAACAGCCACGGTGCGCGTTCAGCCCCGTCGACCTGCCCGGCCACACTCGAAATCCGCGTGATGACCGTGGCAAGCACGTCTGCCGGCGACTGATCCATGCCTCCTCCGTTCGGCCGCGTGTGGCGCTGCGGCCTAGCTCGCACCGAGTTCCTGACGGACGGAAACCGACGGCTTCGCGGTCGTCCGTGTACGCCCACAGCGAAAATCCATGGCTTGCGGCCGAATATCCGTACGCTCAAACCATGAGCGAGGCGCCAAGACTCCACGTCGTGCCCGGGGAGCATGTCCGTGGCCCGAGGCCCGAAAAGCGCCCGGGGCCGCGGCAAGAGCCTGCGGCCCCCGAGCCGCTGTGGCGCGAGGTCTTGGGCGAGCAGCTGCGCGAGCTGCGGAGGCGGAACCAGAAGACGCTCGCCGAGACGGCGGCACGGGCGGGCATCTCGCCGCAGTACCTGTCGGAGGTGGAGCGCGGCCTTAAGGAGCCGTCCAGCGAAATGATCGCGGCCGTCGCAGGAGCCCTCGGCACCACGCTCGGCGGGCTCACCGAGTCGGTGGCCGCTGAGCTGCGCCCAACGCATGAGGTGTCGTGGCGGCGCGATGAGTTCGGCGCGCGGCGGTCGGCGCCGGGGCCGGTGCTGCTGGCACTGGCTGCCTGACTGACGCAAGCGCGCCGACCATCTGCCTGCCGGCGTTTCCCCGGCGGCCTCGACGAGGCCGCCGGGGGAAGGGCTCGGCCTCAACCGGCTAACTTCGCGGCGTCAGCACGACGTCGGCGAGGCCGTACTCGACGGCCGCCTCGGCTGTGAAGACGCGGTCGCGGTCGGTGTCGTGCCGCAGCCGCTCCACGGGCTGGCCGGTGTGGTGCATCAGGATCGTTTCCAGTTCGCCGCGTGTGCGAACCAGCTCGTCTGCCTGGAGGATCAGGTCGGGGATCGCGCCCTGTGCGCGCGCCGCCGGCTGGTGCAGCACCACCCGGGCGTGCGGCAGGACCGCGCGCATGCCCGGCGTTCCCCCGGCCAGTAGCACCGCGCCGGTGGCGATGGCCTGCCCGACGCAGGTGGTGCGGATCGGCACCTTGACATGCTGCATGGTGTCGTACACCGCCAACATCGAGGTGAGGTCGCCGCCCTCGCAGTTGATGAAGAGGTCGACCTCCCGCTCGGAGTTGTCGAACTCCAGGTACAGCAGCTGCGCGATCAGGGCATTGGCAACCCCGGAGTCGATCGCGGTGCCCACATAGACGATGCGCTCGCTCAACAGGTGCGAGTAGATGTCGGTGACACGCTCGCCGCGCGGGTGCTGCGCGACGACGTACGGGATGGTGTAGCTCATGCGGAGATCCCGAGCCGCCGGCGCTCGAGCGCGATCTGCCCGAACGAGTCCACGATGTGGTCGATGAAGCCGTAGTCCTTCGCCTGCGCCGCCGTGAACCAGCGGTCGTGCAGGGAGTCCTCGAAGACGCGGTCGAAGGGCTGGCCGGTGTCCTGCGCGATGAGGCCGAGGACGGTGTTGACGGTGTGCCGCAGGTCGTCGGCCTGGACCTCGACGTCGACGGCGGTGCCGCCGATGCCCGAGGAGCCCTGGTGCATCAGGATCCTGGCATGCGGGAGGGCGAAGCGGTGGCCGGGGGTGCCGGCTGAGAGCAGAAACTGCCCGGCGCTGCAGGCCAATCCGAGCGCGAGCGTGGAGACCTTGCAGGGGACCAGGCGCATGACGTCACGAATGGCGAGCATCGACGGTACGGAACCGCCCGGTGAGTTGATCCACAGCGAGATGTCGGAGTCGGGATTCTCGGCGGCCAGGCTGAGGAACTGGGTTGTCAGCAGCGTGCCGTTGTCGTCGTCGAGGACGCCGTCGAGCACGAGGATGCGACGGCCGAACAGTTGCTCGCGGGCGCGCCAGCCGAAGCGGAGGGTCTTTTCGTCTTCTGCCATGCCTTCACCCTGCCCGGCGGGCAGCGACTGTGAGAGCCGTGCTGCTGTGGGCGGATCCGCTCACAGCAGCACGGCTGGGCTGAGCGGCGCTCCTGCGTTCATGTCTGATTACCACAGTACGTACCTGCAAAGGATGATGACGGCCGAGCCGACATGGAACGAGGCCGGCAGGTCGGCTCGCGTGCTGCCGGGCCGCCGTTACGATCAGCGATGTGGGAGAGATAACGGTAATCGGGGCCGGCGTGATCGGACTGAGCATCGCGCACGAGCTCGCGGCGGCCGGTCACCGTGTGCGAATCCTGGCCGCGCAAGACGCGGCGGGCAGCGTGTCCGCAGTGGCGGCGGCCATCTGGTTCCCGCACGACGTCGACCCCTCCGCGCAGGTTCTCGATTCCGCACAGGTCACCTACCACCGACTGGAACGCCTCGCGCGCCGGCCGGAAACGGGCGTCCGTATGCGCGCCGGAACAGTGCTGGTCCGGCGCGCTGACACGGACACGTCGTGGACGCGCGCCGTGCCCGGGTGCGAGGTGCTCGGTTACGCGCAGCTGCCCGGCGGTATCGCCGCAGCTGAGGGAACCTCAGGGCTGCGGTGCACGATGCCGCTGGCTGTCACCGGCGCATACCTACGATGGCTGCGCGCAGCGGTACTGGCCCTCGGCGTGCGGATGCACGTCACGGAAGTCCGGTCAGTGCAGCAAGTGCTGGAGCAAGGCGAGCCCGACGCGGTCGTCGTGGCGTGCGGCATCCGTTCGGCCGCATTACTGGGCGACGACGACCAGACCTTTCCGATCCGCGGCCAGGTAGTACGCCTGCTCAATCCGGGGCTGACCGAGTGGGTCATCGATGACGACAACCCGGAAGGCTTGACGTACGTGGTCCCGCGCGACCGTGACGTGGTCTGCGGCGGTACCGATGAGCCCGGCTCGTGGGACGAGCGGGTGAACCCGGAGACGGAGCAGGCGATCTTGCGCCGCGTGCGCGCGCTCGTGCCCGCGCTGGCCGCTCAGCCGATCGTGTCCCGCGCGGTGGGCTTGCGCCCGGCCCGCTCCACCGTGCGGCTGGGGGCGGTCGCGGGATACGACCGGCCCGTGTTCGCCTGCTATGGACACGGCGGCGCGGGCTTCACGCTGTCGTGGGGAGACGCCGCACGCATCGCCGCACTGATCGGCCCGGCCTGAGCTGCCCGGTAGCGATATGAAGCAACGACGCGACGGACAGCAGCGCCAGGCTCTTCCGACAACACGGTAGGGCTAGTACGAACCGGATCGTCGTGGGAGCACCGTGGCAGAGCGCTGCGTAGCCCAAGCACGCTGAAGCAGGTCCCTCATCCGGGGATTTCGTTCGCGTTCCGCCGAAATTGGACATCGCATGCGCAAACTGTTCGCGGCGGCTGCAGTAGCCGCCTTGCCGCTGTCGGCGCTCGGTCCCGCGTCGGCCGCCAGTGCATCGGCCACGCGAGGCACGCCGACCGCCCTGACCAGCGCACGGCCTGCCGCCGGACACCGCGCTGCCAACGACCATCGGGCATATCGGCGCGCCGGCGGATCGCCGACACGGCCCGTATCCGGTCGTGCTCTACTCACCGGGCGGATCCAGCGACGCCGCGTTGGGGACCGGTCTGGTCGAAGACCTGGTCAGCCACGGGTACATCGTGGTCGCGGTGGACGAGACCAACGAGTCGCCGGAGGTTGAGTTTCCCGGCGGCCGGCTGGTGGTCGGCACCTTCGTGGCGGGTGACGACGCGCAGGCCGTGCAGGAGGAGCAGATCCGCGCCGCCGACGCCGAATTCGTTCTCAACGAGCTAACCCTGCTCGAGCATGGCGGCGACCCGGACGCCGAGCACGCCGCGCTTCCGGCCGGTCTGGCCGGCGCCCTGGACCTGTCCCGGGTCGGCATGTTCGGCTGGTCGAACGGCGGGGCCGCCAGCGCGCGGGCTATGCGCGATGATCCGCGGATCAAGGCGGGCGCCGATCTGGACGGCACGCTTTGGGGACCGATCGCGCAGCAGGGAGACCGGCCGTTCCTGCTGATGACCAACGGCACCCACACCGAGCAGGACGATCCGACCCTGGCCTCGTTCCTCGCGGCCGGCACCGGCCCGAAGGTGCTCTTGTCCCTAGCCGCCTCCCAGCACTCGACGTTCAGCGACCTGGAGGAACTGGTACCGCAACTCGCGCCGGCGCTCGGCCTGACGCCCTATCAGGTCGAGGGACTCGTCGGCACGCTGGAGCCGAAGACCGCGGTCACCGACGAGCGCGCCTACTTGCGGGCGTTCTTCGACACGTACCTGCGCGGCCACATCTCCCACCTGCTCGACGGCCCCTCGCCGCGCATCCCGGACATCACGTTCGAGCCTTGATGACGCGAGTGCGCACTTAGGTGTCGAGAAACTCGGGGACGAAGATGTCCCGGCTGGTCAGCGGGCGCCTGGAGAGACCTTGTTCGTAGTGGTAGCGCAGGAACGTGTCGACGGCCTTGCGGTTCGCGCCGAGACCGTAGGGCCACCAGTCTTCGCCGAGCAGGCGGCGGTTGGCTTCGAAGAGGCTGCTGAACCACGGGGTGACCAGACTCATGTGCTGCTTCGGCGCGTCGTTCAGGTACCTGAGCTCGGCCTGATCCTTGGCCTCGACGAAGGCGCGGTAGACCGACCGCAGAAGGTCGGTCTGCCCGGCCAGTTCCTTACGCACGGCGACGATGTGCATCGGCGGGAAGATCCCGGTGCGCTGGTAGTAGTCGCGCTCCACGGCCTCGTAGTCAGGGAAGAGGCGGGCAACTTTTGGCGACCCGTTGAGCAGCGGCTGGGGCACATCGACGGAGATGAGCGCGTCGATCTGACCTGATTCGAGCATGGCTGCGAGGGTCTCGTGCTCGGACGCGTGCCGCACGTCGAGTCTGGCCGGCAGCGGCTGGGGGATCCAGTCGAACGCGGGGATCGGGTGGTTGGTGCCGCCGATCACCCAGCGGCACTGCTGGACGGTCACGCCGTACTCGTCGGACAGGATGCCCTTGGGCCAGACCCCTGCGTCGTGCCCGAACAGCGCGAACTCGCCGATCGTCTTGCCGGCCAGGTCTTGCGGCTTCTCGATGCCCGCCGCGGTGTTCACGAAGACGGCCGAGTGCCGGAAGTTGCGGTTCGGGAAGATCGGCAGCGCCAGGAAGGGCGCGTCGTCGAGATCGAAGGTGCGCAGGAAGTAGGTGAGGCCCAACTCGGCGATGTCGTAGCGGCCCTCGATCGTGCGCCGGAAGATGTCCGAGACCAGCGACGCGGTCTCGAAGGCGGCGTCGACTCCGTCGATGCGGACGCGGCCGTCGAACAGCGCCTGCGTGTGTTCGTAGGTGTAGGCGGCGACACTCAGGTTCGCACTCATGGAAAGTCCTTCCGTGAATGACCTTTCACTTTTAGGCTGGACCTGTGGGCGTCGGATGTCAAAGTGAACGATCATTCATGAAGGAGGTCGGTCGTCATGCCGCGCATCACGGCTGAACGGCGCGAGGCCAAGCGCGCGCAGATCGTGGCGGCCGCACGTCGCCGCTTCTCACGTGAGGGCTTCCACCAGACCTCGATGCCTGAGATCGCGGCCGAGGCCGGCGTCTCCGCCGGGGCGCCCTACCGCTACTTCGCGAGCAAAGAAGAGATCATCCTGGCCATCGCTGGCGACGCTTTCCGGCTCGTGTTCGACCCGGTCCGGCAACTGGCTGCGGCGACCGACGCCCCCAGCGTCGCCGATCTGATGGCGGCCTCGCTCGAGGCGCTCAGCGTCCAGACCGTCACCGACGCGGCCGGTGATGCGGTGCCCGTGCAGGAACTGCTGCACTGCGCCGTGCAGACCTGGTCGGAGATGCTGCGCGATGACGCTGTGCGCACCCGTGCCCTGGAGGGCTTCGAGTCGGTGCGCCACAGCATCGCCGACGCGCTGCGGCGCGGGCAGGCGGCGGGCGGCGTGCCGCTCGCCATTGAGCCCGAGCGCGGCGCGCGAGTGGTGATGGGACTGCTGCACGGATTCCTGCTGCAAAGGGCGGCCTTCGGCCTGGCGGACGTCGCGGAGTTCAGCGAGGACGTCAGGATCCTGCTCGAGGGTACGCAGCGGTCCGAGCCCCCGAGTTGAGTCGAACGACCTGCACGCTCAGCCGACACGCACGAGAAGTACGGAGGCGGAAATGAAGGCAATCGTCGCGACCGATCAGGCCGCGCAAGCAGCCGGGATCAAGCTGATGCAGCGGCCCGAGCCGGCACCGGCGATCAACGATGTCGTCGTTGAAGTCCATGCGTCGGGCTTCGTGCCCGCCGAGTGGGAGTGGCCCTCGACATGGGTCGATCGCTCCGGTCGCGATCGAGTCCAGCCGATCATCGGCCACGAGTTCGCCGGAGTGGTCGCCTCGCGCGGCTACGGCACGACGGGACTCTCGCTGGGCCAGCGGGTATTCGGGATCACGGACTGGCATCGCGATGGAACCCTGGCCGAGCACGCGGCCGTCGAGGCGCGCAACCTTGCGCCGCTGCCGGGGAACGTCGACTTCACGGTGGGTGCGAGCCTGCCGATCTCGGGTCTGACCGCTTGGCAGGGCCTGCTGCAGCACGGTCGCCTTCAGGCAGGCCAGAGCGTGCTGGCACACGGCGCCGCCGGCGCGGTCGGATCCCTGGTGGCCCAGCTCGCCCGAGAATTCGGCGCCTACGTCATCGGAACCGGGCGGGCGGCGGACCGCCAAGCGGCACTCGACTTCGGCGCGAACGAGTTCCTCGACCTCGACAGCGAGGACCTCGAAGAGATCGGCGGAGTCGACCTTGTCTTCGATGTCATCGGAGGTGACGTGCAGCGGCGCTCGGCACGCATCATCCGGCCCGGCGGGACACTGGTGTCGGTGGTCGGGCCCGCTGCCGCTCGTCCCGATGAAGGTCTCGCGGTCGACTTCGTCGTCGAGTCCGTTCCGAGTCAGCTGATGCAGATCGTCGACCGAGTGCGGGACGGGCGCCTTCGCCCGCACATTGGTACCGTCGCGGGCCTCGATGACGCCATCCCGGTGCTCAACCCGACCGAGCGGCGCAAGGGCAAGACCGTCATTCGCGTGCGCTCCTGAACCAGCAATCAAGATCCGGGCCAACGTGCAAAACGTTAGGAGACTCGGTTATCGCCCGGCGGGCTCGCGTGTTGGCTCCCGAGACGCGCGCCATCGCCCTCGTGGACGACCAACCCTGAACGTCAGCGCTCCGCCAACTGCGAGTAGATCGCCTCGACGCCAGCGCTCAGGCCTGCCCGCACTTGCGCGCTGACCTCGTCGGCGATGACCTCGGACAGACCCTTTTCGACGCCCTCCAGGGCGATGCGGGCGATGTCGGCCGGGTCCTCCTTGTGCACTCCCTGAAGGCGGGCGGTCATGTCGGTGTCCATGTAGCCGACGTGCAGGGCGGTGACCTGCGTGCCCTGCGCGGCGAGCGCGACGCGTAGCGAGTTGGTGATGGACCACGCGGCGGCCTTGGCCGCGCTATATGCGGCGACGTCGGGGAAGGAGAGCCAGGACAGGACTGACAGCACATTGAGGATCGCGCCGCCGCCGTTGCGGGCGAGGATGGGCGCGAAGGTGCGGCTGACGTCCAGGGTGCCGAGCACGTGGGTGTTGTACTCCAGCTGGTAGTTCGCGAAGTCGCCCTCGAGCAGGTTGGTGCCGGTGGAGGAGCCGGCGTTGTTGATCAGCAGGGTCACGTCCTGCGCCTGTTCGGCGGCGGCCAGCACGGAGGCGTGGTCGGTGACGTCGAGGGCGATCGGGATGGCGCCCGCGGCGGTGACGGTGCGCGGATCGCGCGCCGCTGCGTAGACCTTGCTCGCGCCGCTGTCGAGCAGGGTGCGCACGAACTTGTCGCCGAGACCGCGGTTGCCGCCGGTGACGAGGGCGACGGAGCCGTTGAGCATCATGGTGCGTGCCTGCTTTCTGGAAGTGCCCACGGTGGGCTCGGGTGCGCGGCGTGTCGGGTGCGCCGGGTGCGACGCCGACACGCCAGCTGGAAACCGATCGGTTTCCTGCTC
>NZ_DASRGV010000194.1:0-4372 GCF_035650855.1 Actinocrinis sp. | reverse complement strand
TGGGTACGGGCCGACGGATCTGCGCTCGGCGTACAAGCTGACCGGGACCGGCTCGTCCAGCGAGACCATCGCCATCGTCGACGCGATGGACGACCCCAACGCCGAGTCCGACCTGGCCGCGTATCGCTCGCAGTACGGGCTCGCCGCCTGCACCACCGCGAACGGCTGCTTCCGGAAGGTGAACCAGAGCGGCGGCACCAGCTATCCGACCGCGGACTCGGGGTGGGCCGGGGAGATATCCCTGGACCTGGACATGGTCTCGGCGATCGCCCCGGGCGCGCACATCCTGCTGGTCGAGGCGAGCTCGGCGAACATGAGCGACCTGGGCGCCGCGGAGAACGAGGCGGTAGCGCTCGGCGCCAAGTTCGTCTCCAACAGCTGGGGCGGCTCTGAGGACTCCAGCGTCAGCTCCTCGGACTCCAGCTACTTCAACCACCCCGGCGTCGCCATCACCGTCTCGGCCGGCGACTCCGCCTACGGCGCCGAGTACCCGGCCACCTCGCAGTACGTGACCGCGGTCGGCGGCACCTCGCTGAGCACCGCCTCGAACGCGCGCGGCTGGAGCGAGTCGGTGTGGCACACCTCCAGCACCCAGGGCACCGGTTCGGGCTGCTCGGCGTACATCGCCAAGCCGAGCTGGCAGACCGACTCCGGCTGCTCGAAGCGGATGGAGGCGGACGTCGCGGCGGTCGCGGACCCGGCCACCGGCGTCGCGGTCTACGACAGCTACCAGGCCACCGGTTGGCAGGTGTACGGCGGCACGTCGGCCTCCTCGCCGATCATCGCCTCCGTGTACGCGCTGGCCGGCACGCCGGGCAGCACCGACCGTCCGGCGCAGTACATCTACCAGCACACCTCGTCGCTGTACGACGTGACCAGCGGCAGCAACGGCTCCTGCTCGCCGTCGTACTTCTGCACCGCCGGCACCGGCTACGACGGACCGACCGGCTGGGGCACCCCGAACGGCCTGGCCGCCTTCACCGCCGGCGGCAGCTCGGGCGGTACCGGAGGTGGTGGCGGCGGCGGTTGCACCGCGGCGCAGCTGATCGGCAACCCGGGCTTCGAGACCGGCACAGCTGCCCCGTGGACGCTCAGCTCCGGCGTGCTGAACAGCAACACCACCTCCCAGCCCGCACACAGCGGCAGCTACGACGCGTGGCTGGACGGCTATGGCAGCTCGCACACCGACACCGCCTCGCAGTCCGTGACCATCCCGTCGACGTGCAAGAACGCCAGCTTCTCGTTCTACCTGCACATCGACACCGCGGAAACCAGCACCACCACCGCCTACGACACACTCGCGGTGCAGTTGCTCAACTCCTCCGGCACCGTGCTCGGAACCCTGGCCACCTACTCGAACCTGAACGCCGGATCCGGGTACACCCAGCGCAGCTTCAGCCTCGCCTCCTACATCGGCCAGAGCATCACGCTGAAGTTCAGCGGCACCGAGGACAGCTCGGCGCAGACGTCCTTCGTTTTGGACGACGCGGCGTTGAACGTGTCCTGACAGCGCCTGGATACGAAGAAAGAAGACGGTGAGACGCGCGGCTGTTTCGCCGGCCACGGCAGTGGATCGGCGAAACAGCCGTTTCGTTTCGGGCGTAATCGGTCAATCCACGCGGCGCGACCGTAACGCTGACGGCCCGCCGGACACCTCTCCAATCATGCGCAGTGACATCGCGGTGAGGGTCGTCGCGCCCGATGGCTTGATCGCTGACCGTTATCGGCTGCTCAGCCCGCTCGGCGCGGGAGCGAGCGCCACCGTGTGGGCTGCCGTGGACGAGACGCTGGGCCGGCAAGTGGCGCTCAAGCTGCTGTCGGGTCCGGCGGCCTTCGACGAGATCGAGCGCGAGCAGTTGCGCAGCGAGGCGCGGGCGCTGGCCGCATTGGCGCATCCGCGCGTGATCGTCGTCTTCGACTACCTGGAGACGCCGGGTCTGAGCGAGACCGTGCAGCCGGTGCTCGTCACCGAACTGCTCGACGGCCGGAATCTGGCCGACTGCCTTGAAGCCGGTCCGCTGCCGTGGCCGGTGGCGCTCGGCGTCTGCGGCCAACTCGCCGAGGCGCTGGCGGCCGCGCACGCCGCGGGCATCGTGCACCGGGACGTCACGCCGGCCAACGTGATGCTCACCGAGACGGGCGTGAAACTGCTCGATTTCGGGATCGCACAAGGGCCGGCGGACGGCGGCGACGACCCGGACGGGGTCGCCGTAGGCACCCCGGTCTGCATGGCACCCGAGCAACTGGCCGGGCGCGCCGCGCTACCCGCCTCGGACATGTACGCGTTCGGATGCGTCCTGCACTGGTGCCTCACCGGCGCGCCGCCGTACTTGCACAAGGAGATGGCGGCGCTCAGCTACGCACACGGGCACGCCACTCCTCCGGCGCTCCGCATCCCCGAGTTGCCGCCGGATGTCGCAGAGCTCTACCTCCGCTGCCTGGCCAAGGATCCGGCCGATCGGCCCACTGCGGCCAGCGCCGCGAAGTTGCTCGCGCCGTTCGCCCGGGGGACCGGCGCCGAGCTCGTCCCGGCCGAAAGCCCGGTCGTGCGTCTGGCTACTGATGCGTACCGCCCGGCCGTGAGTCACGCCGGTCGGCGGCGGACCGCTGACCGGCGAGTGCTGCCGGCCGTGTTCTCACTCGCGGCACTGGCTGCCGTGTTCGCACTCGTATTCGGCACAGCCCACGCGATTATGGACGGCAAGGCCACGGCTTCCAGGGGATCGGGCGTTCCGGCCGCGTCGCCGAGCACGATGCCGAATGCGGGCGTGGGCGCGAGTGCGAGTCCGAGCACTGAAATGGCCTCTCCGACGCCTACGATGGCGAACGTCGTGATGCCGAGCGTGTCAGCGTCTATGACCATGTCGCAGTTCGCGTTCCCCTCGGCGAGCGCCCCCGTGATGGGCACCCTCATCCAGGTCGCCTTCCCCGCACCGGGCGCCGATCCGATCGGCTACCTGCAAGCCCTCGCCACGCAGATCCAGTCCTTCGTTTCACAGGGCCCGAACACGCTGGAAGCCAGCGCGGGCCAGCAGCTGGTCAACTCGATCGGCAACCTGGAGAACGCCGTGGCCGCCGCGCAGCAGAGCCGGGGCAAGAAACAGTGGCACGTCGTCGCGACCGACATCGCCGCCCTGCAGCAGCAGATCTCCGGCGGCGCCGGGGCCGGGCAGATGTCGCAGGCCACGGCGAGCCAGCTGAGCAACGAAGTGCAGACGCTGGCCAACGCGCTGCCCCTCAACGGGGCCTGAGCCGGGAACCGGACAGGTGGCGTGGCGGGGCGAGGGGCCGCTCCTCGTCTGGCGCGGCACGCCACCCGGTCCGGTCGGGTGAGTCTGTCAGCGGGGGTCGGCGAACGCGGCTGCGCTCGCGTTGGGTAACGCGGTCGAGACGGCGTCTCTGCTGGACATGGTGGCCGCGCCCGGAGTGGGGGCAGCACCGGAAACGGCACCTTCGTTCGATACGGCATCCCCGGCCGGTGGCGCGATGTCGGCACGGAGCCGGTCCGCGAGCTTGACGGACCACTGCTCGTGATTCGTTCCCGAGGCGTATTCGGACAGTCTCAGCCGCTGGATATCAGAGGTACCCGCGGGCGCGTATATGTGATAGACGTCGCGCAGGTACCGCTCTATGCGATGGCTGACATGCAGGCCGCGCGCGGCGAAGATCTCCATGGCGGCGCGCGCCGAGTCGATCGCGTACTCGGCGTTGACGAGTTTTGCGTTCATCAGTTCGGCGTCGCAGGGCAGGCCGCGGTCCAGTAGATGCGTGGCGTGGTAAAGCGCCAGCCGGGCCGTCATAAGCCGCGACTGCATGCCGCCGAGCTTCATCGCCACCGAGGAGATCGCGGACAGCGGCGCGCCGTAGAGCTCGCGGCGGCCGCAGAACTCGACTGTGTCCTCGACCACGGCCCGGTGGATGCCGAGCGCGACCGCGGCCAGGTTCGGCCGTCCGTACAGGGTGCTTGAGGAGTAGGCGACCTTCAGTCCGTCGCCCTCCTCGCCCAGCCGGTTCTCGACCGGGACGCGGCAGTCCTCGAACACGATGGTCCCGAAGCTGAAACCGTTCAGGCCCATCGTCGGCGCGTGCTTCTCCAGCCGCACACCCGGACGGTTCGCCTCCACCAGGAAGGCGGTCAGCCCGCCCGACCCGGGCCCGGTGCGCATCACCACACCGTGCAGGTGGCCGATGTGCGAGTTGCCGACGAAGACCTTCGCACCGTTCAGCACGTAGTGCGTGCCGTCACGCACCGCGCGGCCCGACATGCCCAGCACATGCCCGCCGGAGCCGGCCTCGGTGACCGCGATGGTCGGCAGGCAGCGGCCGGAGGCGATCTGCGGCAGCCAGGCCAGCTTCTGCTCCTCGGAGCCGA
>NZ_DASRGV010000193.1:0-18499 GCF_035650855.1 Actinocrinis sp. | reverse complement strand
CACGCTTGGCGTTCTGCTCGGGGGTGCTGGGGCGCCCGCGGCGAGCGCAGCCGTCATCCCGGCGGGTCCCGGCTGTGACGCCGGCTGCTCGCAGACGTACAACCAGTCCGCCTACGGCGTGTACGCGGCGCACGACTGGTGTGACTCAGGCAGCTACCACGGGCCGTGTGTCGACCACGGCTCGTATCACAACTCGTACATGTGGATTCCGGCCGGCGGGCACACTCCGCTGAATCAGGACTGGGACACCTTCCGGATCGACGCGGGCTGGTGCTACCGGATCACCATCACATACGCGTACGGGCTGTACTCCGAGGACTTCACCTACGACCAGCGCGGCAAGGGTGAGGTGTGGATCCCGATCCACAACGACGAGACCGGAATCGTCCGGTTCCAGTCCACGTCGAGCTGCTGATTGAAAACGGGGGTATGAGCCTGCCCGGCCTGACGGACGGCCGGGCAGGCTCATTGCTACGCGTGTGCGTTAAGGGCGCTTCTCCTTGACACCGGTCTTCGCCCTCGGATTGACTCGACGAACGTGCTGTGAGGGGGTGGCAACGCTCAACTCACCCCGCGCGGCACGACGAGGGCTTCCGGGGGTGAGGAACGCAACGTGGCTGCGCCGCATTCTCCGTCCGCCGAGCTCGGCGACTCGCTCGCGGAGTTGAAGCGTCGCAGTGGCCGTAGCTACGAGTGGATCGGCAAGCGGGTCAATCTCAGCAAGTCGGCCGTGCACCGTTTGTGCGCCGGACAGTCCGTGCCACCGGAGTTCGGCAGGATCGAGCAGGTCGCGCGCGCCTGCGGCGCTGGGGCGGATGACATCGCAGGGCTCTTTGCCCTGTGGCGGCAGGCGATCACCGAGGACCGGCACAGTGAAAGCGCACCGAGCGTCGCTGGCTCACCCGCACCGGCTGTTGTCGCCGGGCCGCGCACACTGACCGCCGCCGCCGGTGCGCCTGATTCGGCGCAGTCACCTCAGCCCGCCGCGCACGTGGCGATGAAGAGACAGCGAACGCTGATACTGCTTGTCGCGATCCTCATCGCGTTGCTGGCTATCGCGAATACCTCGCAAGGCCCGTCGACGGCGGCCCGGGCGGTCGCCACGAACACCGCGCAACAGATCAGCGGCCCGGCCTGGTCCCTGCCGCCGCAGGCCGTGGCGTCGACGCTGTTCGGCGTGACGATCAACAGCTCGACCGGAATCATGCCGGCGTTCTCAGTGGGCGCCGTGCGGCTGTGGGACAGCGGGACGCGCTGGGCGGATCTCGAACCGTACCCCGGCCAGTTCGACTGGACGGTGCTTGACCGGCTGGTCTCCTCGGCGTTCGCGGCGCAGCATCCCGTGTTGTTCGTGCTCGGCGGCACGCCCGCCTGGGCCAACCCGGCCGCCCCACCGGCCCCGTATCCCGACGGCTCGCGCGCGGCGCCGCCGTCCGATCTACGCGACTGGGACGCGTATGTCAGTGCGCTGGTGAACCGGTACCGCGGACGGATCGAGAGCTACGAGCTGTGGCCGCTCGCCAACGATCACCGCTACTTCAACGGTCCGGTCGAGACTCTGGTGGACATGACCAAGCGGGCCGCACACATCATCCGCGCGGTCGACCCCAAGGCGACGATCGTGTGCCCCGGCATGGGAAATCTGTGGACCCCGGACGGCCAGAGCGTCCTGGAACAGTTCGCTCGCGCCGGCGGATACGACTACTGCGACGTCGCCGGCATCAAGCTGTACCAGCACACGGCTTCCGACCCGCCGGAAACCATGCTCACGCTGGCGCTCACCGTAGACCGGCTGATGCACACCGCCGGCATCCAGCCGCGGCTGTGGAGCACCGGCACGACCTACTCGATCAACCTGCAGGCTCCCCTCTCGCAGGAGATGGCCCGGGGGTACGCGGTCCGCTTCTACCTGGTCGGCATCTACGCGCGCAACCTCAACCTGGAGCGGATGTACTTCTACAACTGGGGCAGCGGCAAACTGCCGATCGTCCTGCAGGTGCCCGGAGGGGAACCGACGGCCGCCGCGCTGGCCGTCGAAGAACTCGAACGATGGCTCGTACACGCGCAGAGCCTGTCCTGCGGACACGGCCTGCCGATCAACCTGCCGGACAACGTCTGGCAGTGCGATTTCCGCATCACCGATCCCGGCCACGCGTACGAGGCGACGATCCGTTGGACCGACACGGGAACCGCAACCACCACCGCGGAGCCGGACATGGTCGCCGTAGAGGATCTCGACGGAAGCCGTACCGCAATCAGAGCGGGGGACACATTGACCATCACCGGCGACCCGATTCTGATCGAGCGACGCTGACGGCGTAGGTCAAGAATCAGATTGTTCTTGACGGGCTCGCAGTTATTTCGGGTGGCGGATTCGACCCTGGGTCCGGCCGACGAGAAACCGGCCGGACCCGGGCTGCGGGTATGAATCCGCTTTGCCGTGCTTAGGCGTCTTCGAGGATTTCCGCGAATGCGATGACCACGCCGCCGGTGGCGTGCTCGAGCGTGGCGGCGACCAGCGGACCAGCCTCCGCGGCCGCAGCGCTGGCCGCCGCGTAGTCGGTGAAGTACAGGTCCAACAGCCGGTAGGCCGGCGTCGGGCTGCCGTCCTCCTTGGGCCAGACCTTCGAGGCCTGCAACCGGGTCAGGCCGGGGAGCTTGCGCGCCAGCGCGAGCTGATCGGGGTAGGCCGCCTCGAAAGCCTCCGGGTCGGCGGGGTTGGAATAGACGAAGCTGATCTTGGTCGGATTGTTTTCCTGCGTCATGGAGGTACTCCTGGCCGTTAGTCTCGGTTGAAACCGGCGAGCGGGTCCCCGTTTCGCCGAGAAGTTGGAATATGACAGTGCGCCCCGTCACTGTTTGCCGATCGTAGCCAGAGGAATGAGCAGCGACCATGACCGCTCCGCCGACAAACCTTGCCGATCGTCCGGCGGTGCCGGCCGAATCGCTCGTGTTGCCGCAAGAAATCACCGAAACGGCGGTGCCCGAGGAGGCCGCGCTCGGGCTCGACGGAGAAAGTCAGTCCCATGATTTGCTCTCCGCGCTGCTGCGCAGCGTCCGGTTGAGCGGCGACCGGATCGTCGCATACGCGCCGCCGCGGATCTTCTCGATCGGTTTCGCCGGTGTCGGCAGCCTGCACTTCGTCGAAGAGGGCGGACTCGCCCTTCGGATCGGCGGACACCCGCGCGTCGAGCACGTAAGCCGCGGCGACGTCGTCCTGCTTCCCCGCGGCGACCGGCACTACGTCAGCGATACGGGCGGGGGCACGCGAGCGGCCACGGGTGCTGATTCCGCCGAGAGCGATGCTCCCGGGCCGGCGCGCTGGCTCTGCGGAACGTTCACGATCGGCGACCCGCAGGCCAGTCATCTGCTCGGGAGCCTGCCGGCCGTGATCATCCTGCGCGCGGGCGGCAGTCCGGCGCTCGAAGGGCTCGAAGTCGCCCGCCGGATGCTCTTGATCGAGATGGAGTCTCCCTCTCAGGGCTCTGCGGTCATGGTCGCCCGCATCCTCGACCTGATCTTCATTCAGATCCTTCGCGCCTGGGCCGCCGGCTCGGACGCCGAACCGAACTGGCTGGCCGGTGCGTTCGACCCGCAGATCGGCGCGGCCCTGAGCGCGATCCACCGGAGTCCCGACCACGACTGGACGGTCGAGGAACTCGCCCGCGCGTGCAACCTTTCCCGGTCGGCGTTCGCGGCGCGGTTCCTCGCTCGCGTCGGCAAGCCGCCGGCCACCTACCTCGCGCACGTGCGCCTGGATGCCGCCACCAACCTGCTGCGTGACACGTCCCTTTCGGTCGCGCTCGTCGCGAAGAACGTCGGTTACACGTCGGAGGCGGCGTTCAGTCGCGCGTTCAAGAACCGCTACGGCACGCCGCCGGCGCACTGGCGACGGGACCTACGCACCCACTGAGGCGGTGACGGCCTTGGCGGAGTTCCAGAGCACGCCGCGATTGACGCGGTCGGGGTAGCGGCTGATCATCGCCTCGTACAGGTCCAGGTAGCCGGTCGCCTTCTCGGCGGCGGCAGCGAAGTCCTGGATGTAGCGGCGGGTGCGCGCGATGTCCTCGGGGCTGTCGGGGTCGCCGTCGCGCTTGTGCCCGGAGACGACCGCGGCGGGCGCGAGCCGCTCGATGGTGTCGAGGGCGGCGAGCCAGTCGGTTCGTCCGGTGCCCTTGGACTCGGCCAGGTACAGGTGCACGTCGCCGTACACGGCGTCGCCGGCCACGACCAGGCCGAGAGACGGCACGTGCAGGGCGCTGGAGCCGTCGGTGTCGGCGTGGCCGAGCTCGAGCGCGTGCAGCTGCTCGCCCTCCAGCTCGATCAGGTTGTCGTCGCCGAGGGGTTGCGCGACCAAGTGGGTTTTCGAGATCTGGCCGGGGAAGCGGGGATCCCAGAAGCCGTCGAACCAGCGCGGACCGTACTGGGCGTCCATGTGCTTCACCACGCCCGCGGTGGAGACCAGCCTGGCGTCCGGGAAGCGCTCAAGGAGAGCCGGGGCGCCGAAGAAGTGGTCGCCGTGCGCGTGGGTGACGAAGATCGTGGTGAGGTTCTTGCCGGTGGCGGCCACCCATGCGGCCAGGGCGCGGGACTCCTCGATGGTCATCAGCGGGTCGACGAGCACCGCGTCGCGCTCGCCGTAGATCAGGGTGGAGGCGGTGGGCGACCACAGCCGGCGCGCCTCGCCCGGTGGCAGGTCGTCGGAGACCGCGGGCTTGGACGGCGTCACGTACACGGCGTATTCGAGGGTGGTCATTGCTGCTCCTTAGTTGTAACCAAGTTTGTTACGACAAGCGGCGCACTGCGACGCGCATCGGACGCGCCGTTGAATCGTCAGTGCACGGCGATGGACTCGCGCAGTACGTCGGCCACGCTGGTGCGGGCCAATTGCGCGCGCAGGGCCTGCTCGGCGCCGTCGTACACCGGGGTGAGGACGGAGCGGATGCCGTGGCCCACAGGGCACTTCTGGTTGGGGGTGGCGGGATGCAGGGCGAACAGCGGGCCTTCCTCGACCGCTTGGTAGACCTCGGCCAAGCTGATCGATTCGGGCGTCCGGGTCAGGCGCCAACCGGCCCCGGCGCCGCGCCGGGACTCGACCAGCCCTGCCTCGCGCAGATCCCCGAGCAGCCTGCGGATCACCACCGGATTGGTGTTGACGCTGTTGGCGACCTGCTCGGAGGTGGCCACCTCGCCGCCCATCCGCTCGTTCAGGCCGATCCAGGCCAGCGCATGGGCCGCGATGGTCAACCTGCTGTTCGCTCCCATCCCGCACCTCCTGTTGTAACCATAGCAGTTACAACAGGGGCGTCAAGTGCGGTGCCGGCGTCAAGTGCGGTGCCGGGCTGTGCGAGATCCGGTCCCGTCGGTCAGCCTGACAACGCCTCGCTGATCAACGCCTGCCAGGTCTGCGGACCCACGATGCCGTCGACTTGGAATCCCGGCACCTCCGTCTTCATCGCGTTCTGGAAGGCCACGACCCACGCCTTGGTCTTGGGCCCGAAAATCCCGTCCACGACCAGCGAGCGGCCGTCCTTCAGGTTCCGGAAATTAGCCTGGTCCTGCACGGCGCGTACCGCGTAGCCGCGACTGCCGTACTGGACCGTGACGACCAGGGCCCTCCAGGTCGCCGCATCGACCACCCCGTTGGCCGGCAGCCGGTGCGCACGCTGGAACGCGACGACGGCCGCATTCGTCAGCGGCCCGAACGCCCCGTCGACCGTGAGCCTGGCACCGCGCGCGTCCAGCAGGTATTGAAGCGACCTGACGGTGGCGCGCGGCCACTGCGCGTTGCTGCCCTGGCGCAGCACCGGCCAGCTTGGCAGGGTGACGACCGCCGCGGACGCAGTCGCGGATGTCGCCGCCTGCGCCTTCGCGACCGGTGCTGCCTGGGTGGCTGACGCCGCTGGAGCGCCGACAGCCACCGCGGCGATGACCGCGACGGCTCCGGCCCCGATTCGCTTGCCTGTATTCATGACCGACTCCTCCCGTGCGTTGATCCGCGCACGGCGCGTGGAGAGTTCTTACCTTCATGGAATCAGAGCACGAGCTGCTTCTTTCGTGGCGAAGGTCCCTGGCAGAACAGTCCAAATACCTCTTTCCCGGTCGCGAAGACGTCAGTCTTCTGCGATCTTGTCCATGGCCTGGGTCAGCGTCCGCAGAGCACTCAGCACCCTCTGAAACTCCTCGGTGCCGAGGTGTTCGGCCAGCTGTTGCGCCAGTGCGCGATGCGCGGGGCTGATCCGGCCTATGGCGGCTCGGCCGTCCTCGGTGAGCGCCAGCAGTTTGGCGCGGGCGTGGGCGGGGTTCGGCCGGTATTCGGCCAGATCCCTGTCGACCAGCAGGTCGGCGATGCGCTGCACGCTTTGCCGGGTGATGCCCATGGCTCGGGCGATCCCGGCGACGGGCAGCGGCTCGCGCACCACCGCGCCAAGCACCTGCCACCAGGCCGCAGTCAGGCCCGCGGGCCGGGCGAGTTTCTCGGAGACGTCGAGGAACTGCCCGTTGAGGCGGAAGACCGCGAGTGCGGTACCCGAGAGCAGCTGCGCCGGATCGGTCGGCAGGTCGCTGTTCACTTCGCCCCCGCAGCCATCAGGACCGGGAAGGCGCTGGCGTCGGAGCGCCCGAACAAGCGGTACCAGGCGTCGAGCACGTCGGGCGTGTACAGGTCGAGCATCGCCAGCACCTCGCCCGCGAACTCGACCGGGTTCGTCGGACCCGCGGTGATCAGATTGCGGTCGGTGACTGCGGAAGCCTCGCGGTAGTGCGCCCCGCCCGCGTAGCCCGAGCCGGCCAAGTAGGCGGCGGCCCCGCTGGTGTGCTCCCGGTCGTCCAGAAGCCCTTCACGGGCAAGGCCGAGCGTGGCGCCGCAGATCGCGGCGACCGGCACCCCGGCGTCCAGGAACCTTCGGGCGGCCTTGGCGAACTGCGTGTTGCCGTCCGGGACGTTCCAGCTGTCGGCTCCCGGCAGGATCAGCATGGCCGAGTCGGCGGGATCGACCTCGTCGAGCGCCAGGTCCGGCAGGATGCGCATGCCGCCGGCCGTGGTGACCGGCGCACTGGACTGAGCTACCGTCCGAACCTCGTACCGTCCGGGGGTGTGCTGGTAGGCGGCGGAGCGGATGTGGGCGATCGCGTGTCCGACCTCCCAGTCAGCGAGGGTGTCGTACACGGCCACGTGGACAGTCTGCGTCTTCAGCATGGACAGCATACTGTCAATTCGACAGCTTGCTGTCAACAGCTCCGGCGGGCAGCCCGCAGCCTCGGCCAGTGCTGCGGCCGGGAAAGGCGCCGATGCGGCCCGCGCCGGGCGAACCCCAGCGCCCGCACCGCGTCGTCGATCCCCGACCAGGCCGGCCGCATCGGCTCCTCACGCACGAGGCCGACGAGATCTGTCAGCGACACGTCGGGTCGCTCGCTGCGTTTCCCACAGCGGCACACGAAGACCACACGCGCCGACCCGGCGATGATCAACCAATCGCTGTCCCGTCCGCAGGTACAGCGCACCACGCGACGGACGTCCACGCCGCCCGATGAACTCGGCGAGCGCACGAAAACCGGGTCACTCGACTGCAACAACCGCATGGGCGACACGGGAGCGGACAACACGCCCTCCCTGATCGGTCCGGGTGTTATCAGGCCTCGACCAGCATGTCACCATGCCGCACCGCTCGACAGAACCGCGGCGCGCGTCGAGACCGAATCGAGACACGCGCGCAGAGGTCCGACGATCAGGCGAGGGGACCGGCAGCTTCTCCGTGCGACGGCGAGGCCGCGCGCGCCGCGGAAGGTGTTACTGGTGATGCATACGTTGCGGCGCGTGGAGTTCGCCGTGAGGGCGACATCTGTTCACGTCCCGTCGCTACGTTGCGCGAAGCGCAGCGTTCTGCTGAGCGGGCAAGCAGGCTCCAACCGAAGGAACACACGTGTTCAGAATGCGCACCGCCGCCGTCGGCGTCGCGGCCCTGGGCTCGGTCATCGCGCTGAGCAGTTCAGCGTTCGGCCAGGCGAGCCCCGGCCACCAGGCCGCCAACCCGTCGTGGGGCGAGACCACCACGCCGATCAAGCACCTGGTCGTCATCTACCAGGAGAACGTCTCCTTCGACCACTACTTCGGCACTTACCCGAAGGCCGCCAACACCTCCGGCCAGCCCTTCCACGCCAAGGGCGGCACGCCCAAGGCCAACACGCTCGCCGACACCAAGGGCGCCGGCGGCAAGGGCACGCTGCTGACCAACAACCCGAACAAGGACGCCTCGGGCAAGCAGGTCAATCCGCGCCGCCTCGACCCGGCCAACATCAACGACGTGCTGACCTGCGACCAGGACCACGACTACAACGACGAGCAGAAGGCGTTCGACGGCGGCGCGATGGACAAGTTCATCACCACCGTCGGCAACAGCAGCGGCACCAGCGGCACCGGCCAGGCGTGCAGCGGGTCCGACGTCATGAACTACTACGACGGCAACACCGTCACGGGCCTGTGGAACTACGCCCAGCAGTTCGCGATGAGCGACAACTCCTTCGGCACCACCTTCGGTCCGTCCTCCCCGGGCGCGATCAACCTGGTGTCCGGCGACACCGGCAACGTCGGCACCATGATCAACGGCGCGGCGACCGACGGCGACACGGTCAGCGACGGCGTGGGGGGAACGTCGCTGGTCTCTGACGCCCAGCCGTACTACGACGACTGCTCCGTGCGCGACGCGGTCTCCCTCAACGGCAAGAACGTCGGCGACCTGCTCAACGCCCAGGGCCTGAGCTGGGGCTGGTTCCAGGGCGGGTTCCGCCCGACCACCACCTTCGCCACGGCCACCGGCGGCGCCCAGCCGACCAGTGTGTTCACCCCGGACGAGTTCAAGGGCAAGTTCGCCGTCAAGCCCGCGTCCGACCAGGGCCTGTGTAACGCGGTGCACCCGGTCGGCGCCGCGGTGGGCGGCGTCGGCGGCACGGCCGCGGGCGCGAACAACTACGGCAACAAGGACGACTACATCCCGCACCACGAGCCGTTCCAGTACTACGCCAGCACCGCCAACCCGCACCACCTGGCCCCGGCCTCGCTGGCCGCGATCGGCACCGACACCCAGACGATCACGAACGGCGTGCCGCAGTTCAACACGGCCAACCACCAGTACGACACGAGTGACTTCGACGCGCTGGTGTCCGCGATCTCGCGCGGCTACCTGTCCGCGGACCACCTGCCCGCGGTCAGCTTCCTGAAGGCCCCCGGCTACCAGGACGGCCACGCCGGCTACTCGGACCCGTACGACGAGCAGCAGTTCATCGTCAACGAGGTCAACGCGCTCGAGCACACCCCGGACTGGTCCAGCACCGCCGTCGTGGTCTCCTACGACGACTCCGACGGTTACTACGACCACGTCTACAGCGGCGTGCACAACCCGTCGAACACCACCAACGCGCCCACCCCGCCCGGACCGCAGGACTTCCTGAACGGCACCGGCGTGTGCGGCAACACCGCGGCCACCACCCCGCTGGCCGGCCAGAACGGCCGCTGCGGCTACGGCCCGCGGCTGCCGCTGCTGGTGATCTCCCCGTTCGCCAAGCACAACTACGTCGACCACACCCTCACCGACCAGAGCAGCATCCTGAAGTTCGTCGAGGACAACTGGCGGCTGCCGCGCATCTCAGGCTCCTACGACGCGATCGCCGGGACGCTCGACCACATGTTCGACTTCGACGACCGCCGCGGCGACAACCGCGCGCTCTTCCTCGACCCGGTCACCGGCCAGCCCGCCGGCTACCGGTCCTGACCGCTGACGCGTGAACCGCTGACGCGTGAACGGCAGATGCGTAAACCCGCTGTCTTGTGATCGCGGCTAACGCGTAACTCGGCATAGCGACAGCAGCAACGGCCGCCGCCTCGAACTCCCGAGGCGGCGGCCGTCCGCGTTCAGTGGTGGCCGGAGGCGAGGCCGAAGCGTTCGGCGAAGGCCGTCAGCTGCTCGCACTGCTCTTCCGGCTCGCCGTCGGGCGCGCCGACGAGGATGCGCGTGACTCCCTCCTGCGCCAGGCGTTCGACGTATTCGGCCGTCATCTCCAGGTGCCCCATGCGCGCGTAGGTGATGCCGTCCGGATCGCGGCCGGCCTCCTGCGCCGTCGTCCGCACCAGCTCCCAGAGGGCTTTGCGGTCGTCGTCGCGCAGCGATCCGCCGGGCAGCCAGCCGTCTCCGTGACGTCCAGCGCGCCTGGCCGCAGCCGGACTCGACCCGCCGACGTGGATCGGAAGCCCGGCCTGGCCCAGCGGCTTCGGGTAGCTGAAGACGTTGTCGAGATCGAAGAACTCGCCGTGGAACGTCGCGCCGTCCTCGTCCTCGACCCACAGCCGCCGCAGCACCTCGATCGCCTCGTCCGCGCGCCGTCCACGCGTGCCGTAGTCGACGCCGACTGCCGCCGCCTCCCCGGGCAGTGCCCCGACGCCGACGGTGAGCAAGCGCATGCGGCCGCGCGAGAGCACGTCGATGGTCGCCAGGCGCTTAGCCAAGGTCACCGGGTGGTGGTACGGCAGCAGCAGAACGCCGGTACCGAGCAGAATGCGCTCGGTACCGGCGGCGACGAAGGTCAGGATGTCCAGTGGGTCCGGGAACGGCAGCGTCGGCGGCACGGACCAGGAGCCGAGCTGCGCTCCCGGATACATGGCCACGTGCTCCGGCACGTACAGGGCGTCGAAGCCGCACTGTTCGGCGTGGCGGGCCACCGTCATCAGCCGGTCCGGATCGGCGCCGAAGAAGGGCGTGCTGTAGCTGAGCGCGAAGGTCGGGTTCACCTCAGCTGCAGCATCGCCCCGGCGGATCTTGTTCCGGCTGGTGCCTCGGCGATCAGCGGCGGCGCGCGTACCAACCGGTGCCGACGCCGAGCAGGTGCAGGGCCAGACAGGTCAAACCGGCGAGCATCAGGCTGGTCGGACTGAACCAGGCGTTGGTCGAGGTCCCACTGCCGTTGATGAAGAACGCCACGGCGAACAGGACTGCGGCGATGGCTCCCATGCGGCCTTCCTTCCGATCTTTATCGCAGGTTTCGGATACCGCCGCATGCCCGCCAGCTGGATTTCCATGCGTGTGGCCCGGTCGCGGGCGGGGATGACGATGAGGACGAACGGGGATGCGGCCGGTGGGTTAGCATCGAAGAGTCAGACTCCTGACCAGGGAGGGAGCGCCCGATGGCGTATTCCGTGGAGATCAGCCGGGCCAACCCGACCTGCTTCGTATTCCTGCTGGACCAGTCCACCTCGATGGAAGACCCGATCGCGGCCGGCGGTGAAGGCACCCCGAAACGCAAGGCGGACGCGGTCGCGGACGCGCTGAACCGGCTGCTGTTCGAGCTGTCGCTCAAGTGCGCCAAGGAGGAGGGCGTGCGCGACTACTTCCACGTCGCGGTGCTCGGCTACGGCGCGCGGATCGGCTCCGCGTTCGGCGGCGAGCTGGCAGGCCGGGATCTGGTGCCGCTCAGCCAGGTCGCGGACAATCCGCTGCGGGTGGAGGAGCGGGCGAAGAAGGTGCCGGACGGCGCGGGCGGCCTGGTGGAGACCACAGCGCGGTTCCCGGTGTGGGTCGATCCGGTGGCGAACGGCGGCACGCCGATGACGCAGGCGCTCGGCCAGGCCGCGGCGCTGGTGGAGCGCTGGGTCGGCGAGCGGCCCGGCAGCTTCCCGCCGATCGTGCTCAATCTGACCGACGGCGAGTCCACCGACGGCGACCCCTCCGAGGTGGCGGCAGGGCTGCGTTCGCTGGCGACCGCCGACGGGCCGGTGCTCGTGTTCAACCTGCACGTGAGCGCCGGGCAGGCGGCACCGATCGTGTTCCCGGCGAGCGACGCCAACCTGCCGGACGACTTCGCGCGGCTGTTGTTCGGCATGTCCTCGCCGCTGCCGCCGCACATGCTCCACTACGCGACGACGCAGGGAATCGCGGTCTCGGAGGGCAGCCGGGGCTTCGTCTTCAACGCCGACATCACCTCGGTCGTCCAGTTCCTCGACATCGGCACCCGTGCGACCGACCTGCGTTGAGGACGGACGGCTCGTGCACGCGGTACCGCGCCACGCCGTGGTCAGGCGCGCAGTGTTGAGGCGCGCGCCGCTGACGCCGGCCGGGTTGAGCTACACGGTGTTGAGCGGGCCGAAGATCGGGTCAAGCGAAACAGAGTACGAAGATGCTTGGTTCGTCTCCGCGCAGCGGACCGGCCCGCGCGCGTCCGCGACCGGGGGCTGCACGGTGGCGATCGCGGACGGCGCCTCGGAGAGCATGCTGGCGGGCGCGTGGGCGGACCGGCTGACCCGGGCCGTGGGTGGATTCGCGGGGCGGGACTTGGGCGCGGACGTGTTCGCCGAGCGGGTCTGTGCGGCGGCGGCGCGGTGGCCCGCACACGTGGAGCGATACGTGCGGCGGCGCGGGCGGATCGGCCGGCCGATCGCCTGGTACGAGGAGTCAAAGCTCGAACAGGGCGCTTACGCCACACTGCTCGGCGTCTCCTTCCGCTGGAGCGCGGAATCTGAATCAGAGCTCGCACACTCAGCGGGCGTCCTCGGCGGAACCTGGAGCGCGGCTGCGCTCGGTGACGCGTGCGGATTCCACGTCCGCGACGCCCGGCTCGCCGAAGCGTTCCCGCTGGAGCGCTCGGCCGACTTCGACACCAGCCCGCACCTGGCCGGTACCCGCGCACCGGACCGCGAACTGATCGAGGCGCGCACCGTGGTCCGGCATGGGACCTGGTCGCCCGGAGACGTCTTCTACCTGGCGACCGACGCGGCCGCGCAGTGGTTCCTGGCCGAGGCCGAGGACGGCCGAGAGCCATGGCGCGAGATCGATGAGGTCTGCGACGCAGCAGCCCCCGGTGATGCGCGCGCCTGGCTCGATAAGCTGCGCTCGGAGCGCGTCATGCGCAACGACGACGTCACGATCGTGCGCTGCCGGCTCGACGCGAACGCAGTGCGCTGATGGCGGGGCCCGCGTGAGTACCGTGGTGACCTTCCCGAGCAGCGGGGCGTACGTGGACGCGCTGCAGGACACGCGGCGTTGCTTCGTCGATCCCGAGCTTGTCGGGTGCACGATCCGCACCGACCGCTTCGGGTTGCCGCGACCTATCTCAGGGAACTTCGCCAGCGTCTTCACCGCGGACACCGCCGGCGGACGCCGCCTCGCCATCAAGTGCTTCACACGCGATGTTCCGGATCAGCAGGAGCGATTCCGGGAGATCGGGGCCGCGCTGCGTGACGTGCCGGCGCGATGGAAGGTCGAGTTCCGCTATGTCGAGACCGGAGTGCTGGTGCAGGGCAAGCCCTATCCGGTGCTCGTCATGGAGTGGATCGAGGCCAAGCAGCTGATCTCGTGGATCGAGGACCGGCTGCGCACCGGCGATCGCGCCGCCCTCGGCCGGCTGGCGGACGGCTTCGCGCAGCTGGTCGCGGGCCTCGAAGCGGCCGGACTCGCCCACGGCGACCTCCAGCACGGCAACCTGCTGGTCACCGCGCGCGGAGAGCTGAAGCTGATCGACTACGACGGCATGTACGTGCCCGCGTTGCGCGATCGGCCCGCGATGGAGCTGGGCCAGCCCAACTACCAGCACCCGCGGCGCACCGCGAGCGACTACGGACCCTGGCTCGACCGCTTCTCCGCCCGCGTGATCCACCTGTCGCTTGCCGCGCTCGCCGCCGATCCGACGCTCTGGTACCGGCTGCACAAGTCGGGCGGCGAGTATCTGCTGCTGCAGAAGTACGACCTCGAAGACCCGGCGTCGTCACCGGCGCTGGCCTCGCTCGGCTCCGTGAGCGCGCAGTTGCGTACGCGGGCGCAGGACCTTGCCGACATGGCCCGCAAGCCGCTCGACGCCATTGCGCCACTCGACGTGCCGGCGGCCAAGCAGCCGGACGGCCCGTCGAAGGCACAGAGTCCCGCGACGAACGGCGCGACCCTCGGCGGCGGCGCTTCGTGGCTCGACGATCACCTGCCCCCTCCGGCGCCGGTCCCGTTGAGTCGACCGACGCGGACGGCGCGCGCGGCGTGGTATGGCAGCCTCCTGTTCTTCGGCGTCGTCGCTGCCGCGTGTGCGTACGTCATACCACCGGTGTTCATCGGCGGTGCCGTCTTAGTCGCCGGTCTGCCGGCCGTCACGCCCTGGTGGATCAGCTTCCTGCGAAAGCCCGAAGTCAACGCGCGCCGAGCTCGGCGCAAAGCAGTGCACGCCGCACGCACCCAGGAGAAGCAGATCCAAGCGCAGCTGCGCTGGCAGCTCGCCGCGCGCGAGGAAAGCATCGCGACCTACCAGCGGGAGCTGCGCGCGCTCGCCGATCGCAGAAGCCGGATCGACCGGGACGCGGCCGCCGAGTACGCCAGGATCGACCGATGGCGGGACGAAGAGCTGGCGAAGCTGGTCCGCGAGCGCACCGAGATGCAGACCTGGAAGAGTACTGAGCTGGCACGGCGCACCTCGTCCGTCGAAGCCCGGCACCTCGCCGACGAACTCTCCAGACACCGCATCGACGCGGCCCAGATCTACGGCATCGGCCGCGCCGTCGTCGCCGAACTGGAGACGGCAGGCATCCGCACCGCTGCGGACTTCACTGGCATCCGCGTCGATCGGGGCTTCGGCCGCTCCACGCATGTGCGCGTGCTGCACCGCGACGGCCGCGCGCTCAAGGTGCCGATGGTCGGCGAGGTACGCGCCCGGCACCTGGAGGCCTGGCGTATCGGCCTGGTGAACCGCGTACGCGTCCGCATGCCCGCACAGCTGACGGCCGCCATCCGAGCGCAAATCGACACCGAGGCGGCCCTCAGACAGTCCGGCATCACGGCGCGCGAAACCGCGATCAGGTCGGCCGCCGACGTCCAGCACAAGACGGCGCACGGCCAAACCCAGGCGCAGCGGGATTCACTGGCCGCCGACGAGCAGAGCACGCGATCGTCGCACAACACGGCGATCGCGGCGATCGACCGGGATTGCGCGCTGCACCGCGAGGGAGTCTCGGCGGCGCAGCATCGGCTACGCCAAGAACGCCGCGCGTTGGAGGCGTACCAGCCAGTGCGTTTCCGCAACTACCTGCGGGCGTTGACGTTCGGCCGGTCCTAGGCGGTGGTCGGCCGCCCGTAGCAGGCGACCCCAACACCGCAAAATCAATCAAGCGCGTCGGCCCCGTCCCGGCGCACAGTGAGGACATGCACTCCGCAGCGGACCCCGGACAGAGCGCCTTCGTTTCTGACGCCGGTCGAATCCGCTGGGCCTGCTCCTCTTCGCACCCTGCGATCGCGTAGTAGGTAGGCTCGAAGCATGAAACTCCACGTCGGCTGCGCGATGTGGACGCACGTGGCCTGGCAAGGCCGCGAGCTGCCGCACCCGCTGCCGCCCCGCGACCGGCTACGCGCGTACGCGAGGTGGTGCAACGCGGTCGAGGGCAACACGACGTTCTACGCGACGCCGTCGGTCGAGACGGTCAGGTCGTGGGCCGAGCAGACCGCTGCGGACTTCCGGTTCCTGCTCAAGCTGCCGCGCCCGATCACGCACGAGCGCCGTCTCGCCGACGTCGCCGAACCGCTGCGCGCTTTCCTCACCGCGATCGAACCCCTCGGCCCGCGCACCCACGCGCTGTGGGTGCAACTGCCGCCATCGTTCACCCCGGGCGACCTCGACGCGCTCGCCGGCTTCCTGCGCAGGCTACCGGGCAGATATCGCTACGCGGTCGAGGTCAGGCATCGTGCGTTCTTCGAGGATCCGCACTGGGAGCAGCGCCTCGAACAGGTCCTCGGCGAGGTCGGCGCCGAGTGGGTGACGTTCGATACAACGGTTCTGTACGAGACCCCGCCGAGCACCGACATGGAGCGGGAGGCGTGGATGAAGAAGCCGCGCCTCCCGCGTCGGCAGCGCGCCCTCACCGACCAGCCGATCGTGCGTTACATCGGCCGCGACGACGAGGAACTGACGGTCGCGGGCTGGCAGCCGTGGCTCGACACGGTCGTGGGTTGGCTGCGCGAGGGCCGCTCCCCGACGGTCTTCATCCACACGCCGGACAACGACGCCGCGCTCACGCTGGCGCGCCGCTTCCACGCCGACGTGAGAGCGCGTCTGCCCGAAGTCGAGCCGCTGCCGGAGGCGATTCCCGCCGCGCCGCCGACCCTGTTTTGAATCGGAGCCCCGGCGTGTCATGTCTGCCGCCTCGTGTCTGCCGTCGCATGCCCGCAGCCTCACGACGAGACGTGGTCGATCTGCTCCAGGAGCCTCGGTTCTGGGAGCGTTCACGGAAACGTGATGTGCGAAATCCCCTGCTGCATCTCGACTCTGGCGCACGCCGGTGATATCACTTGCGTCCGGGACTGTGAACGATCCCAATGACGGGAAGGCTGACCCGCAAGGGGAGTGGTGTGATGAAGTTACGATCATGGACGCGGCGGCTCGGCGTTGGCGCAGTCGTCCTGGCGCTCGGCGCGTTTCCCGTCGCGGCGCATGCGCAGGGCGCGGCCGATGGCTCGGAGCCGGGCAGCGGCGCGGTGGTCAACCCGGCGTTCAACCTCGACGGAAGCGCGACCGTCACGCCCACCGGCTGGACGGCCACCGGCACCGCCGGCGCGTCGTTCGTCGAGGCGACGGGCTACGGCTACAACGGCGATCCGTATCAGCTCACGCACTGGTCGTCCTCGGCATACCAAGTCACCACCTGGCAGCGCGTGACCGGTCTGCGCAACGGCGACTACACGCTTGGCGTCTGGGTGAAATCGGGCGGCGGCGACACGGCGAACTACATCGAGCTGCGGTCCGGGCCGGCCAGTGAGCGGACCGCCGTCCCGGTGATCTCCGACGGCAGCTGGCTCTACATCGTCACCTCCGTCCGGGTCAGCGGGCACGAAGCCGTCATCCGCCTGGTATCCGACAGCGCGGCCGGGGACTGGACCAACTACGGCCTCGTCACCCTCACTCCAGGGCACGCCTCGCTGCCGATCCGTGGCGGTGACGTGTCGAGCCTGGTGCGCGGCGAGCAGCTCGGCGGCGTCTACTACACCGCGTCGGGGCGGCAGGAGGACGCGCTGCGCATCCTCGGCGACGCCGGAATGAACTACGCGCGGCTGCGCGTCTGGGTCAACCCGGTGGACGGCTTCAACGACGAACAGCAGCTCCTGGCCGGCGCCCGCGAGGCGAGGGCGCATCACATGAAGCTGTTCCTCGACTTCCACTACTCCGACACCTGGGCCGACCCGGGCCACCAGAGCATCCCGGCCGCGTGGGCGAACGACTCGCTCAGCCAGCTGGAGGCGCAGATCTACAGCTACTCGGCCAAGGTTGTCAGCGACCTGGTTCGCCAGGGCACGCCGCCGGACATGGTGCAGACCGGCAACGAGGTGAACGGCGGCTTCCTGTGGCCGACCGGCCTTGACTACGGTTCGAGCACCGCGTGGCCCACCTTCGGCGCCCTGCTCAAGTCGGCGATCGCCGGAGTGAAGTCGGCTGACCCGCGCACGAAGATCGCCCTGCACATCGCCAACGCGGCCGACTGGGGCGGCGTCCAGTGGTTCTACGACAACGCGCAGGCGCAGGGTGTCCCCTTCGACGTCATCGCCCTGTCGTACTACTCGTACTGGCACGGCTACCTCGACGAGCTGCAGTCGACCCTCGACCAGACCGCCGCGCGCTACGGCAAGCCCATCGTGCTGGCCGAGACGGCGTACCCGTGGACGCTGGAGAGCGGTGACCCGACCGCGACGTTGAGCTTCAGCACCGCGAGCGAGCTGGAGACCGGCTATCCGGCGACCCCGGCCGGGCAGGCGGCGATGTTCCGCGACACGCTCAGCATCGTTCAGGCGGTGCCCGGCGGGCTGGGCCTGGGCGCGTTCTACTGGGAGCCGACCTGGACCGTGGTCAAGGGCAACGGCTGGGACCCCACCGACCCGAACTCGGGCGACGGCTGGGAAAACCAGGCCATGTTCGACTACAGCGACACCGCCCTGCCAGTGATCTCCGACTACGCGCCGCGTTAAGCGAATCAAGACGAACCTAGACAGACATACCGCATTTCTCAGCTTGTTGCTCCCGGCTGTCTCCGGGAGCAACAAGCTGTTTGTTTGCGCGGATAACCTCCCGGCCCGCCGATTGTGAGGGTTCTGTGATGGCGGCGTGGAGGAAATGTGTTGAATCAGTGCAGGTACTGTGCAGAATGCGGCACCGATATGCCGTCTGGGAAGCGGCCGCCGTAGCGTCCGGATATGCGCGTCACCATGATTCTTCCGGCCCTCACCGAGGCGACGAGCCCGCTGTTGCGGCCGGTGAAGTATTCGCTGTTTCCACCGCTCGGACTGGCCACGCTGGCGGGCTACCTCGCCCCCGACGACGAGGTGACCCTGATCGACGAGCACGTCGAGCGGATCGACCTGACTGCGATAGAGACCCCTGACTTACTTGTCCTGCAGCCCTACATCACCTCGGCCCGCCGGTCGTACGAGATCGCGGACGCGTTCCGGGCTCGCGGCGCGTACGTCGCGATGGGCGGGCTGCACGTCACCTCGCTGCC
>NZ_DASRGV010000192.1:0-11396 GCF_035650855.1 Actinocrinis sp. | reverse complement strand
GCACATGGTCGAGGTCATCAACAAGCTCGCCCGCGTGCAGCGCCAGATGCTCCAGGACCTGGGCCGCGAGCCCACCCCGGAGGAGCTGGCCAAGGAGCTCGACATGACCCCGGAGAAGGTCATCGAGGTCCAGAAGTACGGCCGCGAGCCGATCTCGCTGCACACCCCGCTCGGCGAGGACGGCGACAGCGAGTTCGGCGACCTGATCGAGGACTCCGAGGCGGTCGTGCCGGCCGACGCGGTCTCCTTCACCCTGCTGCAGGAGCAGCTGCACTCGGTGCTCGACACGCTCTCCGAGCGCGAGGCAGGCGTGGTCTCGATGCGCTTCGGCCTGACCGACGGGCAGCCGAAGACCTTAGACGAGATCGGCAAGGTCTACGGAGTCACCCGCGAGCGGATCCGGCAGATCGAGTCCAAGACCATGTCGAAGCTGCGGCACCCGTCGCGCTCGCAGGTCCTGCGCGACTACCTGGACTAGGTCTGTGTCTGAAGCAGGTTTGAGTCTGGACTAACAGTGCATTCGAGGCCTGGCTGACTCATCGTCAGCCGGGCCTCAGCATGATGTGATGCATGAACGGCGCCTACGCACGGTAAGCAGGGCACTGCGCTAGGGAACGCCGACGGGCCGCACCTTACTGAGATGCGGCCCGTCTACGACTCGCGGGATGGACTCCCGAAGGGTCAGCGCGCGGCGTTCTCCGACAGCTTCGAGCTCTCGTCGTGGATCTCGGCGGCTACGGAGCGCAGCCCTTCCTCGTACTTCTTTCCGTGGTGGGCGCAGAACAGAAGCTCGCCTCCGGAGGCGAGGGTGACACGGAGGTAGGCCTGCGCGCCGCAGCGGTCGCAGCGATCGAGCGCATTGAGCGCCTCGGCAGGGAGGAGGTCTGGTGTCAGGACAGCGGTCACGTCGCCCCTTCTTTCTGCGTCGACAGTGCCCGTGGTCCGGATCCCCGAGCGGGGTTCCAGACCCGGTGCGCCGGTCCGGGCGTCCGGTCGGCGGCTCGGTAGAGGCCGTCTACCCGGATCAACATCAAACCATTCGCTGCTATGCCCTACGCCAGCGTTCTGCGGCAAATCTCAGACAGTTCGCTCAGGGCGTACGGCCGGATGCCCGAAAAGTACCGAATTATCGGCGATGCGTGGTGAGGCGAACACGTACCGTGAGACTCTGTCCCGCTCTTACCGACGCTTGGTCGGAACCCTGCGGGTCGTGGCGCGCGTCCGGGACTGTCCGAGCAAACCGCTACGCTGGCTGCGCAACCCCGTTGACGAGGAGCTGAATCACCGTGACCGCCAGTCTCACCGCCCAGGCGAGCACTCCCCGCGGAGAGCTGAAGGGTGCGGACTACACGGCCCGCCACCTGCTGGTGCTCGAGGGACTCGAGGCCGTGCGCAAGCGCCCGGGCATGTACATCGGGTCCACCGACAGCCGCGGCCTGATGCACTGCGTCTGGGAGATCATCGACAACTCGGTCGACGAGGCGCTCGGCGGGCACGGCTCGCACATCGACGTGATCCTGCACGCCGACGGCTCGATCGCGGTGCACGACCAGGGCCGCGGCATCCCGGTGGACGTCGAGCCGAAGACCGGCCTTTCCGGCGTCGAGGTCGTGATGACCAAGCTGCACGCGGGCGGCAAGTTCGGCGGCGGCTCCTACGCGGCCTCCGGCGGTCTGCACGGCGTCGGCGCCTCCGTGGTGAACGCGCTCTCCTCCCGGCTTGACGTGGAAGTGGATCGGGACGGGGCGACCCACTCCATCTCCTTCCGGCGCGGCGTGCCGGGCGTCTTCGCGGCCGACGGCCCCAACGCGGCGTTCACCGCGCAGAGCGGGCTGAGCAAGGGCCGCCGCTCGGCGAAGAAGGCCGGGGTGACCGGCACCCGCACCCGGTTCTGGCCGGACCGGCAGATCTTCCTCAAGGACGCGCAGATCTCCCTGGAGGAGCTGCACAACCGGGCCCGGCAGACCGCGTTCCTGGTGCCCGGCCTCACGATCGTGGTGCGCGACGAGCGCAGCTCTAACGGGGACGGCCCCGCGGTGGAGACCTTCCACTACGCCGGCGGCATCTCCGAGTACTGCGAGTACCTGGCCAAGGACCGGCCGATCAGCGACACGCTGCGGCTGACCGGCTCGGGCACCTTCACCGAGACCGTGCCGGTGCTGGACGACGCCGGGCACATGACCTCGCGGGACGTGGAGCGCACGCTGGACGTCGACGTGGCGCTGCGCTGGGGCACCGAGTACGACACGATGATCAAGTCCTTCGTGAACATCATCATCACGCCCAAGGGCGGCACCCACGTCACCGGCTTCGAGCGCGCCATGGTCAAGACCGTCAACGAGCAGCTGCGCGCGGTCAAGCTGCTGAAGGTCAACGACGACCCGGTGGTCAAGGACGACATCCTGGAAGGCCTGACCGCGGTGGTCACCGTGCGCCTGGCCGAGCCGCAGTTTGAGGGCCAGACCAAGGAGGTGCTCGGCACCCCAGCGGCCGCGCGCATCGTGGCCGCGGTGGTCTCCGAGCGGCTGCACGCCTTCTTGACCAGCAACCACCGCAACACCAAGCCGCAGGCCCGCGCGGTGCTCGAGAAGATCGCCGCCGCGGCCAAGACCCGCATCGCGGCCCGGATGCACAAGGAGACCCAGCGGCGTAAGAACGCCCTGGAGACCTCCGCGCTGCCGGCAAAGCTGGCCGACTGCCGCACCGACGATGTGGACCGCTCCGAGCTGTTCGTGGTCGAGGGGGACTCGGCCCTGGGCACCGCGAAGCTGGCCCGCTCCTCCGAGTTCCAGGCGCTGCTGCCGATCCGCGGCAAGATCCTCAACGTGCAGAAGTCCTCGGTCGCGGACATGCTCAAGAACGCCGAGTGCGCCGCGATCATCCAGGTGGTCGGGGCCGGTTCCGGCCGCTCCTTCGACCTGGACGCGGCCCGCTACGGCAAGGTCATCATGATGGCCGACGCCGACGTGGACGGCTCGCACATCCGCACCCTGCTGCTGACGCTGTTCTACCGCTACATGCGGCCGCTGGTGGAGGCCGGGCGGGTGTACGCGGCGGTGCCGCCGCTGCACCGGATCGAGGTCATCGGGCAGGGCAGGGCGAAGAACGAGTATCTGTACACGTACTCGGACGCCGAGCTCAAGCGCACGCTGGCGGACCTGCAGCGGCGCGGCAAGCGGATCAAGGAGCCGGTGCAGCGGTACAAGGGACTCGGCGAGATGGACGCCGACCAGCTGGCTGAGACCACGATGGACCCGCGCCGCCGGATCCTGCGCCGCATCTCGCTGTCGGACGCCGAGGCTGCGGAGAAGATCTTCGATCTGCTGATGGGCACGGATGTGGCCCCGCGCCGCGAGTACATCGTGAACAACGCCGCGCTGCTCGACCGCTCCCGCATCGACGCCTGACGGAGGAGGTGGTCGGCGGCCGGTGGTAACGCCACAGCGCCGCCGACCGCGCAGACCACGCCGCACCGGGCCGGGCTGACCACGCCGCGCTGGCGCAAGCGATCGGCCCGCGCAGGTAATCGATTCAGCGCGGCCGATGACCCACCAGGCGATCGACCGACCCATGCGATGGACTCAGCGCGGCCGACTCAGGGCAGCTTCTCCAGCTCGGTCACCCGCAGCTCGATGGGATTTCCGAGTGCCTTTCCGCAGGACTCGGGGCGCGCCACGGATGCCGGCGCGCCGTGCACCGTAGCCCGGTAGCGCGCGTCATTGTCGACCGTCAGCTCGACCGAGACGTCGCTCTCCCCGATGCGCTCCTCGGCGACGACCCGCACCGCGTCGGCGTCGAACTGCTGGAGTTCCGTGCGCAGCGCGAGATCGGCGGCCTGGCCGGTGCGCGACCACGTGCTGCGGCCCCGCGCGTTCTCGGCCATGACGCGTCCGCTGCGCGCCGCGTCCAGCGCCGTCAACGCGGCGTCGGCGTCGAGCCGGCCATAGACGTAACCGGTCGGAAGAACCACGGCCGTCGGCGCGAACCGGTGCCCGCCGAGGTGGTCCGACTCCCAGACGTCGATGATCGCGCTTGACTCCGCTCCGTCTCGGCCGGCCGCCAGCTTGGCCAGGTCGAGCGCGAGGGCGCGGCCGCGCTCCGCGCAGCACTGGTCCCGCTTGCCGTTGGTGCACACCAGCATGACCGGGTTGGTCAGCAGCTCGCCCTCGCCAAGGCGCCCGGCGGCGAGCTCGCCCAGGTCCAGATCGAGCAATGCGCGCGGATCGGCGAACTTCACTGCGCGCACCGTTGCCTCGCCTGGACGCGTGTTACACAGCAGCGCCGTGCGTTGGGCGGCCGGATCGGTCAAGGCATGGCGGCCTACGCGCCGAATCAGTGCGATGCGTAGACCGATGCCTTCGGCTCGCCGCCCGAGTTCCGCACCGAGCTCAAGATCGAGATGCGACTGAGTCAGGGCCCGTGCGCCCCACGGACCCGGCTGCTCGATCGCCAGCCAGGCGGAGGCGACCGGCGCCGTGCCGGCCAGCGGCTCGTGCAGCGTGGCGGAGAAGACGGAGCAGTTCGTCGGCGCCGTGCGCGCGGCTGGGTGACTAGGCATAGTGACCACCGTAACGAGCGTTTTGCAGGGTCGGTTCACGGGCCGAAGGACCTGACTGACGCGCGTTCGGCTCGCGCCGCGCCCCGCACTGTGGCGGATCTGCGGCAAGCGACGGATGATGGCGCTAACGGGGGAATGCCGGGGGTTTTGCGGCAGGAGGAATGAGCGATGACCTCGATAGAACCGGCTGGACCTGACCCCGTACACCCCAAGCTCAGCGGTCGCAGCGCGGTGCATGAGCACCCCGGGCACACGACGCACATCCGCAGCGACGAGAGTGGCGGCGAACCTCCCCTCGCTTCCGAGCTCGGCACGCCAGCGATTCTGCTCAACCAGGTGGTCGCGCTGGAGATCGGCTCGTGTGCCTGTCCGGTCGGCATCCACCGGTGGATCGGCGACCGCGTCGGATCCATCCTGCTCACCCCGACCCAGGCGCAGGTCTGGGCGCGGGCCGGGCGGCTGACCCTGGTGAGCGCCGAGGGGGACGAATACCGGCTCACCGTGCTGGCCCCCGAGGAGGGCGCGAGCGCCAGGCTCGGCGCGCACTGGCCGCTGCGCGAACCCTCCGGGCGGGTGCGGCGCATCGCCTCCGCGGCCGCGCACGACGTCGGCGACCTGCTCACCTTCCCCTCCTGGCTGGTCCGCACCGCGCACATCAGCGGTGAGCGCAACCAGCAGCTCGCCCGGCTGATCAACCGCATCCGCAAGGCCAGCCCGGCCACCGCGGTGTACTACGGCCAGACCTTCGGGCATGAACACGCCGGGCCGAAGCAGTTCCATCCCTACGATCACAAGGGTCTGCTCGGGCACGAGGGCTGGCCGCGCGAGCTGTGAGGAAAGCAGACCCGCTACTATCTGACGGATCATCAGATCACGGCTTCGTAACCGGCCACTGCGCAGTGCGCCGCTGACTCGCTAGGTTGCCGTTGTCCGGATCGACGGGGAGGATCACAGCGGCGTGGCCGAACGGGCGGGGACGATGCGCGGGCTGGTGATCCGGCGTGCCCGGGTGCAGGTTGGCGTCGTCGTGGCGGCCTTCCTGCTGGTGCTCGGCGCCACCATCGCCTTGATCACCGTCGCCGCGTTCGCCGCGGACACCACCGCCCGCGCCGTCGCCGCGACCGGCCAGCACGCCACCATCTCGCAGCGCAGGATCATCACGCAGGCTGGCGCAGTCACCTCCTTCACGCTGTTCGACACCTCGGTGCAGAACGACGTCAAGACGACGCTGACCGCCCTGCCGAGCACCACAGTCTCCGGGATACTCGGCAATCCGCGGGCCCTGTCCGACTCCGACGTGATGACGCTGCTGTGGACCTCGCCCGCGGTGCGCGACTCCGCCACCCTCGTCAGCGGATCCTGGCCGGCGCCGCCCGTGCGGATCGAGCCGTACGGACTGATCCGCACACCTGTGCCGGTGGCCGTGTCCGCCTCCGACGCCGCGCGCTATCACCTCGCCGTCGGCAGCCAGGTTCCGCTCCCGCTCGCCCCCGGCACCTTCTACCCCGGCACGCACGAGGACCGCGGCGTCGTGGTCGGGATCTACCGCCCGAAATCCGCGACCGACCCGGTCTGGGCGATCCCCGCGAGCGCCGGCGGCGGCGTCGAGTTCTTCCTCGTCGACCCGCAGGCCTTCGACACCGGGCGGGTCCAGGCGGCCGGCGGCGTCGCGATCACCACGCTGGACCTGTCCAAGCTCAGCGCCGGGAACGTCTACGCCGCGGACAGCCAGCTGCACCAGCTCTCCGGCACGCTGGCCAACGACCCGAGCCTCGGCCTCGGCGTGACGGCGAGCGGCGACGCGGCGGCGCTGCTCGACGGCACCACGCGCGCACTGACCGTCTCCCGGCCGGTCATCGCGATCCCGGCGGTCGAGGCGATCGCGATCGCCTGCTGCGCCATCGCCGCCACCGCGCGCCTGCTGGCCCGCGACCGCCGCGCGCAGGCCGCCCTGATGCGTTCGCGCGGCGCGTCGGTCTGGCACCTGGCAGGCTACGACGCGCTCGAAGCGCTCGCGGTGACCGTGCCCGCCATGGTCATCGCGCCCTTCATCGCCGTGCGCCTGGCCGGCCTGCTGCCGCCGGCCGACTCGCTCAAACCCGTGCTCGGCGGCGCGGTGTGGCTGGCCGACGGCGCCGCGGCGGTCGTCTTCACCCTCGTGCTGGTCCTCAGCGGCAGCATCACCGCGCGGGACGACTCGGTGGCCCGCGTCGGCCGGATCCCGGTGAGCGTCGCGGCGGCCGGCGTCGACCTGGCCGCGCTCGCGCTGGCCGCGGCCGGGGTCTGGGAACTGCGCACCGCGCTGACCCGGCAGGCCGCGACCGGGTCACTCGACCCGCTGACCGTCTGCGCCCCGACGCTCGCGGTCCTCGCCTTCGCGCTCGCCTCGGTGCGGCTCGTGTCCGTCGTCGGCCGAGTGGCGCAGGCGATCGCGAACCGGGCCCGCGGCTGGTCCGGCGCCTTCGGCAGCTGGCACGCGGCGCGGATGATCCGCACGCACACCGCGGCGGTGGTGCTGATCGCGGCCGCCACCGCGCTCGTCGTGATCAGCGGGGCCAACCGCATCGCCGCCGACCGCTCGGTCCGCGACCAGGCGGACTTCCTCGTCGGTGCGGATGTGCGCGGTACCTCGGCCGACGTGCAACCGCTGCGCAACGGCGGCGCCGCGGCCGATCTGCCGGGAGTGCGCACGGTCGCTCAGGTCGATCGCCTCACGACGGCGATCGGCCGCTCGGGGACCGGCGGCAAGGCGACGCTCCTCGCCACCGATCCGGACCGCTGGCAGCAGGTCGCGATCCTGCGCTCGGATCTCGCGCCGGGAGGCGTCGCGCAAGCCGTCGCACCGCTGCGCGCCCATCCCGTTCCCCAACCCGGCCTCGGATTGCCGGGCAAACCGCATCAGGCACGCTTCGGGGTACGCCTGGCCACCGCTTCCGGCCAGCCGATCTCGGGCGCGACGCTGGACGTCACCCTCGCCGGCAAGGACGGTGAGCCCGACACACTCTCGGCTCCGCTGGCCGCCGTCTCCGGACCGCAGACCGCGAACATCGACCTGAGCGCGGCCATCGGCGACGGCTCACGCGTGGCCTGGCCGCTGCGGGTGGTCCGGATCGGCGTGGTACTGCCGACGCCGAGCGCGGGCACTGAGAGAGTCGACTTCGACCTGCTCGCCGTCGACACCGACTCCGGGCCGGCCACGCTTTCCGCGGGCCAGAGCTGGACCGCGACCACCAGCGTCAACGTCGCCGTCGTCGCGAACACCAACTACGACCTCTCCCTGGTGCGCCAGTCCGGTTCGGCCACCGCGGCGAGCAGCGGCGCCGCGCTGCTGCACGGATCCTTCGATCCCGGCACCGACCCGCCCTCCGTCGGCTACCCCGGCCGCAGCTCCTACAGCGCGGGCCTGGCCGTACCGGCTCCGGCCGCCGTGCCGGGATTGGTCACGCCGCAGTTCCTCGCGGCCGCCGGCGCCCAGGTCGGTTCGACCGTGGATCTGAGCCTCGACGGCAGCGACCTGCTGCTCAAGGTGGTCGGCTCGATTCCGGCGCTGCCCAGCACCCAGCCCGGCGACAACGCCGTCCTGGTCGACCAGAGCGCGCTCGCCGCGTACGCCGCCGCGCACTCGCTCGCCGCGGTCGGCGACGGCGAGCTGTGGATCGCGGTACGCCCCGGCGCGGCGACGCAGGTCTCCACCGCGCTGATCGCGGGCGGGCTGTCAGGGCAGACCCAAGACCGCTTCAGCACGGCGGCGCAGCTAACCGGCGACCCGGTACGCAGCGGTCCCATCGGCGCGCTGATCATCGCCGCACTCGCCGCGGTGCTGTTCGCGTTGTTCGGTTACGGCGCGCATGTCGCCGCGGTGCTGCGCGAGCGGGTGCCGCAGCTGGCGGCGGTGCGCGCACTCGGCGTCGGCGCCGGCCGGATCGGCGTCGCGTTCGCCGTCGAGCAGTCCCTGGTCGCGGCGGTCGGCGTGGTCGCCGGGGGAGCGGTAGGCCTGCTGCTGGCCCAGCTGATCGTGCCGGTGACCGTGCTGACCCGCGACGGGCAGGCGCCGATTCCGTCCGTCCTCTCCGGGCCGGACTGGGCGGCGGTGGGATGGAGCGCGGCGGCGACCGTCGCCGTGATCGCGGCCGCCGGACTGTGGGCCGCGCTGCTCGTGCCGCGGCTACGCGTGGCGGCGCTGCTGCGAGCGGGGGACGCGGGATGAGCGGGCAGACGAGCAGTCGCGGCCGCCGCTTCGGCGCCGTGCGCGAGCTTTTCGCGACCGCGCGCGCCTACGCCGGGCCGCTGGCCGCCATCGCGCTGATCACCCTGGTCGTGTGCACCGGGCTGGTCGGCGGCCAACGCGAGCTGGACGCGCACACCACCAGCGCCTTCCAGAGCTATCTGCGCCAGCACGGCGGTACCTCCGCCATCACCGCGACCTCGACGATGACCGAAGGTACGAGCTCTGATCTGGTGCAGGCGAGCGCCGGAGTACGCAAACTGCTGCCCGCTCCGGCCAGCGCCTACCGCGAGGAGGGCTGGACCTTCTCGATCCCCGAATCGATCAGCAACCTGCCGACGTGGCTGCCGAGCGAGAACCCGGAGAAGAGCCGGGCCCTGCACCAGCTCCCCTCCGGCTTCGAGCTGGTCACCGATTCCCGGCTGCTCGCCGATTCCTCCTCCGCGCTGCGCTTCACCGCGGGCAAGGCTCCGTCCTGCGGCGGAACCTGTACGGGCGTCGATGCGGCGCACGCCGTGCCGATCGCCGTCTCCGAGGAGTCGGCCGCGTCACTGCGCATCGGGGTGGGCACGCAGTTCACGCTCACCTCGCCGAACAACGCGCAGATCCACGCGGTCATCAGCGGCCTGTTCCGCGCCGCCGGACCGGTGTCGGCGGACGCCGCCGACCCGGTGAACCGGCTGCTGCATCCCGAGCAGCATCTGAGCCTGGACAAGATGGCCGCGGTCGGCCCGGTGCCCTGGCTGCAGTGGCAGGCGCGGGCGCTGGTAGCCCCGGACGCGATCGCCGTCGCCACCGCCTGGATGCCGGCCAACCTGACCTGGAGCTACTCGCTCGTGCCGGACGGGTTGTCGGCCGGCGACGCGCAGCCGTTCGCCGCGCGCATCAGATCCCTGGTTTCCGCGGCGAACACGCTGACAGTCGCCGGAGACAACCGGCCCGGCCGCGTCGCGGGCACCCCGGTGTTCGCGCCGGCCGCCGTGGTGAGCGGCATCCCGGACACCGTCGCGGCCTTCGAATCCGACGCCACCGCCGCGCATGCCCTAGGGCTGTTCGTGCTGATCGCGGCCGCCGTGGTCGGCATCGCCACCATCCAGCTCGCGCTGCGCGTGCTGTTCGCCCGGCAGGAATCGGACCTGGCGTTGCGTCGGGCGCGCGGTCTCGGGCCGGCCGCGGCGGCCGGTCGCGCGGCGCTGCAGACCGCGGCCTGCGCCGTGCCCGCGGCCGCGATCGGCGTGTGCGCGGCAGTCCTCGCGGTGCACGGCGGCAACGACCGCCTGGTGATCGGCGTGGGCGTGGCAGCGGTCGTCGTGCTGCCGCTCGCCGCCGCCGGGATCGCCATGATGCCCGCGCACCGTCAGGGCCCGGTCTCGCGGCGTCGGCGGGCGCTGCGCCGCACCGGAGCCGGCCTGCTCCTGCTGCTGCTCGGCGCGGCCGTGGCCGCCGTGCGCACGCAACTGTCCGACGCCTCCGATCCCGACCTGGTCAGCGCCAGCCTGCCCACGCTCGCCGCGACCGTCGGCGCGCTGCTCGTCGGCGCGCTCGTGGCACTGCTGGCCCGCCCGGCCGCGTGGATCGCCACCGGCCGCACCCGCACTGCGGCCCTCTTCCTCGCCGCCGCGCACGCGGCCCGGCGCCCCGCGCTGCCGGCCAGCGCGGCCGTGGCGCTGCTCGTGGCGACCTCCTCGGCCGTCTTCGCGTCCTGCTTCACCGCTTCGCTCGACTCGGTGCGGCAGCTCACCGCCTGGCAGCAGACCGGCGCGGACCTGCGCGTGAACGCGAGCGAGGGCTCGCAGATCGACGCCGCGGACGAGGCCAGGATCGCCGCGGCCCCGGGCGTGCGGGCCGCCGCGACCGGCGCGATCTTCTCCCAGCAGCAGCTGAGCACGAAGCAGGGCGTGCTGCCGCTGACCGTGGTGATCGTCGATCCGGCCGAGTACGCCAAGCTCATCGCCGGCACCAGGCTCGACTCAGCCGGCCTGCAGAGCGCGCTGCACGCCCTCGCCGCGGCGAAGTCCGGCGGCGGCGCGGTCAGCGCCCTGATCTCCGACAACCTCAGCGGCCTGATCCAGTCGAACGGCGAGGACTCGGTGGGCGTGGAGAACATCGGCACGCCGATCAGCCCGGTCGCCCACCTCGGCTCGTTCCCCGCGATCAGCGGAGTGGGCACGTTCCTGGTGCTGCCGCGCGACCAGATCGAGGCCGTGGTGCATCTCGATCCGGCGCCGATCACCGACGCCTGGTTCGACCTGAGCGGCGGCCACACCGAGGCGGTCGCCCGCGCGCAGGCCGTGCCCGGCGTCACGGTCACCGTTCGGGCGCAGCGCGCCGCGGGCCTGGACAGCGGACCGATCGGCCAGATCGCGCACTGGACCGCGCGTGGGGCGATCATCTTCGACCTGGCGCTCGCCGTGGTCTGCCTCCTGCTGGCCGGGACGCTCACCGCGCGCACCCGCGCCGCCGGCCGCACCTTCCTGGCCACGCTCGGCGCGCGCAGATCCACCGGCGTCGCCTCGACGGTGCTGGAAACCCTGCCCGCCTTCGCGATGATCGGCGTGATCGCGTTCGGCGCGGCCTTCGGCGCGCTCGCGCTGCTCGCCCCGCTGATCGGCC
>NZ_DASRGV010000191.1:0-4883 GCF_035650855.1 Actinocrinis sp. | reverse complement strand
CTGCTGTTCCAGCGCAACATCATGTCCGGCCTGACCAGCGGCGCGATGAAGGGCTGACCGGCGCGGCGGCACGAGTAGCAGCAGACGAAGAGTTCTGATTCACGGGCGATCAGCGTCGATCACCGGGCATCCCCACACCTCAACGCGACAAGAGAGCGGGTAGCGATCCGTGCCTGACGTGCGTTCCCACGAGGCGGCCGAATGGTGGCGGTCGGCCGTCATCTACCAGATCTACCCGCGCAGCTTCGCCGACGGAAACGGCGACGGCGTCGGCGATCTGGCGGGGGTCCGGGCCCGACTGCCGTATCTCGCGCGGCTGGGCGTCGACGCGCTCTGGTTCAGTCCGTGGTACGCCTCGCCGCAGGCGGACGCGGGCTACGACGTGGCCGACTACCGGGCGATCGACCCGGTGTTCGGCACGCTGGCCGAGGCGGAGGAGCTGATCCGGGAGGCGCACGCGCTCGGCATCCGGATCATCGTGGACGTGGTGCCGAACCACTGCTCGGACCGGCACGTGTGGTTCCAGCAGGCGTTGGCTAAGGGCCCTGACTCGCCCGAGCGGGAGCTGTTCTGGTTCCGGTCCGGCCGCGGCCCCGGCGGCGACCTGCCGCCGAACGACTGGCAGTCGATCTTCGGCGGGCCGGCCTGGACCCGCACGAGCGACCCCGACGGCGCGCCGGGTGACTGGTACCTGCACCTGTTCGCGGCCGAGCAGCCGGACCTGGACTGGGAGCATCCGCGGGTCCGCCGGGAGTTCGAGGACGTGCTGCGGTTCTGGCTGGACCGCGGCGCCGACGGGGTGCGCATCGACTCGGCGGCGCTGCTGACCAAGGACCGGGCGCTGACGGACTTCGATCCCGAGGACCCGCCGTATCCGCATCCTTATACGGACCGCGATGACGTGCACGACATCTACCGGTCGTGGCGTGCGATCGCGGAGTCGTACCCTGACAAGCGGGTGCTGATCGGCGAGGTCTGGCTTCCGGACGCGCAGCGGTTCGCGAACTATCTGCGCCCTGACGAGCTGCACACGGCGTTCAACTTCGCGTTCCTCGGCTCGCCCTGGCAGGCCGACGAGCTGCGGCGGGTCATCGACGAGACGCTCACGATCCACGCCCCGGTCGGCGCCCCCGCGACGTGGGTGCTGTCCAACCACGATGTGCCGCGGCACGTGACGCGGTACGGTCGCGCGGACACCTCGTTCAACCTCGAGTTCCGGCAGCTCGGCGCGCCCACGGACCTCACCCTCGGCACGAGGCGGGCGCGCGCGGCGATCCTGCTCTCGCTCGCGCTGCCGGGTTCGGCGTACATCTACCAGGGCGAGGAGCTGGGCCTTGAAGAGGTCGAAGACCTGCCGGACTCGGTACGTCAGGACCCGATGTTCTTTCGCACCGCGGGCGCGAACCTCGGCCGGGACGGCTGCCGCGTGCCGCTGCCGTGGTCGGGCCAGGAACCGCCGTTCGGCTTCAGTACCACGGCGGGCGATCCAGTGAAGGTTGAGCCCTGGCTTCCGCAGCCGAAGGCGTGGAAGGACCTGTCGGTGGAGACGCAGACCGGCGACCCGGGCTCCATGCTCGAGCTCTACAGTGCTGCACTCGCGCTGCGCCGCGAGTCCGAGCACCTTGGCGACGGGCCGCTCACCTGGCTCCCCGCGCCGGACGGTGTTCTGGCCTTCGCTCGCGGCGCCGCGGGCGAAGGCACGGATCCCTCCTTCGTCTGCGTGGTCAACCTCTCCGGCGGCCCGGTCCCCCTGCCGGTCGACGGCACGATCGCGCTGTGCAGCGGTGCGCTGGAGTCGGGGATGCTGCCGGACGATACGGCGGCCTGGCTCGTGCGGTGACCCGCAGCCTCACGCGTGCGGCCCGTAGCATGCCGGCATGGCGAGTGTCATCAAGAACGTCTCGTTCGACGCCCAGGACGCGCTGAAGCTGGCGACGTTCTGGGCCGCGGCCCTCGGGACCGACGTCGACGAGGACTCGACGGCCGAGAAGGCGTTCGTGGAGGCGGCCGGCTGGGGCGGCCCTAACATGTGGTTCAGCCGGGTGCCCGAGCCCAAGACGGCGAAGAACCGGGTCCACTTCGACCTGCGCGCCCCAGGCTCAATGGAGGACGAGGTCCGCCGGCTAGAAGAACTCGGTGCCACCGTGCTGCGCCGCGACGAGCACATCACCACGATGGCGGACCCGGAGGGCAACGAGTTCTGCGTCGAACCCGGTCCGTCCGGGCACTGAGCCGCACCGTGCCCATCGGCCGCCGCGGGGTCGGTCCGGCCACGAGCTCTCGGCCCGCGATTTAATGGCGGACCGTGGATGATCGCGCATGGGAAACCGCCGCCCGACTCGTGGACTGGCTTGACGGCCACAACCGCGACAACGACGTGGCACCGGAGGTGACCCGGCTGCTGCGTGTGCTGAAGCTGTCCGAGGAGGTCGGCGAGACCACGCAGGCGGTGATCGGCGCGCTCGGTGCGAACCCGCGCAAGGGCACGACGCACAGTTGGAGCGACGTCGAGCACGAACTCTGCGATGTGATCATCACCGCGATGGTCGCCCTGACGACACTGAACCCGGACGCGCGCACGGTATTCGCCGAGAGGCTCGAGCACGTCGCGGCTCGATCGCTCGGCTAGTTGTTTTTATCGGGGCTGGACGCGGCGTGCTTCGAGTCCGCGCGTAAAGGGCGCCTTTACGCGCCGAGGCTGTAAAGCTATTCTTTACACGTGGACGGTTCTTCCGCGAGCCTGATCTCTTCGAGCGCCTTGCTGGCCAAGCAGTCCTCAGCCCTGGCGCAGGCCGTCAGCAGCCCGTTGTCGCCGCCGCCCTACCTCGACCTGGTTCGAGACGCCCGGCGCACCCATGAACTGGCCGAGCAGGTGCTCAAGCTCTGCGTGCAGCAGTCCCGCGACGCCGGCCACACCTGGCAGGAGATCGGCGACCTGCTCGGAGTCACCCGCCAAGCCGCGTTCCAGCGGTTCGGCAAACCCATCGATCCCCGCACGGGAGAGCCCATGGACAAGACGGTGCGCATGGCCGACGCTGCGGAGCGCGCGGTCAAGATCGTCACGGACGTCCTCGAAGGCCGCATGGACGAAGCCAGGGCGTCATTCGACGCGCAGGTTCTGGCCGCCTTCACCGACAAGGTGCGCGGCGACGCCCTGGCCACCGTCGCGGGCATGGTCGGCGCGTTCGAGGGCTTCGGCGAGGGCGAGCCGTTCGTCCGGCGGATCGGCGACCACACGGTCGTCGACATCCCGCTGCGTTACGAGGCCGGCGAGATGAAGGCGCGCGTCGCGTTCGACGCGGAGGAGAAGGTCGCCGGGCTGTTCATCCTCACGCCGCAGACCCCGTGAAAGCCGACAGCTCTGACCGCAGACAGCACAGACAGCTCTGAAAGCAGGAGGTGCAGACGATGAGCCAGAACGGGACGCCCGCCTACGAGGACGGCCGGATTCGCTGCGACGACGAGGCCGTCACGATTCGCCTCTACTACCCGTGGGGCAACAAGCGGATCCGGTACAGCTCGATCCGAGGCGTCAAGCGGCTTCCGCTGACCGGCGCGAACAAGGTGCGCAAGTGGAGGATCTGGGGTTCGGGCGACTTCATCCACTGGTGGAACCTCGACGTGCGGCGCCCGCGGAAGGACGTCGCTCTCGTGCTCGACGTCGGCCACACCGTGCGCCCCACGATCACTCCCGACGACCCGGACGCGGTCGAGCGCATCCTCGCCGAGCATGCCGCGGGGAGCGGCTCCCGGGCCTGACGGCGCCCGGCCCTGGCCGGCGCGCGGCGGAAAAGCGGATGACACCGTTCCACGCCGCGGGTGAGAATCCGCATCCATGGGCTACGTGGACGTCGCCGGGCTGCGACACGTGCTCCCGGACGGCCGGGTGCTGTTCGCGGACGTCTCGTTCCGGGTCGGCGAGGGCGCGAAGGTGGCGCTCGTCGGGCCCAACGGCGCCGGGAAGACCACCCTGCTGCGGCTGATCTCGGGGGACCTGCCCGTCCGGTCAGGGACCATCGCGCGGGTCGGCGGCCTCGGCGTGATGCGCCAGTTCATCGGCATGATCGGCGACGAGACCACGCTCGCGCAGCTCGCCCTCTCGCTCGCGCCGCCGCCGCTGCGGGAGGTCGGCGAGCGCCTGGCCCGCGCCGAGGACGCGCTGGGTTCGCTCGGCTCCGCGGCCGGCGAGCGCGAGCAGATGCGATACGCCAACGCCTTGACCGCGTGGGGCGACGCCGGCGGCTACGAGCTGGAGGTGGTGTTCGACACCGTCTCGGTCGCGGTACTCGGCCTGCCCTGGGACGAGGCGCGGCACCGGCCGGTGCGCACCCTCTCCGGCGGACAGCAGAAACGCTTCGCGCTCGAGATGCTGCTGCGCGGGACGGACGAGGTCTTGCTGCTCGACGAGCCGGACAACTTCCTCGACGTGCCGGGCAAGCGCTGGCTGGAGCGCCGCCTGCTCGAATCGCCGAAGACTGTGCTGTACGTCTCGCACGACCGCGAGCTGCTGGCGAACACCGCCGACCGGGTGGTCGCGGTCGAGGGCGGCTCGGCCTGGACGCACGCCGGGTCGTTCGCCTCCTGGCACGAGGCGCGGGCGGCGCGGCACGAGCAGCTGGACGAGCAGCGGCGGCGCTGGGACGAGGAGCACGCCAAGCTCAAGGAGCTGGTGCGGATGTACCAGAGCAAGGCGTCGCATAACTCTGACATGGCCACCCGGCTGCAGGCGGCGCGCACCAGGCTGGCCAAGTTCGAGCAGGCCGGGCCGCCGCCCATTCCGCCGCGCGAGCAGAACATCCGCATGCGGCTGGACGGCGGGCGCACCGGCAAGCGCGCCGTCGTCTGCGAGCAGCTGGAGCTGGACGGGCTGACCAGCCCGTTCG
>NZ_DASRGV010000190.1:0-5160 GCF_035650855.1 Actinocrinis sp. | reverse complement strand
CGGGGACCGCGTGCACCTGCGCACCGACCAGCGCGTCGCGCCAGGCGACCCGCTGCGGCTGACCGCGGCAGCCGAGCGGGTACTGGTCTTCCCGGGCATCGCGCCGCTGCCCGAGACCGGAGCCGACGAATGAGCACCCTGACAACTGAGCCGAGCGTGGCCCCGCCCGAGCCGACCCGCACCGCGCTGCGGCACCGCATGGCCGAGCGCGGCGTGGACCGCACGCTGCTGCTGCTCCTGCCGGGTGTCGTAGCCGTCATCGCGCTTTTCGTCTACCCATTCGTCTACGGACTCCAGCTTTCCTTCCAGCCACAGGGAGTCAACGCGCACGGCGGCGTCTTCGCCTCCTACAGCGCGTTCTTCCACGACAAGTTCGCCCGCGGTTCCATCGGCACCACCTTCTACCTGGCGATCCCGGCCTCGCTGATCAACGTCGGCTTCGCGGTGCCGATCTCGTATCGGATGCGCTCGCAGTTCCGCGGCAAGCGGCTGCTGCTGACCATCCTGGTCATCCCCATCACGCTGGGCACCGTGCTCACCGCCGAGGGCATCCTGGAGTACTTCGGCCCGGTGGGCTGGTTCAACTCGGCGCTCAAGTGGCTGCACCTGATCTCCGGCCCGGTGACGCTGACCAACAACTACTGGGGGGTGCTGCTCTCGCTGATCATCAGCGGGTTCCCGTTCGCCTTCCTGCTGACCCACTCGTACCTGTCCGGCATCCACCCCTCCCTGGAGAAGGCCGCCGCGACGCTGGGGGCGGGCTGGTGGCAGCGGTTCCGGCACGTGACCTTCCCGCTGCTGCTGCCGGGCCTGCTGACCACCTTCTGCCTCACCTTCGTGCTCGCCTTCACGGTCTTCCCCTCGGCCATGATGGTCGGCGACCCGGACGGCAAGACCCACGTGATCTCGATCGAGGCGTATGAGCAGGCGCTGCAGAAGTTCAACTACTCGCAGGGCTGCGCGATCGCCATGGTGATGACGGCCCTGATGTTCGCGGTGATCGGCGCCGCGATGGCGCTGCGCTCCCGCCTCTACACCGGCTCCACAGGAGGCAAGGGATGAGCACGGCGATCGTCGATCCGGCGGCCGCACCGGCGCCGAGCACCGGGCCGGCCACCGGCCTGCCGCGCCGCCGCGCGATGGCGCTGCGGCCGGGCGCCTGGCTGGTGTGGGCCGTCGTGGCCTTCTTCCTGATCAACCTGTTCGGCGTGATCGCCACGGTGGTGCTCGACTCCTTCGGCCGCACCTGGTTCAGCGGCTGGCTGCCGAAGGGTTATACGGGTTCGAACTACTCGGACGCGTGGAGCGAGTTCTCCCTCGGCCAGGTGATGACGGTGACCTTCGAGGTCTCCTTCCTGGTGGTGGGCATCTCGCTGCTGCTCGGCGTCCCGGCGGCCTACGCGCTGGCCCGCCGCGACTTCCCGGGCAAGAAGGCGGTGATGCTGCTGTTCGTGCTGCCGATCCTGGTGCCGCCGATCGCCTACGGCATCCCGCTGGCCACGGTGCTCTACAAGTTCCACCTGGCCGGCTCGCTGACCGGGGTGGTGCTGGCGAACCTGGTGCCCTCCATCCCCTTCGTCGTCTACACCATGACGCCCTTCATCGAGCAGGTGGACCCGCGGCTGGAGGCCGCGGCCCGGATGTGCGGCGCGCCGACCCGCGCCGTGCTCGGCCGGATCATCGCCCCGCTGCTGCTTCCCGGCATGCTGGCGGCCGGGATCCTGGTGCTGGTACGCACCTTCGGCATGTTCGAGCTGACCTTCCTCACCGCCGGGCCGACCAGCCAGACCCTGGTGGTCAGCCTGTTCTCCGCGGTCTTCTCCGCGGGCATCCGCAGCGCACAGTCCATCGACGCGATGGCGGTGGTGTATACGGGCTCGATGCTCGTGCTGCTGGTGCTGGCGCTGCGGTTCGTCAACCCCACCCAGCTGGTCGCGCGCACTCGCGACTAGCGACGCCCTTCCCGGCGACAACTCAACAACCAGTTCCACCTACCCTCATCCGCCCGATTCCCGCGGAGGAACTGAGCCATGTCCACACCTTTCGATCGGCGCGCCTTCCTGCGCGCGAGCACCGCGGTCGCCGCACTGGCCGCGGTCCCCCTCACCGCCGCGGCAGCCCACGCCGCGACCACCGCATCACCGAGTACCGCACGCCCGGACTGCGGCCCCAACCCCGACCGCGCTCTCGACGAAGCGGCCGACGCGATCATCCGCCGCATTCGCAGACCCCGCATTCCCCGCCGCGACTTCCCGGTGACCCGCTTCGGCGCGGTCGCGGACGGCACGACGGACAACACCGCCGCCATCGCCGCGGCGATCGAGGAGGCCGCGCGCTTCGGCGGCGGCCGCGTCGTCATCCCGGCCGGCCCGACCGGCACCGCCAGCTACGCGACCGGCCCGATCCACCTCAAGTCCCGGATCGAGCTGCACGTGGAGACCGGCGTGACGCTGCTGTTCTCCACCGACCCGAACGCGTACCTGCCGGTCGTCTTCAGCCGCTGGCAGGGCATCGAGTGCTACAACTACTCGCCGCTGATCTACGCCTACGGCCAGACGGACGTCGCGATCACCGGCGGCGGCGTGCTCGACGGCCAGGCCTCCACCGCGAACTGGTGGGCCTGGAAGAGCCTTGAGACGCCGGACTTCAACCAGCTCGTCGCGCAGGCCGACGCGGGAGTGCCGGTCTCGCAGCGGATCTACGGCGCCGGCTACCACCTGCCGCCGACCTTCGTCGAGCCCTACAACTGTCAGCGGGTGCTGATTCAGGGTGTCACCTTCCGCAACTCCCCGCTCTGGCACCTGCACCCGACGCTGTGCAGCGAGGTCACCATCGAGGGCGTGACCGTCAACTCGACCGGCCCGAACACCGACGGCTGCGACCCAGAGTGCTGCGACGGCGTGCTGATCGACGGCGTGACCTTCGACGTCGGCGACGACTGCATCGCGATCAAGTCCGGCCGCAACACCGACGGGCGCCGGATCGGCGTGCCGAGCCAGAACATCGTCATCCAGAACTGCTCCTTCGCGGCCGGGCACGGCGGGGTGACCATCGGCAGCGAGATGACCGGCGGCGTGAAGAACGTCTACGGCCGCGACCTGACCATGAACAGCCCGATCCTGCAGTCCGGGCACCGGCTCAAGACCAACTCGGTGCGCGGCGGCTACATCGAGAACAGCAACATCTACCGGGTCACCGCCGGGCAGATCGGCGGCCCGGTGCTGCTGATCGACTTCAACTACGGCGAGGGCAACACCGGCACCTTCCCGCCCACCGTCACCGGGATCACCCTCAAGCGCTGGACGGTGAACACCGCCGTCGCGGGCTGGACCGCCGCCGGATACTCGACCGACCACATCGGCTCGATCCTGCTCGACGACGTCACGATCACGACGATGACCGGCAAGAACTCGTCGCAGTATGTTGACGACTTCCAGCTCGTCGACGTGACCATCAACGGGCAGCCGGTGACCACCCCGTGAACCGCCCCCGTACCCTCGCCGCCCTCGCGTGCGCCGCGTTCCTGCTGGTCACTTCAGCCGGCACGGCCGCCGCCGACGCCAGCGTCGTCGAAAGCAACGCAACCACACGATCCGAAGGCATCAGCAGCCTGCTTCTCGTCGCCCCCGCGACCACACACCTTCCGCCCGGCCTGCATGCCTTCACCTCAATCCAAGCCGCCGTCAACGCGATCCAACCAGCCACGCACCGCCACACCACGATCATCGTCGAACCCGGCACGTACGTCGGCCAGGTCTACATCCCGGCCGACAAACCGGATGTGACGATCATCGGCGCGACCGGCAAAGCGGCCGACGTGACGATCGAAGACAACCTCGCGCACGGCACGTACGCACCCAACGGAAACCTCTACGGCACCGACTGCTCCGCGACGCTCACCGTCGCAGGGAGCGGATTCCAGGCGTACAACGTGACCGTCGCGAACACCTTCGACCGCACCACCGACCCAGCCGATGCGGCGCGCGGCCCGCAAGCTGTCGCTGTCAAAGCCGTGGCGGACAAGGTGATCTTCGCGCACGACGTCTTCACCGCCGTGCAGGACACGGTGTTCGCATCCTCATACGCGGACAACTTCCAGCCGCAGGAGTGCTTCACCGAGGACGGCGTAGCCCAGCCCCCCGCAAGCAGCCCGCCCGCAACCGCACCTCCTCCACCAGCCCGCCAGTACTTCGTCGACGACACCATCAGCGGCTCGATCGACTTCATCTGCGGATCGGCCACCGCCGTATTCGACCACGACGACATCGACATCCTCGGCGGCCACTCCGGCGGCTCGGTCACCGCGCCCGACACGCCGACCGCGTTCACCTACGGCTACCTGATCATCAACAGCCGCATCGACAACGCGGACGGCACGCTCGCTGCCGGAGCCGACTACCTCAGTCGACCCTGGCGGCACACCGGGACCACAAACCCGGTGGCCCAGATGACGATCCGGGAGACCTACCTCGGCACCGCGGTCTCCTCGGCCCACTACGAGAACTGGTCAAGCCCGTTCTTCAAGTGGACCGACGCGCGGTACTCCGAGTATCAGAACACTGGTCCGGCGGCAGTGGACGTCGCCCCAGATGTACCGCAGCTCACTGACACGCAGGCCGCCTCGTACACCATCCTCACCTACTTCGCCGACTGGCATCCCTTCAGCCCACTCGGTTTCGGCCTCGCCAAGCCGTTCACGCCCTAGCCAGCATCGCCGTACCCAACACCATCATCGTCACCGCGATGATCCCGTCGAGCACGGACCAGGCGCGCGGCCTGGCGAAGAACCGAGCCAGCCGCCGCGCGCCGAATCCGAGCCCGCTGAACCAGATCGCACTGCCGGTCGCCGCGCCGGCCGCAAAGTACCAACGCCCCGCCCCATAGCTATTACCTGCCGATCCGAGCAGCAGCACCGTGTCCAAGTACACGTGCGGATTGAGCCAGGTCAGCGCGAGGCAGGTGAGGACCGCCGCCCTGATGGAGCCGCTGCCCGCTCCGTCAGCGCGTGTGGCTTCAAGCTTGTCCGGGCGCAGCACACGCATGGCCGCGCGCAGGCCGTAGCCGATCAGGAACAGCCCACCGATGAACGCCACCACGGCGACCGCGTGCGGCCACTGCCGCACCAGCGCGCCGAGGCCTCCGATCCCGGCGGCAATGAGT
>NZ_DASRGV010000189.1:0-13831 GCF_035650855.1 Actinocrinis sp. | reverse complement strand
ATCGGCGCCTCGCCCTAGAACTCGTCCGCGACCGCGAGGCCTTGCTGCGACGGACGCTGCCCGACGCGCAGTCCCCTGATTCGGAGCGGGTGCCGTGGCGGGAATGGCTGGTCCTGGTGGTGGAGTCGCGTGCCTCCGCACCGGCCCGGGCACTGAAGCGCGCCGTGGTCCGCCTCGCGGGCCCGGCGGCGGCCGACGCGCCAGTGGCCGCGGTCCTGGACTGCCTGGAGGCGGGGCGCCGCGACGAACTGGCCGAGCAACTCGATCGTGCGCTCGGCGTCGCGGCACCCGAAGACGCGGCGAGGAACCGCGGCGCCGGCGGCGGATCCGATCGAGCGGCCGACCGGGCTTCCGATCAAGGCGAGGCCGGTCCGGCGGGACGGCTGCTCGGAGCGTTGTTCAGCCTGGTCGGCCAAGCCCTCGTCGGTATCGGGGGCGCCGTCTGGCACCTGTCCTGGACCGGCAACAGCCTGCTGACCCCGCGCGACATCACCGCCGAGGAGCTCGGGGCGCTGCTCGCGGCGGCGGTCCGGGACCGGCGGGAGGTGCCCAGGCTGCGGCTGCATCTGGCGGAACTCGGCGTCGACGTGAACGGCCCCGTCGTGCTCGGCGAAGCCGCCCGGCCGCGGCGGGAACTGACCGTCACCCCGAAGGAGGACGCCCTCGCCCGCCGGCGGCGGCGCAATCAGCTCACCGTGTTCCTCGTGGTCGCCGTGGGCCTGATCGCCGTGTTCGGTGCCATCAGCGGCATCTCGCAGATACGGGACCAGTCGCCACAGCTCGCCGGCCAGCCCGTCGCGGTCCCGTACTACTCCTACTCCGCGCCTGACCACAACGGTCTCTACGAAAGCCTGCTCGCGTATCCGAGCCTGCCCCCGATCGCCCTGCCGACCGCCTTGCCGCTCGAAGGGCTGCTGCCCCGAGCGTCGGACACCGCCACCATCACCGTGCACGGCGGCGACACGCTCGGAGCCATCGCGCAACGCTGCGACAGCACCGTCTCCGAGCTCCAGCAGCTCAACGGTCTGGGAAGCTCGACGATGATCTACGCGGGACAGCAGCTCAAGGTCCCCGCGCTCGGCGCCTTGATCGCGGCGTCCTGCTCCTGACGGTCAGCCGCCGTAGAGAGTGCGCAGATCCGTGTCGAGTGCCGCGATGAATCTGCCGTCCTTCACGAGCTTGGTCACGTCGAACGGCGGGGTGAACGCGCCGCCGGTCACCGGGCTGACGCCGATGCCGAGGTAGGTCTGGTCCGGAGTCTCGACGAGGACTTCGATGGTGTTGGGATGGGCTGTCTGCGGCGTCTCACCCACGAGTTGGTATCCGGGACGCGGACCGGGCAGCGGCTGAGGCTGAATCGCCGTGCAGCCGGTGCACACGTCGCTGCGGGTACTCGAGTAGGTGATGTAGAAGTACGCGGCATGGCCGCCCAGCGTCGCAGTGTACTGCCACGGTTCGAGGATGTGCGTGTCCGGACTTAGTCCGGGGCCCAGCTGGGCGATCTGGTCCGTGGTGAAGTCCGTACTCTTGCCGGCCGCGTATTCCTCGAAGAAGGGCACCATGGCGAGGCCGGGGTAGATCCTCTTCATCGCCGCGACGTCTTCGGCGCACACGACGGCCCGCTGCGCGACTGTGCCCTTTCCGAACAAGGCCGACTCGCTCTCGCCGCTCCAAGGCAGCCACTTGCCCACGCATGCGCCAGACGACCCAGCGCCCTGATTCGCCGCGCCGCCGCTTGCCGTGGCGATCGCGGTGGGCAGTGGCCCGGCACCGGTCGCACCGGTGACCATCACGACCGCGGCGGCCGCCGCGGCGACCAGACCCCCGCCCGCCGTCCAGGCCACGCGCGCACGCCGCTTCGCGCGACGCGCCCCCGCGAGCGCCGCCGGAACAAGGTCCACTGCGGGGTTGTAGTCCTGCACGAGTGTCGCGAGCAGCCCGCCGACCGCAGCGTCACGTGCCGCGTCGGTCGCGTCCGAGTCGTGGTTCGTCATTGTCCCGTTCCCTTCGAATCGCCGTGTGTGAGCGCCGTGGGACCCAGCCACTGCGGGCCGAGCAGGTCGCGCAGTCTGGCCAGCGCCCTCGACGTCTGGCTCTTGACCGTGCCGACGCTGCAGTCGAGCAAGTCTGCGGTCTGCTGAACGCTCAGGTCCTCCCAGTACCGCAGCACCAGCACGGCCCGGCTGCGCTTGCCCAGCTGGTCGAGCGCGGCCAGCAGCGCGAGCCGCTGCTCCGCCCGCTCCGTGCTGTCCTGCGTGCGCGCCTCGCCGATCAGCGCCCGCTGCGCCTCGCGGTCGCGGCCGAGCCGGCGGCGATGGCGCAGGTAGACGTTGATCAGGGTCCTGCGCGCGTATGCATCAACCGAATCGGCCCGCCTGGCGCGCGGCCAGGCGCGGCACAGATTCGTGAGCGCCTCCTGCGCCAAGTCCTGCGCGCTGATGGGATCACCGCACAGCAGGAACGCCGTACGCAGCAGATGGTGCTGGCGGGCCGCCGCGTATTCGGCGAATTCGTCTTCTTCTTCCATGGCATCCGCCCCCAAGTAGGTCGATCGACCCCTACCCAGAGTCCGGCGGATCGCGGAAGGTTGCGTGCGGAAGCCGAGATTTCACGGCGAAGTACGGCCGAGCCGGATCGGGCGCGGCCGAGGATCAGTAGAGGAACGGCGGCTCGGGGAGGTCCGCGGCGCCGTGCACGGTAAGGTCGGCGCCCCGCGAGCGTCCCATCAACCAGGCCAGCAGCGAGCTTTGCGGACCGTGGATGACTGGTGCCGGTCGCGCGCCGCCGATCTCGTACTCGGTGTCCGTGTCAGTAGCGCACAGCCGCATGGCAGGTGCGTCCTCGCGCGCGCTGAAGGAGGCAGCGACCCGGCCGAGCATGGTGCGGACGAAATCCGCGGGCCACTGGGCCGGGGTGTAGCCGGCGTCCAGATCGGCGTGGTGGACCAGCACCTCGGACAGCCGGGAGTCGGCGGCGCGTGCGGCCGGGCGCTGCTGACCGCGGGTCCAGCGCACGATCCGGCTCCACGCCTCGGGCGGCATCCCGCGATATTCGGCTTCGAACGCGGCGGCGCTGTCGCGCACGTCGGCCAGCAGTTCGGCGGCGCCGCGGCCCGCTCCCTCCTCGATCTGCTCGGCGCGGGCGTCCAGGCTCGGGTACTCCGCCGTCTCCGTTCCGGTCCGGGCCCAGATCAACAGCCGTCGTCCGCCATCGGCATTGCGGGCCAGGTGCGTGAGCACATGTCCGCGCGACCAGTCCGGCAGCAGCGACGGCGCACGCATGTCGGCGTCGGTGAACCGGGCCGCCGTCCGCACCAGGTCTTCAGTCGCGGCCGTGATCTGCTCAAGGACGGCCGCGGGCTCGAAGCCCTCGTGCGCCATCGTCACGCTGCTGCCTCCGGGATCCGCGCGACCGGCTGACCGGCGCACCTGAGCGGTCTCGACAGTCTGAACACTATCGCCGGCCCGATGACTAGGACGGGGGCGCCGAGGCCAGCGGTAGAATGGCGGCCGAGAACTTCATCGAGACCACGACATCAAGCCGGCGCCGGCGCGCCGCGGTCGTGCAGGTTGGGCTGGATGCCCCGTCACCGAGGCGCTCGATGCCCGCCGACCAAGGGACCGCATGGCTGTCGTGGAAGCGCCGTACGCGCTGATTGAGAAGCAGACCGAGCAGGGCCCGGCCGAGCCCGCGTCGTCGCGGGTGAACGCCGTGTTCGACGGGGCTCAAGCCGCCGAGCCGCGCACCCTGATCGACATCCTGGACGCCACGGTACGGCGCTACCCGAACGAACCAGCCCTCGACGATGGCACCAGAGTGTTGACATACCGCGCGCTGGCCGCGGAGGTCGACACGGTGCGCCGCCGCCTGGCCGCCGCGGGCATCGGCGCCGGAGACCGCGTCGGGGTGCGCATGCCCTCCGGCGACGTCGACCTCTACATCGCCATCCTCGGGGTGCTCGCCGCCGGCGCGGCGTACGTTCCGGTCGACGCCGACGACCCCGACGGGCGTGCCCGGCTGGTCTTCTCCGAGGCCGGCGTCGCGGCCGTGCTCGAGGCGGGGCGGACCCTCGAGGTGCGCGGCGACGCACGTCCGCCGGTGGCTGCCGGCCGCCCCGGCCTCGAGGACGACGCCTGGATCATCTTCACCTCCGGATCCACCGGCAAGCCCAAGGGCGTGGCCGTGCGGCACCGCAGCGCCGCGGCCTTCGCGGACGCCGAGTCCCGGCTGTTCCTGGCCGAGGAGCCGCTCGGCCCGGGCGACCGGGTGCTGGCCGGCCTCTCGGTCGCGTTCGACGCCTCCTGCGAGGAGATGTGGCTGGCCTGGCGGCACGGCGCCTGCCTGGTCGCCGCCCCCCGCGCGCTGGTGCGCAGCGGCGTGGACCTCGGACCCTGGCTGGTCGCCCAGGAGATCACCGCGATCTCCACCGTCCCCACCCTCGCCGCGCTGTGGCCGGACGACTGCCTCGACGAGGTGCGGCTGCTGATCTTCGGCGGCGAGGCCTGCCCGCCGGAACTGGCCGAGCGCCTGGTCATCGAGGGCCGCGAGGTGTGGAACACCTACGGCCCCACTGAGGCCACGGTCGTCGCCACCGCCGCGCGGCTCGACGGCGCCGGGCCGGTGCGCATCGGACTGCCGCTGGACGGCTGGGAACTGGCCGTGCTCGACGCCGCCGGACACGTCGTGCCGATGGGGGAGAGCGGCGAGCTGGTGATCGGCGGCGTCGGGCTGGCCAGGTACCTCGACCTGGACAAGGACGCCGAGAAGTACGCCCCGCTGCCCGCCCTCGGCTGGGAGCGCGCCTATCGCAGCGGCGACCTGGTGCGCGCCGAGCCCGAGGGACTGCTGTTCCTGGGCCGCGCCGACGAGCAGGTCAAGCTCGGCGGCCGCCGGATCGAACTCGGCGAGGTGGACGCGGCGCTCCAGGCCCTTCCGGGCGTCGCGGCGGCGGCCGCGGCCGTGCGCACGGCGCGCGGCGGGAACCAGATCCTCGTCGGGTACCTCGTGCTCTCGGGCGGCCAAAGCGAGTTCGACCGCGCCGACGCGGTACGCCGGCTGCGCGCCGCACTGCCTGCCGCGCTGGTCCCGCTGCTCGCGCTCGTGCCGGCGCTGCCCGTGCGCACCTCCGGGAAGGTGGACCGGGCCGCGCTGCCCTGGCCGCTGCCGGGCCTCGACGCGGACGGCTCCGCCCGCCCGGCGGCCGACCTGACCGCGACCGAGGCCTGGCTGGCCGGACTGTGGGGCGAGATCCTCGGCGCGCCGCCCGCCTCGCCCGCCGACGACTTCTTCACGCTCGGCGGCGGCAGCCTGGCCGCCGCGCAGCTGGTCGCCCGCATCAGAACCCGCCATCCCGGGGTCTCGGTCGCCGACCTGTATCAGTACTCGACACTCAGCGCCCTCGCCGCCCTGCTGGACCGGTCCGCCGCCGGGCCCGCCCAGGACGGCCCGCGGGTGGTCGAGCCCACCCCGCGCCGCGCCGGGCTCGTGCAGGGCGCGGTGATGGCGGCGATGTACGCGCTCGTCGGGCTGCGGTGGTGCGTCGCGCTGGCCGCTTTCAGCAACATCCTGCGCTGGTACGGACCGCACCCGTGGGCACCGGCCCTCTCCTGGTGGTCGGTCCTGGCCGGCTGGGTGCTGCTGATCAGCCCCGCCGGACGCTTGGCCATCGCCGCGACCGGCGCGCGGGTCCTGCTGCGCGGCGTCACCCCCGGCACGTACCCGCGCGGCGGAGCGGTGCATCTCAGGCTCTGGGCCGCCCAGCGCCTTGCCGAGTCCAGCGGCGCGACCAGCCTGTCCGGGATCTGGCTCACCTGGTACGCCCGCGCCCTGGGCGTCCAGATCGGCGAGGACGTCGACCTGCACTCCCTGCCGCCGGTCACCGGAATGCTCAAGCTCGGCCGGGGATGCGCGATCGGCACCGAGGTGGATCTGTCAGGGCACTGGCTCGACGGCGACCGGCTGCACCTTGGACCTGTCCGGGTCGGTGCGGGAGCCGTCGTCGGGACTCGCAGCGTGCTGATGCCCGGTGCCCGGGTCGGCAAGCGCGCGGAGATAGCGCCGGGATCCGTCGTGTCCGACGCCGCGACGGCCGGTGCGGTCAAGACCGGCCAGCGCTGGGCAGGGGTGCCCGCGGTGAAGACCGGACGCGCCACGCGCTACCCCGGCGAACGCCCCGTCCACAAGCCGCACTGGACGCTGGCGTACACGACCACGGCGTTCGTGCTGAATCTGCTGCCGCTGCTGGCCGCGCTCCCCGGCGTGCTGCTGATCGGGCTGGCCGTGCACGGCTCCGGGACGCTGCCGGCGGCGCTCGGCTCCGCGCTCGCGATTTCCCCTGCGGCCGCGCTCGGCGGGCTGCTCGCCTACGCGCTGCTGGTCCTGCTCGGCGTGCGGGCGCTGAGCCTCGGCCTGCGCGCCGGCCGGCATCCACTTTACGGCCGCGTCGCCTGGCAGGCCTGGACCACCGAACGGCTGATGGACGGCGCGCGCACGGTGCTCTTCCCGCTGTATGCCAGTGCTCTGACGCCGCTGTGGCTGCGTGCGCTGGGTATGAAGGTCGGCCGCGGCGTCGAGGCCTCCACCGTGCTCGCGCTGCCGAGCATGACCACCGTGGGGGACGGCGCGTTCCTCGCCGACGACACCATGATCGCCTCCTACGAGCTCGGCGGCGGCTGGCTGCGCATCGACGAGGCCCGCATCGGGGCACGCGCGTTCCTGGGCAACTCGGGCATGACCGCCGCCGGACGCAAGGTGCCGCGCGACGGGCTGGTCGGCGTGCTCTCCGCCGCGCCGAAGAAGGCCAAGGCGGGCGATTCCTACCTCGGCATGCCGCCGATGAAGCTGCCGCGTGCCGTGGAGGCCGGCGACCAGAGCCGCACCTTCGCCCCGCCCCGCCGGCTGCTGGTCGCCCGGGCGGTCGTGGAGAGCTGCCGGATCGTGCCGGTGCTGTGCTCGGCCGCGCTGGCCCTTCTCGCGCTGGGCGTCTTCGCGGCCGCCGCGCAGGCCTGGGGCTGGTGGGCGGCCGGACTGCTCGGCGCCCTGGTGCTGCCCGCGGCCGGCGCGGTCGCCTGCGCGCTCGCCATCGCCGCCAAGTGGCTGCTGGTCGGCCGGTTCACGACGGCGCAGCACCCGCTGTGGAGCGCCTTCATCTGGCGCAACGAACTGGCCGACACCTTCGTCGAGTCGCTGGCCGTGCCGTGGCTGGTCGGGGCCGCTGGAGGCACCCCGGTGATGAACCTCTGGCTGCGCGGCCTCGGCGCTCGCATCGGACGCGGCGTGTGGTGCGAGAGCCACTGGCTGCCTGAAGCCGATCTGGTGAGTTTGGGAGAGGGCGCCAGCGTCAATCGGGGTTGTGTGGTTCAAACACACCTGTTCCATGATCGGATCATGCGCTTGGACGAGGTCCGGATCGAGGCCGGCGCCACGCTGGGCCCGCACGGCATCGCGCTGCCCGGCGCCACCCTCGGCGAGGGCGTCACGATCGGTCCCGCCTCGCTGGTCATGCGCGGCGAGTCGGTCCCGGCGAACTCGCGGTGGCTGGGCAACCCCATCGAGGCCTGGCTCGGAGCGGACTGATCCTGGTGCCGCCGAAGCACGATCCGGCCGGGGGAACCGGGGCCGAGACACGCACGACCACCACTGCGTCGATGTCCACCACCGCGTCAGAGGCCGCGGAAGCGTACTTCCCTGACCACGGCGACCCGCGCTACCGGGTGCAGAGCTACGAGCTCGACCTGCGCTATCGGCCGGCCGGGAACAGGCTTTCCGCCACCGCCCGGCTGACCGCGGTGGCGGCGGACGCGGCCGCGCCGCTGCGCGAGTTCGCCCTCGATCTCGCCGCCTTCCGGGTCGAGCGGGTCACGGTCGACGGGACCCCCGCCAAGTTCACGCATCGCGGCGGGAAGCTGCGGGTGCGCCCCACCACTGCCCCGCAGCCCGGGTCCGCCTTCAGCGCCGTCGTGCGCTACAGCGGCACCCCGCGCCCCGTCCACAGCGAGTGGGGCGCACTGGGCTGGGAGGAGCTGAGCGACGGGGCGCTGGTCGCCTCCCAGCCAATCGGTGCACCGTCCTGGTACCCGTGCAACGACCGTCCGGACGACAAGGCCTCGTACCGGATCACCGTCACGGTTCCAGCCGGCTACATGGTGGTCGCCAACGGCACGCTGGTCACGCACGAGGTCGCGGCCAGCACGACGAAGTGGGTCTACGAGCAGCCCGCGCCGACCGCCAGCTACCTGGCCACGGTGCAGATCGGCCGCTACACCCGCACCCGGCTCACCGCGAACCCGGTGCCGCAGAACGCCGCGTATCCGGCCAGGCTGCGCGAGCGATTCACGCACGACTTCGCCCGCCAACCGCAGATGATGGAGCTGTTCGAGGAGCTGTTCGGCCCCTACCCCTTCGCCGAATACGCCGTCGTCGTGGTCGACGAAGAGCTCGACGTCCCGGTCGAGGCGCAGGGCCTGTCCACCTTCGGCACCAACCACGTGGACGGCCGACGCGGCAGCGAGCGCCTGGTCGCGCACGAGCTGGCGCACCAGTGGTTCGGCAACAGCCTGACGGTCGCCGACTGGCGGCACATCTGGCTCAACGAGGGCTTCGCCAAATACGCCGAGTGGCTGTGGTCCGAGCGCTGTGGGGACGGCGCGGCGAGCGCCGCGGACCTGGCCGCCGAGTCCCACGCGCAACTCAGGAGCCTGCCACAGACCCTCCGCCTGGCGGACCCGGGCATGCGCAAGATGTTCGACGACCGGCTCTACCGGCGCGGCGCGCTGGTCTTGCACGCGTTGCGCCGCACGCTCGGCGACGGGCCGTTCTTCGTCATGCTCAAGCAGTGGGCTGCTGAACACCGGCACGGCGTCGTCAGCACGTCGCAGTTCATCCAGCACGCCAACCGCTACAGCGTCTACGGGCTCGACGACCTGTTTACGGCCTGGCTCGAGGAGAAAACCCTTCCGCCGCTGCCGAACGGATAACCGAGCCTGGTTAGCGGACCTGGCCAACCATGCCCGGTCAGCCCTGGGTGAACACCGTCATCCATTCCGCGCTGCGCGGCCGATAGCGGTAGCGCTCCATGAGCCCGTTCGAAACGGCCGGCATGTGTGCGGCGCCGTAGACCACGCCGACCGTGATCGGCTCGCGGCAGCGCTGTTCATGCAGCCGGACCAGTTCGGCCAGCAGCTTCTGATCGCGGTTCTCCATGACCATGTGCGACAGCCGCGCATCAGCGATCTGCTCCTCGCGCGCGGTGAACGCGAAATCGTGGATCTCCAGATCCTTGGAGCACAGCGCCCGCGGCCCCGCGATGGCCAGCGCGGTGCTGATCACGTGCACGCTGGTGACCAGTGCCAGGTTGACGCCGGCCAGCGCCGCCAGCTGCTTGAGCCCCGGAATGCCGCGCAGATCGAGGGCCGGCTCGGCGGGCGGCACGTCCGGCCGGATCACCGGGATGCCTTCGGGCAGCGTGGCTTCGTCGCTCTGCCCGACGATCCCGCGCTGCCGCCCGCGGGGGAAGTAGCGGTTGGCGAAGCTCATGGCGTTCTCCTGCAGGGAGGGCCCTGATACGCCTTCCGCGACGATGACCGCGCACTCCTGCAGCCGGCGGCGCACCTGCGCATAAAACGAGGGCGCCGCGAAGTGCAGCATCGGGAAGAGCGCGAACTGCATGGGGGTCTCGTCCCGCCGCAGGCGGATCGCCGCCGACCTCACCCCGAAACCTGTGACCTCGGTGATCTGCATGAGCCACGCCCCCCGGTCCGGCACCTCGTCCTGCGAACCTGGTACCCGTGCGGATCGACGGCTGAACCGCGCCGGATTCCCCGCCACGGATGAAGGTTTCACCGGTGTACGTCCGGAGTTTCCTGCGTTCGGCGCGCGCGTGGACTTAAGCCGCTGTAGTGCTTGACACCCCATGCGGGAGCTCCCAGGATCGGCGTGATTGTTACCGGTAACACAGCCTCTCCGCCTGTGCGACGTTCAGTTCGGCGCCACGGTGTAGCGGCGCCGGACCGATGGAGGAGCGACGTGCGGACAAGAGTTTCCGGCCGACTGGCGCTGGCCGCCGGCACCGCGCTGGCCGTGGCCATCCCACTGCTCGTGCCGACGGCGGGCCGCGCCGCGTCTGGTGAATCGCTGAGCGTCGACCTGTCGTCCGCGCGCGGTCCGTCGACAGGCGTGGGGGAGGGGTTCCTCTACGGCATCAGCCAGGACGGTACCCAGCCCGCCGATCAGTACCTTCAGCCCTTGCAGATCAACGCGTATCGCGGTGGAGGGCATGCGTCGCGCGGCTGGATCGGGGACAACTATCAGTACGGCTCCGGCACACAGGCCGACGTCAACGAGGCGATCACCCAGGCGAGGCGCCTGACGCAGGGTTCGTATCACGCGCAGTACCAGTTCATCCTCACGGACGTCTACGGCGCGGACGGGGGTCAGCCGTCGAACACGGTGTGGCCCTGCGACAACGGGAACTGCTCGAACTGGGTCAGCTTCGTCGACGCTACCGTGGGCGCCTTGCAGGCCTCGGGGCTGAAGTTCGCCTACGACATCTGGAACGAGCCGGACATCTCGGCGTTCTGGACCCGCGGGATCAACAGCGCGCAGTACTTCCAGATGTGGGACGCCGCCTACCGGGAGATCCGCAGGCTGGCGCCGAGCGCGACGATCGTCGGCCCCTCCTTCGCCGTCACCCCGCAGCAGAACGCGGGCCAGTGGAACACCTGGCTGGCGCATGTGAAGAGCGCCGGAACGGTACCGGACATGATCTCCAACCACAACGAGGGCGACGGCGACGACCCGGTGGCCGTGGCCCAGTCCCTCAACAGCGCCCTTTCCAACAACGGCATCGCGCACCTCCCGCTCTCCTCCAACGAATTCCAGCCCCAGGATCAGCAGACTGCCGGCCAGTCCGCGTGGTACCTCGCCCGCTTCGCGCAGTCCGGATACACCAACGCGATGCGCGGCAACTGGGCGTGCTGCGAGACGCCGAACCTGACCGGGTTGCTGACGCAGTCCGGCGGCAGCTGGCAGCCGACCGGGAACTGGTGGGCGTTCCGCGATTACGCCGACATGACCGGGACGCTGGTGACCACCTCCGGCCAGGTCGGCTCGACCGCGATCGCGGCGAGCGAGGACAGCGGGAACAAGCGCGCCGTGGCGATCCTCGGGGACGACGGCAACTTCACCGGCGCCGCGTCCGTCACCTTCAACGGCCTGTCCTCGCAGTCCTGGCTCTCGGGCGGCGGCAGCGTGAACGTGCGCGTGGACCGCATCCCGGACCAGGCCCCGCTCAGCTCCCCGCAGGTGGTCTACAACCAGACGGTCAGCGCCACCGGCGGCTCGATCACCGTGCCGATCACCTTCCAGGCCGCACACGACGCCTTCGCGATTTATGTCACGCCGGCCGGCTCCTCCAGCGGCAACACGGTGACGGTGACGAACCCGGGCAGCCAGTCGGGCACGGTCGGCGCGCCGATCACCGCGCTCCAGATCCACGCCACCGACTCGGCCGCCGGGCAGACGCTGACGTACACGGCGAGCGGCCTACCTCAGGGCCTTGCGATCAGCTCCTCCGGTCTGATCTCCGGCACTCCCACGACGGCGGGAAGCAGCACCGTGACGGTCACCGCGACGGACTCGACCGGCGTGTCCGGCACCGCGTCCTTCAGCTGGAACATCACCGGCGGCCAGAGCGGCGGCACCTGCCAGGTCGCCTACGCCAAGACCAGCGAGTGGCCGGGCGGATTCACCGCCAACGTGACGATCAGCAACACCGGCACCAGCGCTGTCAACGGCTGGACTCTGAAGTTCGCCTTCCCCGGCGACCAGAAGGTCACCAACGCCTGGAACGCGACAGTGCTCCAGTCCGGCACCGCGGTCACCGCCACCAACGCGAGCTACAACGCCACGATCGCACCCGGCGGCAACACCTCGTTCGGATTCCAGGGAACCTTCACCTCGAACGATTCCTCACCCACCGCGTTCACCCTCAACGGAGCTACCTGCACCTCCTGACCGCCCTACCTCGATTGACACCCGTCTGCCCGCTTCCGAGAATGATCGCGTGACTGAGAGCGGTAACATCGCTGCGCCGGCGACGTCCCAGAGCTTCAGCATCTGGGACGTCGCCAGGATCGCCGGTGTCTCGCACCAGACCGTCTCACGCGTCATCAACGGCAAGCCGAACGTCAGGGAGTCCACTCGGGCGCACGTGCTGCGGACCATCGACGAGCTCGGATTCACCCCCAGCCGCACCGCTCAGGCGCTCGCGGGCGGACCGGTGCGCTCGGTCACCGTGCTCACCGTCGACACCGCGCTCTACGGCTGCGCGGCCGCCTTGCGCGGCATCGAGGAGGCGGCCCGCGCGGCGGGGTTCACCGTCGCGATCAGCGTCCTGGAGCCGGAATCCGCGCGCAGCAGGCAGGACGTGATGGAACGGCTCGGCGACCCGGGCCGCGCCGCGGCGATCGTGATCGCGTTCGAGGCGGCGGGCGTGCGCGCCCTCGCCGCGCTGCCCGCGGACTATCCGGTGGTGGGTCTCGTCGAGCGGCCCGACGACGCGGCGGATGCGGACGGGACGAGCCTTTCGAAGGTCTGGATCGACGACCGGGGCGCCGCCGCCCACGCCACCCGGTACCTGCTCGGCCTCGGCCACAAGACCGTCCACTACCTCGCCATCCCCTCCTCCACGACGCATCAGACGCAGCGGGCCCGAGGGTGGCGCGACGCCCTGCACGAGGCGGACAGGACTGTGCCCGAACAGCTCGACGCCGGCTGGACCCCGCGTTCCGGATACCTCGCCGCGCGCCGCCTCCTCGCGGACCGCACGGCCACCGCGATCCTGTGCGGCAACGACGACGTCGCGCTCGGCGTGCTGCGGGCCGCCCGCGAGGCCGGCCGGCGCGTGCCCGAGGAGCTGAGCGTCGTAGGGTTCGATGACGCACCGCAGTCCGCGTATCTCAGTCCCGCGCTGACGACCGTGCGCCTCGACTTCGAAGGGCTCGGCCGGGCCGGATTCCGTCTGCTGCATCGATTGCTCGATCCGCAGAACGCACCCGAACCCGGCCTCTGGGACGACCCGGAGCTGATCGTGCGCGAGAGCAGCGGCCCCTACCGCAGTGCGCGATCACGCTCGCCACGGTGATCGCGGACGTGCTCGATCGGCCGGCTCACGGGGAGTAGGGGTCGACGAACTGCCTGCTGTATGCCGAGCTGCTGCAGCGGTCGAAGATGTTGCCGCCGCAGGCGTTCGTCTCGATCTGGAAGTAGACGATGTAGTCGGGCGTGGTTCCGGAGAGGCTGTTGAAGTGCACGGTCGCCCGGCAGTCGTTCGAGTCGACGTGCCAGGGGAAGCTGCGCACGGTGCCCAGCCCGTCCACCCAGTTCACCCGGAACTCCGCTTGGCGGCTGTCGCCGCAGGAGGTGTCGGTCAGCGTGACGTTGGTCAAGGTGAAGGAGTTGCTGCCGTTGATCGTCACCGTCCCCGTCACCCGCGAGACGCCTGAACTGACGTTGAACGTCCCCAAGTTCACCGCGGCCGACGCGGGGGAGGCGCCCACGGCCGCGCCCCAGCAAAGGACGGCGGCCAACACGGAGACGGTGACCCTGCCGCGGCCTGCTGTGAGGACCCTGCGTGCCGCGGACAGCAGTGTTGTGCGTACTCTGCTCATCACCCTGTCCTTACCTGAGTTGAGTTTCGCCTGGTCGGCGAACGCTACGGCTCCTGATTGCCCGACGGCGTTCCGACCCAGCCTCGCGCCGGGCCGTGGCGTCTGCGTTGCGTTTCCGTGGCGCTGTCGCCGACCGCCATATCAGGCGTCTTCTGTTTCCGCTG
>NZ_DASRGV010000188.1:0-5599 GCF_035650855.1 Actinocrinis sp. | reverse complement strand
CGGATTCGTGAAGCCCTCGGCGGGTCTGTCGCGGTTAGTGTGCTGCCGGCGGCTGGTCTTGCCGGCCGGCCGCCTTGCGGCGCGGCGCGGCCAACGCGAGCACGGCCGCGATCAGCGCCGACAGGGCCGCCCCGTCCAGCGCCAGGCCGTATCCACTGGCCAGCGCGTGCTTGACCGCGGTCCCGGTGGGCTTCACGCCCACCAGGTCGCCGCGGATGCGCGCCGACGCGACCGTCACCAGGATCACCAAGCCGACGCTGATGCCGATCTGCCTGGTCGCGTTCACCAGCCCGGAGGCCAAGCCCGCCTCGTGGTATTCCAACCCCGCCGTGGCCGCGCTGGTGACGGCGACCATGCCCGCCCCCGCGCCGATCCCGATCATGATGGTCGGGCCGAGGATCGAGCCGAGGAAGGTGGAGCTCTCGTTCAGCCGGGAGAGCCAGAACAGCCCCGCGGCACCCACCAGGAACCCGGCGAACAGGACCGGGCCCGGCCCGAATTTCGGCACCAGCCGGGAAAGTCCCGCTCCGCCGGCCGCCAGGGCCAGCGAGATCGGCAGGTAGAGCACGCCGGTGCGCACGGGGGAGTAGCCGAACACGTCCTGGAGGATCAGGGTCAGGAAGAAGAACGTGCTGAAGAGCCCTGCCATGCCGAACATGTTGACCAGGTTGCCGACGGACACCGAGCGGTTGCGGAAGAACCCGAGCGGGACCAGCGGCTGCTTGGAGAAGAAGGCCTGGATCAGGACGAACGCCACCAGCAGCACGAAGCCGGCTGCCAGGGGAGCCACCACGCGCGCGGACGACCACCCGTACGTGCTCGACTGGGAGACGGCGTAGATGGTGCCGATCAGCCCGCCGGTCACCGTCACGGCGCCGGGGACGTCGAGCGCGCGGGCGGCCTGCGGGCGGCGCGACTCAGGCACCACCTTCAGCGCCAGCGCGAACAGCGCGATGCCGATCGGCACGTTCACCAGCAGGATCCAGCGCCAGGAGAGCCACTGGGTGATGACCCCGCCGGCCAGGACGCCGAACGCCCCCGCGCCGCCGGACACCGCGCTCCACAGTCCGAACGCCTTGGCCCGGGCCGCGGGCTCGGTGAACGTGTGGGTCAGCACGGTGAGCGTGGCGGGCCCCATCACGGCGCCGCCGAGGCCCTGGAAGCCGCGGGCCAGGACGAGCGTGGTGGAGTTGGTGGCGAGCCCGCCCACCGCGCTCGCCGCCGTGAACATGACCACACCGGCGAGGAAGGTGCGCCGCTGCCCGTAGATGTCCGCGATGCGTCCCGCCAGCAGCAGGAACCCGCCGACCACCACGACGTAGGCGTTGACCACCCACAGCAGCCCCACCCGGTCGAAGTGCAGCGCGGTGCTGATCGCCGGAAGGGCGATGTTCACGATGGTCGTGTCCAGCACGATCATGAACTGACCCACGAGGCACGCCGTCAGGATCAAACCGAGCCGCGGCGGCCCGGTACGCGCCGGGGCCGCCGTAGTCGTTGTCGCTTCTGCCGCCACCGCGTACTCCTCTTGCATGAGATTTCAGTCGAGTTGGACGTCATTGTCCGCGAATGGGATTGAACGCGACTGGATCCCCGCTCGAGTCCCGCTCGAGCCGAGGTGCGGATGCGCAGCGGATCAGGCCGCGGCCTCGCCGCCCAGCCGCTCGCGCACCAGGTCGCGCACCTCGCGCCGCTGCACCTTGCCGGTCGCTGAGCGGGGGATCGACGCGACGGCCTCGGCGTGCGCGATCTGCTCATACGAAGCGGTCTGTGCGTTTACGTGGGCGACGACCTCCGTGAGTCGTTCGGGCGCGACGCCGCTCTTGAGTACCGCCACCAGGAACGGCACCGCCCCGCGTACCGGGTCGGGCACGTCGACGACGACGCATTCGGCCACGTCCGGATGCGCAAGCGCCAGGTGCTCCAGCCGGCTTGGGCTGACCAGTTCGTGGTCGCACTTGAAGACGTCCTTGATCCGGTCGGTGAGGAAGAGGTAACCGTCCTCGTCGAGCCGGCCGACGTCACCGGTGTGCAGCCAGCCGGCGGCGTCGACGTCCGCTGCCGCACCTCCGCCGAAGTACCCGCGGTATATCTGCGGGCCGCGTACGAGCACCTCACCGATCGCGCCCTGGGGCACCGGTCCTCCGGTTTCGATGTCCCCGAGCCGGGCCTCGCAGCCCGCCGCCGGAAGGCCGACAGAGCCGATCTTCGGGCGGTGTAGGACGTCGCAGTGGCTCATCGAGGCGGACTCAGCCGAGCCGTAGCCCTGCACCACAGGCACGTTGAAGACCGAGGCGAGCCTGGCGGCCGCGGTCGGCGGCAGCGTGGTGCCGCCGGAGAGGATCGCCTGAGCGGTCTCCAGACGCAGACCCGGCAGGCGCGGGTCGGCGGCCAGCTGGGTCAGCCGCATCGGGATGCTGTAGTACCGCACCGCTCGCACCTCGTTGGACAGGGCGACGCCCGCCGTCACATCGGGGTCCGGGCACATCACATGGGTCGCGCGCGCCGTGGTCACCGCGTTCAGGTGCATGACGTGGAACGCCGGCATGTGGTTGAGAATCACGGCGCCCTGCGTCAGCCGGTGCGCGATGGCGACCTGCGCGGCCCCGGCGGTGAGGTTGCGATGCGAGAGGACGACGGCCTTGGGCTGCCCGGTCGTGCCGCTGGTGAAGTGGACGCAGCCCGCCGAGTCGGGATCCACCCCGGGGGTCGCGCGACTGCGCGGCGCGTCCGCCACGAACTTCGACCACGTGCTCCAGGCGACGGGCACGCCGGACAGTTCGACCGGCTCCTCGTCCGCCAAGGTGACGATCGTCTCGAGGCTGTCCGGCACGGCGAGCCGGGTCAGTTTCGGCAGTAGCCGGGCGTCGGCGAACAGCAGGCTGATCCGGGCCGTGGCGAGCACGTGCTGGAGCACGGGCGGCGGCTGGAGCGAATTGACCATGACTACCGTGTTGCCGCTCCTGGCCGTCGCGTAGAACGCCGCGGCGAAGCGCGGGTTCAGGGCGGTGGTGACACCGATGGTCCGGCCCGGACCGTCGAGGCGGTCCGCCAGGGCCGCGGCCGCCTGCTCGACGGCCTCGTCCAGTTCCCGGTACGTCACGTGCTCGCCGCCGATCCGGATCGCGAGGGTGTCCGGCGCCGCCGCGGCGGCGGAACTCACCAATGCGTCCATCGGCGCGTCGATGACGTAATCGTGCAGGGCACGCCGGTCCAAAGCGTGCTCTGACAGGTCCGGACCGTCCTCGCGCGTGGGCCTCTTAAGCCTGTCGACGTCCATGAATGCTCTCCCCTCGCAATGGTTGATCGGAGCATGCCGAGGGCCGCCCGGCCCGGCGGGCGGGAGGGCGGCCGTCCAGCCGGGCGATTCTCCCCAGCCGGAATCGAACGGCTCTGGATTGGCGGTACAGACCGGCGCGACCAACTCGGCGACGGGCCGCCGACCGCATCGCTGACGTCCCCATCGGGCCTGGTGACCTTCGGCGCGCCAGGTGGGATGTGCCTAGTCGGCAAGCCCGGCGATCTGCGCCGCGACCTTGTTGCGGATGGGCGGGATGCAGTCGACGATCTTCAGCAGGGTGTTGCGCGCGGCCCTCGGCACCGGCCCGCGTAGCATCGCCATCCGGGTCATCCGGTCCGTGAGCGATACGACGCGCAGCGCGGCCGGCCGGCGCGCGGCCTCATAGCCGTCGAGCGCCGCTGAGGCGGCGGCGGTGTCGCCCCGGCGCTCCGCATCCAGCGCGGCGGCGAGGGCGGCGGCAAGCGCGACGCCGTCCTGCATGCCGATGTTCATGCCTTGGCCGCCGGCCGGGCTGTGCACATGGGCGGCGTCGCCTGCGAGCAGAACGCGCCCGGCGCGGTACCGCTCGGCCACCCGGTGGTGCACTCGGAACCGGGAGCTCCAGATCAGCTCGGTGACCTGCGGCGCGGCGCGGCGCCTCGACTCGCCGGCCCAGCGGTCCACCAACGCCTGCACCGTCGCCAGATCCGGAGCCGACGGTGCTTCGTCCACCCCGGCGATCACCCGGTGGCGCTCGCCGGGCAGCGGCGCGATCACGGTGGTTCCGCTCGGGCGAAAGCTGAGCACCACCCCGTCCTCGCGCGCGGGCTGCGGTTCGAGCCGGACATCGGCGAGCACGAACGACTCCGCGTAGGTGCCGCCCTCGAACTCGATGCCGACCAGGTCCCGTACCGTGCTGTTCATTCCGTCGGCACCGACCACGTAGGAGGCGCGGACCACGTACTCCTCTCCTGTTCCGGACTTGGCGGTCACCTCGACCGCGACACCGTCGTCGACGGCCCTGACCAGCTCGTACGGCCGGTGCACCGCGCCGCCGAGTTCCAAGAGCCGGTCGAGCAGCACGGCCTCGGTGACGTCCTGAGGAATCATCAGGGTATAGGGGTGCCGGGTGGGCAGCGCGTCGAACGAGACGCGAACCAGGGTTCTGCCGCCGTCGCGCATGGCGAACGTCGTCATCTCGAGTCCGAGCCGGCGCAGCCGATCGGTCACCTCGAGCTCCTCGAGCACTTCGAGCGTCCGGGCGTGTACCACGGCTGCCCGCGAGGTGTTCGCGGCCTCGGCCTGCCGGTCCAGCACCACGACGTCCACGCCGTGGCTGGCCAGCGCGATGGCCGTGGTCAGCCCCACCGGCCCGGCGCCGACGACGACGACCTGCGCCGAAGCCGGCAAGGAGGGACACTCGGTCGCGTTCATGAACAGCTCCTTCATAACGCAGCCCGCAAGAGCGCGGGCCTCGGATCAGGGCACGCAGGCGCGTCGCAGCATCATCGCGGCCGCTCGCGGTCCACGGCTCCACCCTCACTCGAGAAACGATGCAGTCGGCCCGGAGTAGCGCCGGAGCACAAAAGCTCGCACCTCCTGGAGCGCGGAGGCAGTCCCTGCGCAGGTGTCGCCACGGCGGACACCGCGGAATGCGCAGCGGGTCCGATCCGCCCCGAGCCGGACGGCGAGGCGACCTGGCGTGCGTATGCCGGCGCCCGGCTCTGACCACGACCACGCGACACGCGCAACGCGGGTGATACCGCACCTCTGGATGCGGTAAGGTTCTTCCTGGTCGGCCACCAGGCCGAGCACCAGCGGGCTGTAGCGCAGCTTGGTAGCGCACTTGACTGGGGGTCAAGGGGTCGCAGGTTCAAATCCTGTCAGCCCGACGCTGATGAGGGCCGGTAACCGATTGTTGTTACTGGCCCTTTTTGCTGCTCGATACCAGGCTTGACACCACCGGCCAGGATCTTCGGCGTGAGCTGTCCCGACGCCACCCACACCCATGACACGATCCTTAATGTTGTCTGCGCTCCGGCATCGGTATGTGCGTTTAGATATCTGCAGTGACGCTGAGCTGGGAGTGGCCGAGGATATCCCGGATCACATCGCGTCGATCTTCTTGGCCTTCTGGAGGGTCGCGCAGGAGTGCAGGCGGCCGTGAGGGTGCAGCGGCGGAAGCTTTTAGCGCCGAGTGAGTCTGAGCAACGCGCAGTCGATCGAGCCCGGTTCGGGAGTCTTCCCGTAGCGCGTGCGGCGGCAGATCGCGGACGGGACTCCTTGCTCTTAAGCGTGGGTTATCGCTGGAGAGCTTGG
>NZ_DASRGV010000187.1:0-13067 GCF_035650855.1 Actinocrinis sp. | reverse complement strand
AACGGGTGGGCGGGCCGGGGAAATTCCCGGCGCGGCGATCAGTTCCCCGTTGTTCACGCCGTCGCCACCGCGTTCACATACCTGTCACCCGTCCGCGATACGAACCGGGGTAAACCGACTGACGAGTAACCGGTAGGTTTGGTTCCGAGGTCGAACGCCGCACAGCCCTGCCCTAAGCGGCCGGGGCGCGGCGGGGCAACGGCGCCCGGCAACCCCACCGAACCCGCGGTCAACAGCGCGGGCGGGCGCGGCACATTAGCGCCCGCAAAGCGGGGCCACATACCCTCGTAAGACGAGCCGGTGCGGCGGCTCCCACCTCCACAAACGTTGCTGAAGGGATCGAAATGCGCGTCGGAGTCCTGACCGGCGGTGGCGACTGCCCGGGTCTGAACGCCGTCATCCGGGCCGTCGTCCGCAAGGGCGTGCAGAAGTACGGCTACGAGTTCGTCGGCTTCCGCGACGGCTGGCGCGGCCCGCTGGAGGGGCTGACCCGCGAGCTGAACGTGAAGGCGGTGCGCGGGATCCTGCCGCGCGGCGGCACCATCCTCGGCTCCTCCCGCACCAACCCGATCAAGGTGGAGGGCGGCGTCGAGCGGATCAAGGCCAACCTGGCCGAGCTCGGCGTCGACGCACTGGTGGCCATCGGCGGCGAGGACACCCTCGGCGTGGCGACCAAGCTCACCGAGGAGGGCGTGCACGTCGTCGGCGTCCCGAAGACCATCGACAACGACCTGAACGCCACCGACTACACCTTCGGCTTCGACACCGCGGTGACCATCGCCACCGAGGCGATCGACCGGCTGCACACCACCGCCGAGTCGCACCACCGGGTGCTGATCGTCGAGGTCATGGGCCGGCACGCGGGCTGGATCGCGATGCACTCCGGCATGGCCGGCGGCGCCAACGTGATCCTCATCCCCGAGGAGAAGTTCGACCTGGACCAGGTCTGCGCCTGGATCGAGTCCCGGTTCAAGAGCGAGTACGCCCCGATCGTGGTGGTCTCCGAGGGCGCGACCCCGCTGGACGGCAACGAGGCGCTGGTCTCGCACGAGCTCGACGCGTTCGGGCACGTGCGGCTCGGCGGCATCGGCGAGTCCCTGGCCAAGGAGATCGAGAAGCGCACCGGCAAGGAGGCGCGCACCACGGTCCTCGGCCACGTGCAGCGCGGCGGCACGCCGACCCCGCGTGACCGCTGGCTGGCCACTCGCTTCGGTCTGCACGCGATCGACGCGGTGCACGACGGCGACTGGGGCAAGATGGTCGCGCTGCAGGGCGTGGACATCGTGCGCGTCCCGCTGTCGGCGGCGACCACCGAGCTGAAGACCGTGCCGAAGTCCCTCTACGAGGAGGCCAAGGTCCTCTTCGGCTGAGTCCTGTTCGGCTGAGTCCTGTTCGGCTGAGACCGGTTCCGCTGAGTCCGGCCGACCGCAGGGCTGGATCTCCCAGGGCTGGATCTCGCAGGCAAAGCCGCGGCCGACTCCGTCCCCGCGCCGTCTTCCGGCGCGCTGGACCGAGTCGGCCGTCGCATTGTGCGATCGCTGCGATACCTTCAGCCCGAGGGCCACGGCTCCCGCGCCACCGCGGCGAGCTTGGACCCGCCGCCCGCGACCGACCGCCGACGATTGCCTATGCCTCCCCAATCCGCGACGCCCCAGCCCGCGACCCCGCAGACCGCCCGCGCGATCAACGACCGCGCGGCTCTCGCGCTGTTCGCGGCCCGCGGCGCGCTGACCGCCGGGCAGCTGCAGGAAGCCACCGGGCTGGCCCGGCCGACCGTGACGGAACTGCTGGGGCGGCTCGGCAGCGCGGGCCTGATCGAGCAGATCGGCGAGGTCGGGGCGGACCGGCGCGGCCCAAACGCCCGGCTGTACGCCCTCGCAGGTCGTCGCGCGTGCGTCGCCGGCATCGACGTGCGCACGGACATCGTCTACCTCACGGTCACCGACCTGGCCGGGCGCACAGTCGCTGAACGCGCCACACCGATCCCGCCCGGCACTCCCACGCCCGCCGCGCTCGACACGGTCACGGCGGTGCTCGCCGAAGCGGTGCGCGAGTCGCAGTCCGGGCCGCTGTGCTCGGTCAGCATCGGCATGCCAGGCCTCATCAACCCGGTCACCGGACGGGTCCGCCCCGTCGCCGCCGAGGCCGGTTGGCACGCCGAACTGGCACAAGCGGTACGTGATCGCACCGGGCTCGATGCGGCCGCGGTGACTCTCGACAACGAGGTCAACCTCGCCGGGATCGCCGAGCACCGGGTCATCGGGCCGCAGGGCATCGATTCCTTTGGTCTACTCTGGCTCGGCCCCGCAGGCGTCGGCGCGAGCCTGATCCTGGACGGTGTGCTGCGGCGCGGCGCTTCCGGTGGCGCCGGCGAGCTGGGTTTCCTCGCCGTTCCCGGAGCCGGTCCGCAGATCGGCCCGACCGACTGCACCGGCGGCCTGTACGACCTGGTCAGTCCGGCGGCCGTAGCCAGACTCGCCGAGTCGCACGGCCTCGTCGGCGCTGGCCGCTCCAGCCGCGCCAGCGGTCCGGCCGCGGTTGCGGCAGCTTCGCGCGCAGAGTCCGTCACCGCCGAGCCGTCCTCGACCGAGCCGTCCTCCGCCGAGCCGTCCTCCGCCGAGCCGTCCTCCGCCGAGCTGTCCTACAGCGTGGCGCCGGCGGACTTCGAGCACGCCGGCTTCCGCACCGAGCTGGCCGCCCGCATCGCGCTCGGCGCAGCCGCCTTCGCACTTGTCGTGGACCCGGGCGTCGTCGTGCTCACCGGCGACCTCGGCCGCTCCGGAGGCACGCTGCTGGCGACCGCGGTCGAGGAGCGCATGGCCGCGGTGTGCCCGGTACAGACCCGCATCCGGACGACGGCGGTGCCCGGCAATCCGATCCTCACCGGTGCCGTGGCCACCGCCCTCGACCGCGCTCGCGCCGCGCTCTGGCCCTGAGCGGTCTTCAGATCAGCAATCGCGTGATTTCCCGCCGCAGAATTCCGAGCCCGTCCTTGCTGAAGACGGATTCAGCGTGGAACTGCACGCCGCCGTATCGCGGGCCGCGCATGGCGACGATCTCCCGCGAGCCCGGCAGCGTCGCGACCTCGAGCCCCGGCACCACGCCCTCCGGGGCTAGCGCGGCGAAGGAGTTGTAGAACCCGACCAGCTCGCGCCGGCCGAACAGATCCACCTCCACCTGCGTGCCCTGGTTCGGTTCTGGCCGCCGGATCAGCTTGAAGCCCATTGCCGTGCACAGCAGCTGGTGGCCGAGGCATACGCCGAGCACCGGCTGCTCCCGCGCGAACAGCCGCTGGATTAGCACCCTGCCGACGCGTACCTTCGGCAGCGCGAAGTCGCTCGGGTCGCCGGGGCCCGGGCCGAGGATGACGAGGTCGAAGCCGTCCAGGCCGTCGCGTTCCTCGTATCCGGCGGTGCCGTCGACCGCCGCGAAAGGCGTGCGGGTCACGGTCAGCCCGAGCGCGCGGAGCTGCACGGCGAGCATCGAGGTGAAGGCGTCCTCGTTGTCGACGATCAGTACACTGCGACCGAGCAGCTCCGGGACCACGGACGCGTCCGGCGCGTGCTCCTGCAGCCAGAAGGGCGCCAGCACGTCGTTGCGCGCGGCCAGCGTCGCCAGCACCAGCGGATCATCAGCCCACTGCCGCAGCCCGCCGTTCTCTTCGCCGGGTCGCGTATCCGTGTCCTGCGTTCGCTCGCCTTCGATGTGGTCGGCGGACTGCGCGCCGACCCCGAACGCCCGCAGCACGCCCGCCGCCTTCGCCCGCGTCTCGCGCACCTCCTCGTACGGATCCGAGCCGCGCACCAGCGTCGCGCCGACCGGGATGCGCACCGAGCCGTCCGCAGGGTCCAGATAAGCCACGCGCAGCAGCAGCGAAGCGTCCATCGACTGCCGCCCGCGCTCGTCCGCGCCGATCAGTGCCGCCACACCGCCGTAGTAGCCGCGGCCTCCGGTCTCATGGCGCTGAATCACCCGGAAGGCGTTGCGGATCGGCGAACCGGTGGCCGTCGGGGCGAACATCGTCTCGCGCAGCACCTGCCGCACGTCCATCTCCGTACGTGCCCTGATGTAGTACTCGGTGTGCGCGAGGTTGCGCATCTCCTTGAGGAACGGGCCGGTCACCCGGCCGTGCCCGCCGACCTGCGCGAGCATCTTCAGCTCCTCGTCGACGACCATCGCCAGCTCGTCGCGCTCCTTGGGGTCGGCCAGGAAGCCGAGCACCTGCTGCGCGCTCGCCTCGGCCGGCGGCATGCGCAGGGTCCCGCTGATCGGGTTCATCACGGCGACACCGTCGTGCACCGAGACGTGCCGTTCCGGGGTCGCGCCGACCATGACCAGGTCCCCGGTGTGCACCAGGAAGGTCCAGTAAGCCCCGCGCTCCTGCGCCAGCAGTTGGCGGAACGCACCCAGCGCGGTCGCCGTCACGTCGTCGCAGTACCCGACGAAGGAGCGCCGCAGCACGAAGTTTGCGCCCTCGCCCCGGCCGATCTCCTCCTCCAGCACCGCCTTGACCTGGAGCGCATACGCATCGTCGCAGACGTCGAAGTCGCCGTCCCTGATCCGTGGTGGCGCCACCTCGGGAAGCTCCTCGACGGCGAGTTCGCTGCGTTCGCGTACCAGCAGCGTCAGCAGCGGCGCCCCGTCGTCGTGGCAGGCGTCCCCCCGCTCCCGCAACTGCCGATAGGGGACCAGCGCCAACTGCTGCGCGTCGGGCAGGTCGGCGAGCCGCGCGACGGCCGTCACCTCGCCGCGCAGCAGTTCGACCCGTTCGCGGCCTTCGCGGCGCAGCAGGGCGAACGGGGGAGTCAGATCGAGCAGGGCGGTGTCGTCCATGACCTCCGGCCTTTCAGTAAGACCGGCGGCCGCTCAGTCGGACCGGGACGCCCGCTGGAAACAGCGAACCGGCCGCCTGATCGGCGGCCGGTTCGCGAGTCTTGGGAAGCGCGAGTCCTAGAAGTCCGCCGGAGAGGCGGACCACCACTGGTTGGATCGGTGTAGGACCCTGCGCGTCATGGCCACGACTGTAGCAGGGCCCACCCTTCCCGGGCAGTGCCCGTTGCCCATTCGGCCGAGCCTCGGCTACGACTTGCGCGGCAGCAGGAACGAGGTCGACACGATCACCACGGCGAGCGCGGCGCAGATCGCCGCGGCCACCGTCATCGCGGTGACGTAGGAGTGCATCGACGGCGCAGCGCCCAGGACGCTGAAGAACACCGTGCCCAGCACCGTCACGCCGGTCGCGTTGCCGAACTGCTGAACCGTGGTGAGCGCCCCGGCGGCCATCCCGGCCTGCGGCGCCGGTATCCGCAACAGCACCGCGCCGATGATCGACGGCAGCGCGAGCCCGTTGCCGAACCCGACCACGATCATGCCGGGTATCAGCCAGGCCGCCGACGTGTGGTCGCCGCGTATCGCGAGCGTCGCGACCGTCAGCAGCAGTCCGGTCAGGCTCACCGCCGCGCCTATCGTCACCACGCGGTGGCCGAAGCGCCGGGCGAGCCACGAGCTGGCGGCGAACGAAACCCCGAGCGGAGTGAAGGCGAGACCCGCCCGCAGCGGGCTGAGGCCCAGCCCGTTCTGCAGCAGCAGCGTCAGGCAGAGCATGAACCCGGCGAAGAACGTCAGGTACAGCCCCGCGATGACCATGCCCGCGGCGAAGACGCGCTCCTTGAGCAGCTCCACGTTCAGCACCGGCGCGCCGCCGCGCCGTCCAAGCCTCGCCTCGTACCAAAGCACCGAGGCGGCCACGGGTATCGCCGCGCCCATCGAGATCCACGTCCACAGCGGCCAGTGCTCCGGCCGCCCCAGCGAGATCGGCACCAGGATGAGCGCGAGCGCCGCGCTGATCCCGACCGCGCCGACCGGGTCCAGCCTCGTGTCGCCGCGCCGCTGGTGCCCCGGCAGCCAGCGCGCCGCCAGCGCGGCCGCGGCCAGGCCGATCGGGACGTTGATGTAGAAGATCGTGCGCCAGCCCCAGCCGAAGAGGTTCGCGTCGAGCAGCACTCCGCCGAGCACCTGTCCGGCCACCGCGCCGACGCCGATGACCCCGCCGAACGCGGCCATCGCCCGGGCCCGCTCGTGCGGCGGGAACATCACGTTGATCAGCGCCAGCACCTGCGGCACCATCGCGGCGGCCGTCGCGCCCTGCAGGATCCGCGCCGCCACCAGCAACGCCGGGCTCCCGGCCAGGCCGCACAGCAGCGAGGCGGCCGTGAAGGCCATCATGCCGATGAGGAACAGCCGCCGGTGCCCGAACAGGTCGCCGAGGCGTCCGCCGGTGATCAGGCCGCTGGCGTAGGCGAAGCCGTAGCCGCCGACCACCAGCTCGATCCCGGACTCGGTCGCGCCCAGGTCGTGCTGCAGGGAGGGCGCGGCGACGTTGACCACGAAGTAGTCGAACATCGCCATGAACATCGCCGAGAGCAGGACGGGTAACGCTTTCCAGCGCCCCGGATCGGGTTCGAGCGGCTTGAGCGCGTCGATCGGGCGCGCCGGGGCGCTCGCGGGCTTTGCGACGTCCGACGGCTCGGCGACGCCGGAACGTTCGGTGAGCAAAGACATGCCTACCCCCTCAGCAAGCACACTGCGTTGTCCGCGACCTGGGCAGCCGGCGACGCCGCAATGTTCGATGGACTTCGAACAAGTCTCGATCGTACGAGACTCATCGAACTACTGCAAGCGGGTTTCGCACGCCCTCGTAAGATCCCCGGTAATACTCAACACCAAGGGACCGACAATGACTTCCCAGAGCCTCCCGACCGGTGTCCCCGCGTACGTCCCGGCCCCGGAGCGGTATGACGGTATGCAGTACCGGCGCAGCGGGCGCAGCGGCCTGAAGCTGCCCGCGATCTCGCTCGGGCTGTGGCACAACTTCGGCGACACCAAGCCGCGCGAGACCCAGCAGGCCGTGCTGCGCCGCGCCTTCGACCTCGGCGTCACCCACATCGACCTGGCGAACAACTACGGCCCGCCCTACGGCTCGGCCGAGTCCAACTTCGGCAGCCTGTACGCCCAGGACTTCCGGCCGTACCGCGACGAACTGGTCATCTCGACCAAGGCCGGCTACGACATGTGGCCCGGCCCCTACGGCGACTTCGGCTCGCGCAAGTACCTGCTCGCCTCGCTGGACCAGTCGCTCAAACGGATGGGCCTGGACTACGTCGACGTCTTCTACCACCACCGCCCCGACCCCGACACGCCGCTCGAAGAGACCATGAGCGCGCTGGACCAGGCGGTGCGCTCCGGAAAGGCCCTGTACGCAGCGATCTCCAACTACGACCCGGAGCGCACCCGCCAGGCCGCCGCGATCCTGCGCGACCTCGGCACGCCGCTGCTGATCCACCAGCCGCCGTACTCCATGCTGCGCCGCGGCGCCGTCGAGAACGGCCTGCTCGACGCGCTGGAGGAGGTCGGCGCGGGCTGCATCTGCTTCTCCCCGCTCGCCCAGGGCATCCTGACCGATCGGTACTTGGGCGGCGTCCCGGAGGGTTCGCGTGCCTCGGTCGGCCACTTCCTGCGCCCCGACGCTCTCACCGACGGTGTGATGGACCAGGTCAAGCGCTTGAACGAGCTCGCCGCCGGGCGCGGCCAGACCCTCGCGCAGCTCGCCCTCGCCTGGGTGCTGCGCGACGCCCGAATGACCTCCGCGATTATCGGGGCTTCGTCAGTTACACAGCTGGAAACCAACGTCGCCGCCCTTAGCGCCCCCGCACTGACCCAGGACGAACTGGATCAAATCGACCGCATTCTCGCCGGCGACTCATCTCGCTAACCGAAACACCGCACGCCGTCCGACAAGCCGTCCCGTAGCCTTGAGGGGTGGATACGAACCGCACCGCGAACGCAGCCGCCGAAAGCTGGCGCGCCCTCCCGGCAAAGCAGCAGCCCCTGTGGCCGGACCCGGCCGCCGTACAGTCCGCCGCCGCCGAGCTGCGCTCGTATCCGCCCCTCGTCTTCGCCGGCGAGTGCGACCTGCTCAAGGACCGCCTTGCCCAGGTCGCCCGCGGCGAGGCCTTCGTGCTGCAGGGCGGCGACTGCGCCGAGACCTTCGCCGGCGTGACCGCCGACGCCATCCGCAACAAGCTCAAGACGCTGCTGCAGATGGCCGCGGTGCTCACCTACGCCGGCTCGGTCCCGGTGGTCAAGATCGGCCGCATCGCCGGCCAGTACGGCAAGCCGCGCTCTAAGGACACTGAGACCCGCGACGGAGTCACGCTGCCGGCCTACCGCGGCGACTCGGTCAACGGCTTCGACTTCACCGCCGAGTCCCGCGTCCCCGACCCGTGGCGCATGGTCCGTATGTACCATTCCTCCGCCGCGACGCTGAACCTCGTGCGCGCGTTCACCACCGGCGGCTACGCGGACCTGCACCAGGTGCACGCCTGGAACCGCGACTTCGTGGCCTCGTCCCCGTCCGGCAAGCGCTACGAGCTGCTGGCGGCCGAGATCCAGCGCGCCCTGGACTTCATGCGCGCCTGCGGCGTCGACCCGGAGGAGACCCGCACCGTCGAGTTCTTCTCCTCGCACGAGGGCCTGCTGCTCGAATACGAGGCCGCACTCACCCGCACCGACTCGCGCACCGGCACGCTGTACAACACCTCAGGCCACTTCGTCTGGATCGGCGAGCGCACCCGCGACCTCGACGGAGCGCACCTGGAGTACTTCTCCACGATCCGCAACCCGATCGGCATCAAGCTCGGCCCGACCACGACGCCGGACGACGCCCTCACCTACCTGCGCCGGCTCAACCCGGACCGCGATCCCGGCCGGCTGAGCTTCATCATCCGCATGGGCGCCGGCGTGATCCGGGACAAGCTGCCCGCGCTGGTGGAGAAGGTCACCGCCGAGGGCCACCAGGTCGCCTGGATCTGCGACCCGATGCACGGCAACACCTTCGAGGCGCCCAGCGGCCACAAGACCCGCCGCTTCGACGACGTGCTCGACGAGGTCAAGGGCTTCTTCGAGGTGCACAGGGCGCTGGGCACCCACCCCGGCGGCATCCACGTGGAGCTGACCGGCGACGACGTGACCGAGTGCGTCGGCGGCGGCGACGAGATCGCGTTCGACGACCTGGCCACCCGCTACGAGTCGGCCTGCGACCCGCGCCTGAACCGGTCTCAGTCCCTTGATCTGGCCTTCCTGGTCGCCGAGATGTACCGGAGTGTCGCGTGACCGAGCTCTCCGGCATAGCCGGTCGGCAGCCGGTGGTGGACCTTCGCAGCGACACCGTCACCAAGCCCACCCCGGCCATGCGCGCCGCCATCCTCGAAGCAGAGGTCGGCGACGACGTCTACGGCGAGGACCCGACCGTCGCAGCCCTCGAAGCCAAGGTCGCCGACCTGTTCGGCTTCGAGGCCGCGGCGGCGCTGTTCGTGCCCACCGGCGTGATGGCCAACCACATCGCGCTGCGGACGCTGCTGCGCCCGGGCTCGGAGCTGATCGCCGACGCGGACGCGCACATCCTCGCCCACGAGGACGCGGGCCTGGCCTGGCACGGCGGCATCCAGACCCGCACCACCCTCACCTCGGACGGACTGCTCTCCCCGGACGACGTCAGCAGGCTGATCCGCCCGCACTCGCCGCACACCCTCGGCACCACCGCGGTCGAACTGGAGAACACCCACAACCGCGGCGGCGGTTCGGTCTACTCGATCGAGCACCTGCGGGCCATCCGGCAGATCGCGGACGCGCACCGCATCTCAGTGCACATCGACGGCGCGCGCATCTGGAACGCCCACGTGGCCACCGGAACGCCGCTGCGCGAGTACGGAGCGGTCGCCGACACGATCTCAGTGTGCCTGTCCAAGGGCCTCGGTGCCCCGGTCGGCTCCGTCGCCCTGCTCGCGCCGGACCGGCGCGCCGAGGCGGTGCTGATGCGCCATCGCCTCGGCGGCGGCTGGCGTCAGGCGGGCATCCTCGCCGCCGCGGGCATATACGCCCTCGATCACCACATCGCCCGTCTCGCCGAGGACCACGCGAACGCCCGCCTCCTCGCCACGAGCCTGCAAAGCGCGGGCCTCTCCGCCCGCACCCCGCAGACCAACATCGTGCTCGTAGACGTCCCCGACGCCCCGGCCGTCGCCGCCCGCGCCGCCGAGCAGAACGTGCGGGTGTCGGCGTTCGGGCCCGCGTTGCTGCGATTGGTGACGCACCTGGACGTCACCGAGAAGGACTGTCTGCTCGCCGCCGAGGTGCTCGCCCGGGTCGCCTGAGCGGCCCGGAGAACTGGCAGCCGGTCATTTCCCGGATCCCCCGGCCCAGATGGTCCCGTACCGTCCGGGTTGGGGGTTTCGTGCTGTTGATAGAGCCCTGCGATGCGGATACCGTCGCCCTGCAACGATTCCGGCTAGCAGGCGCTTTGTCAGGGGGATGACCTTATGGGGCTTTTCGACAAGCTCTTCAACGACGACGAGAAGGAGAAGCAGGAGGCGGCCCGGCGTAAGGCGGCTGAGAAGTACGCCGAGGAGCACAACAACTCGCACGCCGAAGAGCACGACCACGCCCCGGCGAAGAAGACCGCCGCGAAGGCGGCCGAGAAGCCCGTCGCGAAGAAGGCGCCCGCGAAGACGGTGACCGCGAAAGCAGTGCCCGCGAAGAAGACCGCCACCGTGCCGCGCCAGGTCGCCCCGCACCTGCACACTGCCGAGGCCCCGAACCACACGCACGCCGCCTCTTCGGCCGCCGCGGCGACCGCCGCGCACGACCAGGCGATGACGCTGCACATCCTCTCGCACATCCCGGACCACTCGCCGCGCGAGGACGACCCGCACTACCACCTGTTCGAGCAGGCGAAGGCGCGGCTCAAGCGCCAGAAGCTGTGGAAGTGCATCATCAACGACGACCTCTGCGACGGCGAGCCCGAGCTGCACCACAGCTACATCGAGTTCTCCCAGATCAACCAGGTGGACCCGAAGAAGATCCAGGAGGCGCTCGGCCTGCACTTCGACAACGACGAGGACTTCCAGGTGTGGGCCGAGTCGCCCGGCAACCTCGAAGTGCTCTGCGTCGCCCACCACCGCGCGCACTACGGCATCCACATGATCCCCGGCCCGCTGTGGGAGGCCGTGCGCTTCCACAAGAAGGGCACCGAGGCCGCCGCCGAGTTCCTCCCGGCCTCCGAAGCCAACTAGCGCAACAAGAATCGACGCGCACCGAGCGGTGTCCGGCCAAGGCCGGGCACCGCTCGTCAGTCGGCGACGATGCAGCTCTCCCCGGTGACGAGTGAGCCCTCATACACCTCGATCTTGCCGCTGATCAGGCTGAGGCACTCGTGCAGCTGCGCGATCTGGTCGATGACGCGTTCCCGATGCTCGCGCATGATGGCGAGCCGGGCCTGTTCGTTACCAGGACCCTGACGTACGAGCTCGGCGTACTGCCGGATGGCGGGCAGTGGCATCCCCGACGCGCGCAGCTTGATGCAGACGGCGAGCCAGTCGATGTCGTGCTCGCTGTAGACGCGTCGCCCGCCCGCCCCACGTCGCACCGGGTCGGCCAGCACGCCTTCGCGCTCGTAAAACCGCAGCGCGTGCACGCTCAGCCCGGTCCGCTCCGCCACCTGCCCGATGCTCAGCCCCATGCCGGCCCCAGCACCCGCCGCATCCACGCCTATCCCGCCGCCCATCCGCGTGCACCTCCGTCGATCCCGCCCTCGCCTGCACCCTTGACCTAGAGTCGACTCTAGCTCATAGCATTCCGAGCATGATCCATCCGGTTCCCGGAAACGGGATCCGCACGAGAGCACGGGGTTGTCACCTATGAGCATCTGGTTCATCACCGGCGCGTCCCGCGGTATCGGCGCCGCGATCGTCAGCGAAGCGCTCAGCCGCGGCCACCAAGTCGCCGCCACCGCACGCGACGTCGAGTCGATACGCCGCGCCTTCCCCGAGGCGGAGACGGACGGAAGCCTGCTGCCCTTGAGCGTCGACGTGATCGACGAGCAAAGCCTCACCAAGGCCGTCGACGCGACGGTCGAGCGCTTCGGCCGCATCGACGTCCTGGTCAACAACGCGGGCCGAGGTCTGCTCTCGGCGGTCGAGGAGGCGTCCGACAAGGCGGCGCGCGCGGTCTTCGACGTGAACGTCTTCGGGGTTCTCAACACGCTGCGAGCGGCGCTCCCGGTCCTGCGCAAGCAGCGCAGCGGCCACGTCTTCAACATCAGCTCGGTCGGCGGCTTCACCATCGCGCCCGGCTGGGGCCTGTACGGCGCGACCAAGTTCGCCCTCGAAGGTATGTCAGAGGCCCTATACGCCGAGCTCAAGCCGCTGGGCGTGCACGTGACGATCGTTGAGCCCGGAGGCTTCCGCACGGACTTCCTCGACGACTCCAGCCTGCACACCGAGCAGCCTACGATCGACGACTACCACCAGACCGCCGGCGCCACCCGCGACCACGTCGCGGCCGCGAACCACGCCCAGCGCGGCGACCCCGCCAAGCTCGCGGCGATCGTCGCCGACCTCGCCGAGGACGACGACCCGCCGCTGCGCATCCAGCTCGGCTCCGACTCGGTCCAGCGCGTCGAGGCCAAGCTGAACTTCATGCGCGCGGAACTGGAGCGTCTACGTACCCTGTCGGAGTCCACGGACCACGACGACGTTGCCGCGTCAGCCGCTTGAGACAGCAGTTCCTCACGGGCGGCCCAGTGTCCATCCGGCACCGGGTCGCCCGCGGCCAACTTGGTAACGCCCGCGGTCGCCCGCCTCCCGCCCCCATGCCGCTTCGCTCTACGGACTCAGGGCGCTGCCGCGCACGCGCTTCACGCTGAACGCTGCGCTATCAGGGCTCCGCTTCGCTCCGCCTTACGCCTGCGGCTGGCCTGGTAATGCCTACGGCTACCCGCCCTCCCACCCCAGACGCTCCGCGCCCTCGCTGACGCTCGGCCGCTCCGCTAATGCCCTCGGCCAGTCTGGTGGATGCCACTCCCCTGCCTGTCTCCCCTTTCGTCACCCGGAGACCGGGCACGGTCATGCAACCGGCGCGTGGTCGATACATCACTACGAACTTCACGGCACGCTGCATCGCAGCGTGCAGCCCCGAAAGCAGGACGCGCGCACGCCGTTGTGAGTCAGTAT
>NZ_DASRGV010000186.1:0-48856 GCF_035650855.1 Actinocrinis sp. | reverse complement strand
GCCGTTGAACGCGTGCCACCAGCCCTGGTCTCCGGCCTCGCAGGCGTTGCAGTCCGCCATCGCGTCGCGCGGCGCGTCGAGCCAGGCCTCGAATTCGCGCTCGGCCACCGCCGCCTGCCCGGTGGCGCTGGCCAGCCGGTGCCGGCCCATGTGCACCGGACGCGGCGAGTGGCCGGCCTGCCGGTACCGCGACTCCATCTCGGTCAGCCAGCCGGTGATCGAGGCCAGCGACACCTCAGGCACCCGCAGCATCCCGCCGGTCGCCCACTTGAAGTACCAGAACAGGCTGTGCCGGCGCCGCGCGTCGAACGCCCCGGAGTCCCGGTCCCAGAGCCGCAGCAGCCGGGCGAACGGCACCAGCAGCTTCGACTGCTCCGCGCAGTATTCGTAAGCGTTGATCACGTCGAGCAGCGCCTGTGCGTAGAGCGGGGCGTCGCCGGCCGCCTCGGCCGCTTCCACCAGGTACTCCGCGCGGGCCACCTTGACCGGCCCGTTCGGGTTCTGCGCGTTCTCGGCCAGTGCCGCCCAGATCTCCGCCGAGGTCATCGCGGGCATCGCGACTCAGACCTCGTCCCCGGCGCGCGCGGCCAGCGACGCCCAGGCGAGCAGGTCGCCGAAGGCCCGGTTGAGCAGCGCGGTATCGCTCGGGCGCAGCGGCCGGTGGGTCATCAGCAACGCCTGGCCGTACAGCGCCTCGACCGCCGTGTTCAGCAGCGTCCGGTCGGTTATGCCGCTCAGCCGCCGGACCACCGGGCTGTGGTGGTTCAGCACCAGCTGAGCACGCGGCGCCGACGACTTGAGCGCGCCGAGGATCTCGGCCCACAGCTCGTCCGCCGCCGCCTCGGTCTCCGCGCGGGTCCGCTCGTAGCGGGCCTCGCGGTTGTCGAGGTGCAGCGCGGGCACCGACACCGGGGCGAAGGCGCGCAGCACCACGTCGCAGTCCAACGGGTCGAGGGTGGCCCGCGCCGCAGCCAGGAAGCCGGCCAGGGCCAGCTCCTCGGCCGGGTCCACCAGATCGAGGTGCGCGGTGACCACGTCCGCGCCGAGTTCGCCGACCACCGTGCCGGGGATGACCTGCGGCAGCTGCTCGACCAGGTCCGCGTCGTAGGTGTAGCCGCCGTTGACCACCCCGATGCCCTGCGCCGCCGCGATCGGCGCGACCTGCCGGAACTCGTCCACGGTCCGGGCCAGGTGGATGCTCGGGTGGTTGCGGGCGAACTCGGTCAGCGGCACCCGGCCGTCGGTGGTCTCGAAGTCCAGGAACGGCAGCATGATGCGCAGCAGTTCCCGGTCGTGCCGCGCCATCGCCTTGACGCCCAGGGCGTGCACGCTGAGGAAGGTGGCCAGCCGGGTCGGATCCTGCGCCGCCAGATCGGTCAGCCAGTCGCGTATCCGGACGCCGAGCGCCTCGCGCACCGCCGAGAGCGTTTCGTCCTCGTACAGGCCTTCGCGCGACGCGGTCGGCCGAAGTGTGTCCGTGTCGATGATGCAGCGCACGAAGAACGCCCACTCCGGCAGCAGCCCGGTCGTCGCGTCCGAGAGCAGCATGCCCTTCAGGTGCACGCGATGCCGACCTGCTTCCGCCGGATTCGCCGCCGACGGCAGCACGTAGGCCACCCCGCGCACGCCGGCCAGCGGTACGTTCAGCTCGATCACGTCGAGGGCGGTGAAGCCGAGGGCCCGCTCGCCGTAGTCGAACAGGGCCAGGCGGCGGGCGGCCGGCGAGACGTGGTCGCGGTCCCAGACCGGCGGGCTGTCGGTGGTGCGCACGGCGCCGTCCGGCGTCTCCACCACGACCTGGTAGGGCAGCAGCGCGCCGTAGTCCCTGGCCAGCGCGGCCACCCGGTCCGGCGCGAACCACCGCTCGGCGCCCGGACGGGGTGTCAGCTCCACGGTGGTGCCGGGCTCCGGGCGCGCCGCCGGGTCGAGCGCGCGGATCGTGTACCGGCCGTCCGAGGTGGCCAGCCACTCCACCGGCGGCGCGTCCGGGGCGGCCGCGGAGCGGGTCGTCACCCGAATGGTGTCGGCGACGGTGAAGCAGGCCAGCAGCCCGATGCCGAACTGGCCGAGGAACTCGCGCCGCGCCCCGGCCAGGTCGTCGCGCTTGGAGGAGCGGCCGATGGTGGCCAGGAAGCGGTGCACGTCCGCCTCGGTCAGCCCGATGCCCGGATCCTCGATGCGCACCGAGGCCCCGTCCGCGACCAGGCGGATGCCGGTCGGCGCCGCCGGATCGGTGCCCAGCCGCGCCGTCACCGCGTCCACCGCGTTCTGCAGCAGCTCGCGCACGTAGATGCGCGGCGAGGAGTAAAGGTGGTGCGACAGGAGGTCGACCAGCCCGCGCAGGTCGACCTGGAACGCGTGCGCGTCGGCCAGGGGCGGGTCGGTCAGCGGGTTTTCCGGCATGCGGCTGATCGTAGGGGAGCCTTGTGACATGCGCGGCCTTGTTTCGAATACTACTGCCCGAACCCGTTACCGTTGGGGGATGGAGGAGATCGACCGGCAGATCGTCCGGCTGCTGCTGGCCGACGGGCGGATGAGCTACACCGACCTCGGCAAGGCCACCGGGCTGTCCACCTCGGCCGCGCACCAGCGGGTGCGCCGGCTGGAGCAGCGCGGGGTGATCAAGGGCTACCGTGCCGTGGTGGACGCCGAGGCGATCGGCCTGCCGTTGACCGCGTTCATCTCCGTCAAGCCGTTCGACCCGGCCGCGCCGGACGACGTGCCGGACCGGCTCAAGGGCCTGAGCGAGATCGAGTCCTGCCACTCGGTCGCCGGCGACGAGAACTACATCCTCAAGGTGCACGTCGCGACGCCCGGCGCGCTGGAGGGGCTGCTGGCCAGGATCCGCTCGGCCGCGAACGTCTCGACCCGCACCACGATCGTGCTGTCCACCTCGTTCGACGGCCGCCTGCCCGACCTGCCGGATCCGCTCGGCTGATCACGCGGCCGATCACAAAGCCAGCCCGATCACAAAGTCAGCCCGATCACAAAGTCAGCACCGTCGGCACGAAGAGGATGCCGCCCCACAGCACCAGCAGCGCCCCGCCGATCCGGGAGCGGCGGTCGTTCTTCAGGATGATCAGACCGAGCCCCAGGGCGAGCAGCGCCAGTCCGACGATGATCGTGCCGCCGGTGTCCGAGTCGTGGATCGGCTGGCCGTATGGGGAATCGGCGAAATACGCGGCGAGCGCGCTCATGCATTCACTGTCGCAGAGTCCTGGTCGCACGCCTAGCCCTGGAAACTCGCCGCCCGTTCATCCGGGCTGCTTGTAAGGTGAGGCGGCATGGACGACTGGCGGCGGCGTACCGGACCGATCGCCGTGCTCACCGGCGCGGGTATCTCGACCGACTCCGGAATCCCGGACTTCCGCGGGCCTCAGGGCGTCTGGACCCGCAACCCGATCGCCGAGCTGAGCGCGAACTACCAGGACTATCTGATCGACCCTCAGCTGCGGGAGCGCTCCTGGCTGGCGCGGCGGGACAATCCCGCGTGGCAGGCCGAGCCGAACGCCGGGCATCGGGCACTGGTGGATCTGGAGCGCTCGGGCAGGTCTGTTCGCATCCTGACCCAGAACATCGACCGGCTGCACCACCGGGCCGGCTCAAGCGAGCGCCGGGTGCTCGAACTGCACGGCAACATGTTCGAGGTGGTCTGCGTCTCCTGCGGCGCCCGGGTCACGATGCGCGAGACGCTGGAGCGCGTCGCCGCCGGTGAGCCGGATCCGGCCTGCCTGCGCTGCGGCGGCGTCCTCAAGTCTGCGACGATCATGTTCGGGCAGGCGCTAGACGAGGAAGTGATCGGCCAGGCCGCCGTGTATGCCCAGGTGTGCGAGATCTTCCTGGCGGTGGGCACCTCGCTGCGCGTGCACCCGGCCGCGGGGCTCTGCGAGGTGGCCGTCGATTCGGGCGCCGACCTGGTGATCATCAACAACGAGCCGACGCCGTACGACGACCTGGCCAGCGAGGTCATCCGCGAGCCGATCTCGCAGGCGCTGCCGCGCATCGTCGCAGAGCTCAGCGCTACGGCCTGACAGCTCGTCCCGCGGCGCCGCCACCGCGGACCGGATCCGCGACTACGGCAGCTGCGGCGCGAGTGCGAGCACTGACTCTCGGAAAGCCGTCACCGCCGGGGACGCCCAGCGGTCCTCCCGCCAAACCAGGCCGAGCACGCGTGTGCCGCCCGTCCCGGCCAGCGGGACGTACCGCAGCCACGGGTCTCCAGCCTGGTCGATGCCGCCGTCGTACGTACGCGCACGCGGCAGAACCGCCACGCCGAGTCCGACCGCGACCATTCCGCGCAGCGTCGCCACGTCATCGCCCTCGAACGCGACCGTCGGGGCGATGCCGGCCTCGCGCCACAGCTCCTCGGTGGATTCACGCAGACCGGTGCCCGGTTTGTTGGCTACGAAGGTCTCCGCCGCCGCTTCGGCCAGGCGTACCCGTTGCCGCCGCGCGAATCGATGCTCCACCGGGACGGCCAGGTACAGCTGTTCGCGGCGCAGCGGCCGCCAGACGAGCCGCGGGCCGTCCGGGCGCGGCGAGGTGATCACCAGGTCCACCTCGCCTCGCTCGAGGGCGGCCAGATTGGTCGCCGAGCCGCCCTGGATCAGGTGGAAGCGCACGCCCGGGTACTGCGCGCGGAAGGAGAGCAGCAGGCGCGGTACCAGCCACGGCCCGACGGTGTGGAGGAACGCCATCGCCACCGTGCCGGATTCGGGACTGGCCAGCTCCGCGACCGCCCGCCGCCCGGCTTCGAGCTCCCGCAGCACCCGGCGGGCGTGGGCGAGGAACGCCTCGCCGTAGCGGTTGAGGGCGAGGACGCGGCCCTTGCGGTCGAACAGCGGCGCGCCGAGCTCCTGCTCCAGCCGGGCCAGCGCCCGGGACAGCCCCGGCTGCGACAAGCCGAGCTCGGCCGCCGCACGCCCGACGTTCCCCGTCTCGCACAGCACGGTGAACCAGCGCAACTCCTCGATCTGCATCCCTGAATTCTTACATGCGGAAAACGCATGGAAAAGGTGATCTCAGGTTATTGGACGCATCAGGCCTGCGTGAGTCACCATGGAACCGCCTCGACCGCGTCCCACCCGGGACGCGGCGGGGACGGCCCGAAGACGCGTCGCCCGTCCGTAGCACTGCCGGGGGAGGGCCGTGTCCACCTACAGCGAAACCGTTCGCGAACTTCGATCCCCGGGCCGGATCGCCCAAGCGCCGCGCTCCGCGCTGGCCCCGATGCGCGGCATCCGCCTCGCATTCGGCGTGATGCTGCCGCTCGCACTCGGCGCATGCCTTGGCCGGTACGACTACGGCGTCTACGCGGCTCTCGGTGCCCTACCGTCTGGGTTCGCGGCGATGCTCGGCGAGGGCCGAAAGAAGCCGACCGCCGTCGCACTCGCCTCAGTCGGCATGGCGCTGGGGACGTTCGTCGGCGCCCTTGCCGCCAACACCCCGGCGCTGCTCGTTCTGTTCATCGCGGCTTTCGCCTACGCGGCCGGAATCGGCGGCGCGTTCAGCGACCGGGTGGCCATCGCCGCGCTCCAGTGGCCGGGCGCGCTGCTCATCGCCACCTCCACGCCGGACACACCCCGCCAAGCCGCCGTGCGTGCGGGGTTCGTTCTCGCCGGCGGGCTCTTCCAGGCCGCACTCGTCGCGCTCGCCGTCCACGCGGAACGGACGGCCACCGACGCCGCGTCAGCGCCCCTTCCTCGTCGCGGCGCCCGCGAATTCGCCGCTCACCTGGCCGCCACGATTCGCGCCCACGTCGGCTTCAGCACGCACCACGGCCAGCACGCGCTGCGGCTCGCGGTCACCGCGGCCATCGCGCAGAGCGCCGCGCTGCTGCTCGGCCTCGCGCACCCATACTGGGCCGCACTGACCGCCGTGCTGGTACTCAAGACAGAGCACGTACTCACCGTGCGCCGCGCGCTCGACCGCATCGGTGGCACCGCGGTCGGCATCCTGCTCGGCCTGCCGCTCGCCGCGCTCGCCCACTTCGGTCCCGCCGCGCTGCTGATCGGCGCGGGCGTCGCGATCACGCTCGGGTACACCGTCTTCGCGGCGAACTACTTCCTCTACTCGGTGTTCCTCACCGGATTCGTAGTCGTATTGCTCGATCTGCTCGGGTTCGGCGCGGGCCAAACGGTCGTCCCCCGGCTGCTTGCGACCCTGCTCGGCGGGACCATCGCCCTGGTCGCCTCACACGCCCGCCCCTCCTAAGCTGAGTGCATGACGGCAACGGCTCTGCTGCGAAACGGCGCCATCTACACCCCTACGGATCCGTTCGCGACCGCGATGGTCATCGAGAACGGCACCATCGCGTGGATCGGCTCGGAGGGCGCGGCCGAAGCGCACGCGGGGTCGGTGGACGAGTTGATCGACCTGCACGGGGCGCTCGTCACCCCGGCCTTTGTGGACTCGCACGTGCACGCCACCTCGACCGGCCTCGCGCTCACCGGCCTTGACCTATCCGGGTGCGCCTCGCGCACCGACGCGCTGGACCGGATCGCCGCGTTCGCCGCTTCGCTTCCGGACGACGCAGTCGTACTCGGTACCGGCTGGGACGAGACCACGTGGGATCACGGCACGCCGGACGGGCGCGAACCGCTCACCAGAGCCGAGCTGGATCGCGCGGCGGGCGGTCGCCGCACCTACCTCTCCCGCGTCGACGTGCACAGCGCCGTCGTCTCCAGCGCGCTGCTCGACGCAGCTCCGGAAGCCCGCACGGCCGCCGGATACGCCGAGGACGGCCCGCTCTCGCGCGACGCCCACCACGCGGTACGCGCCGCTGCCCTCGGCTCTGTCACCGCCGCTCAGCGAGCTGACGCGCAGCTCGCCGCGCTGCGCCGGGCCGCCGAACTCGGCATCGGCGCCGTCCACGAGTGCGCCGGTCCGCAGATCTCCGGCGAGGACGACTTCGCCGGCCTGCTCGCGCTCGCTGCCGATCCGAGCACTGCCAGCCCCTACGTATTCGGCTACTGGGGAGAGCTGACCGACCCGATCAAGGCCGTCGAACTCGGCGGCGTGGGCGCGGGTGGCGACCTGTTCATCGACGGCGCGATCGGCTCACACACCGCTTGTCTGCGCGAGCCCTACGCCGACGCGAGCGAGTCAGGGCTCGGCGGCGCGACGAAGGCTGGCTACGCAGGTGCGGCATACCTGACGGCCGAACAGATCGGCGCGTTCCTGGTCTCCTGCGTCGAGGCGCAGGTACAACCCGGCTTCCACGTCATCGGCGACTACGGGCTCGACTTGCTGGTCGCCGGGCTCGACCTCACGCACGAACTGGTGGGGGAGAAGCGGCTGCGGGCCATGCGGGTGCGCGCCGAGCACGCCGAGCTGATGGACAGCGAGCACATCAAGAAGTTCGCGCACCATGGCGTTGTCGTCTCGGCGCAGCCCGGATTTGACGCGGCCTGGGGTGGGACCGACGGCATGTACGTCCAGCGCCTCGGACCCGGCCGCGCGCTCGGCATGAACCCGTTCGCGGCCATGACCGCGGCAGGCGTCGTGCTGGCGTTCGGCTCCGACTCCCCGGTCATTGCGCTCGGCCCATGGGAGGCAGTGCGCGCCGCGGTCTTCCACCGCACCCCGGCCTCGCGCATGACCGCGCGCGCCGCGTTCGCAGCGCACACCCGCGGCGGGTGGCGTGCGCTGAACCCGGCCGCGGCGGGCGTGCCGCAGGACGAGACCGGCGTGCTGGCACCCGGAGCCCCGGCGACGTACGCCGTGTGGGAAGCCGGGGACCTGATCGTGCAGACCCCCGACGAGCGGGTCGCCGCGTGGTCCACCGACGAGCGGGCCGCAGTACCCGGCCTGCCCGATCTGACGCCCGGCCTCGACCTGCCGCGTTGCCTACGCACCGCGGTCCGCGGACGTCCGATCCACGACCTGCTCGCCGCCTGAGCTCAGCGGGGCGGCCGGTAACGACCTGATCAACCGGCGTCTCAGGCAACGGCTGTACACTTCCGCGAAGTGGACACGGTGCCAGCCTCGATAGAGAGCGTGAGCGAGGAATCGCGGACGCGAAGCCGCCGCCTGCCCGTCCCGCGGCTGCGCCGCCCGCGCTGGCACAGACCACACTTGCGCAAACCACGACCCGGCCTGCACTGGCTGCCCCAACTGGCCGCGATCGCGCTGGGGTTCCTCCTCGTCGCCGCCTTCCCGCCGATCGGCTGGTGGTGGCTCGCGCCGATCAGCGTTGCCGGCTTCGTCCTGTGCGCGCACAACGCGGCGCGCCTGCGGGCCCGCCGCGGCCTGCGTCGGCCCGCCGTTGCCGCGGCCTGGTGCGGCCTGTGGTTCGGGCTCGGCTTCTGCTTCTTGTCCTTCAAGTGGGTCACGACCGTCGGCACCGACGCCTGGATCGTGCTCGCCATCGTGGAGGCCTTCTACTTCGTGCCGCTCGGCGCGGCCACCGCGGCGGTCGGCCGGCTGCGCGGCGCGGTGCTCTGGCAGGCGCTGCTCTGGGTCGCCGAGGAGGCGCTGCGCGATCGCTGGCCGCTGCAGGGCTTCTCCTGGGGCCGGCTCGCCTTCAGCCAGAGCCACACGGTGCTCACCCCGCTGGCCGCGCTCGGCGGCGCGCCCCTGGTCACCTTCGCCACCGCGCTGGTCGGAACCACTTTGGCGGCCGTGCTCCTGACGGCGTATCACGTCCTGCGTTCTGGCACCGAGACCTCGGCGCGGCGCGCCTTGAGCGCGGCGGCGGGCTGGGTCGTGCTGGCGGTGCTCGTCCCGCTGGCCGGAATTCTGACCCCGCTTCAGACGACCGCCGAGAAGCCCGTTCAACTCGCCGCGATCCAAGGCAACGTGCCGCGCACCGGTCTCGATGCCTATGGACAGGCCTCGGCGGTGCTCGACAACCACCTGAACGTCACGGAGCAGTACGCGGCCGAGGTTGCCGCCGGAAAGCTGCCGCAGCCGGCCGCGGTGTTCTGGCCCGAGGACTCCGACGACGTGGACCCCTTCCAGGACCCGATCGCGTACGCCGCGCTCACCCAGGCTGCCCAGTCCGTCCACACCCAGGTTCTGGTCGGAACAGTGGTCCTGCTCGGCAAGGGGCAGGCGCGCAACGAAGGCATCGTCTGGGACCCGGTCACCGGTCCGGGCGCCACCTACGCCAAGCGGCACCTGGTTCCGTTCGGCGAGTACATCCCGTACCGCTCGCTGCTGACGCGGTACATCTCGGAGCTCGGCCGCGTCCCGCGCGACGACGTTCCCGGTGACAAGCCCGGCATGCTCACCGTCGGCGGCGTGCGCATCGCGGACGTCATCTGCTTCGAGGTCGCCTACGACGACACGGTGCGCTCGTCGGTCAACAGCCAGACCGGGGTGCTGGTCGTGCAGACGAACAACGCGACCTACGGCTGGAGCGGGCAGCCGGAGCAGCAGCTGGCGATCACCCAGCTGCGCGCGGTCGAACACGGCCGCCCGGTGATGATCGCCGCCACCAGCGGCATCTCCGGGTACATCACCCCGGACGGCAACATCCGCCAGGAGACGAAGCAGTTCACCCCGGCGGTGGTCGCCGCCGAGGTCACCCCGCGCACCGGGCTGACCCTCGCCGACCGGGTCGGCGCCTGGCCTGAGCTCGCGATGGCCGCCGCCGCGCTCGCCGCGTGGGCGCTGGGCGTGGCCCGTGCCAAACGCGACTCAAAGCTCCGATAATCTATCCGCCTCGCGATCGCCGCCGTCTCGCGCCCCGATCCCCGCGACCGCCACCGGCAATGAAAGGCCCGCACGTGACCGCCGCCCAGACCCTTGTGATCATCCCGACGTACAACGAGTCGGAGAACCTGGAGCGGATCGTCGCGCGGCTACACGAACACAATCCCGAGGTACACGTGCTGGTCGCCGACGACAACAGCCCCGACGGCACCGGCGAGATCGCGGACAAGCTGGCGGCCGAGGACGGCCGCGTCCAGGTGCTGCACCGCAAGGGCAAGGAAGGTCTTGGCGCGGCCTACCTGGCCGGGTTCCGCTGGGGCCTGGACGCCGGGTACCAGGTCCTGGTGGAGATGGACGCCGACGGCTCACACCGGCCGGAGGACCTGCCGAAGCTGCTCGCCGCGCTCGACGAGCAGGGCGCGGACCTCGTGCTCGGCTCGCGCTGGGTCAGCGGCGGGCGGGTGGTCAACTGGCCGAAGTCGCGCGAGGTGCTCTCCCGCGGCGGCAACCTCTACGTGCGGCTGGCCACCGGGATGAAGTTGCGCGACGCGACCGGCGGCTTCCGCGCGTTTCGCCGGGCGACCCTGGAAGGGCTCGGCCTCGACGGGGTCGAGTCGGCCGGCTACTGCTTCCAGGTGGACATGGCCCGCCGCGCGGTCCGGGCCGGGTTCCGGGTGGTCGAGGTGCCGATCACCTTCGTCGAGCGCGAGTTCGGCGTCTCGAAGATGTCGGGCAACATCGTGGTCGAGGCGCTGTGGCGCGCCACAGTGTGGGGAGTCCAAGACCGCACGGCGAAGCTGACCCGCCGTGGGGCGAAGAACAACAAGGCGAAGAACAACTAGCGAGCAAGCCGGTTCTTGTCCCGCTGGACGGGACAGGTGCGTCGCACGTGCGGGTGTCCCGCTGAGCGGGATACGTGTGCGGCGCGTCGCTGCGGCTGTGCGTTCGGCTGCCTCGGGGTTGTCCCGCTGGACGGGACAAGTGCGCCGCCCGTGCACCGCCCGGCGCCACCCCGGTCGGGCTACTTCTTGACCGGGGCCTTCTTCGCCGGGCGGGCCGCGGACTTGCCCGCGGTCTTCGTGGTCGGCGCCTTGGACGCGGGCGCGGCGCTCGCGCTCTTCTTCGTGGGCGCCACCTTCGCGGCCGGCTTGGCCGGGGCGGGGATCGGCGGGGCGTAGCTGATTCCGCCGGTGCGCAGCACCTCGAGGCGCTCGGCCAGGACCTCCTCGAGGTCCGCCACTGTGCGCCGCTCAAGCAACATGTCCCAGTGCGTACGGGACGGCTTGCCCTGCTTCTCCTCCGGGGCCACGCCGTCCACGCGCAGCGCCTGCGCGCCGCACACCCGGCACTCCCACGTCGCCGGGACCTCGGCCTCAAGGGCGAACGGCATTTCGAACCGGTGGCCGTTGGGGCAGCTGTATTCCACATCCTGGCGGGGCGCGAGATCTATGCCGCTGTCCGTCTCGTAGCTGGTCGCGCCGAGCCGCGTGCCCCGAAGCGCTCGCTCGCTCATCGTCCCGTTTCCTCCTGCCTGCGGCGCGCGCCGCAGCGCCTTCCGCATCGTCTCTACCGTGTATGCCCAACGTCGCGGCGCGCCGTCTTGTTCCCCCGCAGGTGCCGCAACGCGCAGCGAACCATCGACAGCTACGCCATACCCGGACATAAGTCTTCGAATCCCGCCTGTCGAGCGGATGGCGCCCACGTCCTGGACACGCTGGGACGGCCGCGCCGCCCCGTACCGTCCGGCGCCGGACCCGGCCCGGGCCCGCAGCGCGGACACGGTAGAGCGTCTGAGTGGCAAACTGTTGGTCAAATGCGCCGGGAGACGCCGCAGGCAGCGCCGCTACAGGCGACAATGGAGGCGCTGTCAAGGAGTAGAAGGGCGAGCCGATGAGCGGCCCCGCCGTGGAGCCGCAGCGGCCTGCGGACCAGGACGCCACCCGCTACCTGTGCGCGGCGGCCCACGTCGATCCCGAGTTCGCCCGCCGCGCGGTGCGCGAACTGCTGGTCGACGAGCACCGGCTCCCGGTGGCGCATCCCGAGCTCGACCTGCCCACCGTGCTGCGCCACTGCATCGCGGCGCGCGCCCGCAGGCTGTACCGGGACGCCGCGATAGTCGTCATCCTCGCGCTGGCCGCCACGGTCGCCGGATGGAGCATCGCCGCCTGGTACGTCTCCCTGGCCGGCCTGTGGCTGATCCTGCGCACCACCCGGCGCCCCGCGGCCGGTCCGGTCGCCCGCAACCTCGGCCTGCTGGCCGGGCTGCTGTGGGGCTTCGGCGCCCTGATGCTGCTCAGCCTCGCCGTCACCAGCTGGGATCCGTTCGGGCTGCGGGAGACCTGGCGCCTGGCGATCCCCAGCGCGACCGACGCGGCGGTGCGGCTCGGCGCCCCGGCCGCGGCCGCGCTGTGCTGCTGGCTGGCCACGCTCACGGACGAGATCGCCGCGTACATCACCGTCGCCGAGCGGCTGCGCCGCGACCGGTTCACGCCGAGCCGCTGGCTGTCCGCCGAGCCGGCCTGGGCCCAGCACGCCCTCGGCGTCCTCGGCGAACGCCTCGCCGACGGCCGGCTCGAACAGCACCCGGTGACCGACCCGGCGAACCCCTTCATCGGCGCGGGACCTCAGGTACTGCGCCGCCGCTGGCTGGTCGACCTCGGCCCGGCCGCCTCGCGCTCCGGCTCCTTCGACGTGGCCGACCTGCTCGACCGGATCTCCGAGCGGCTGGCCGACGGCCTCGGATCGCTCGACCCGGCCGACCCGTCCGAGAAGGGCGGCACGGTCCTCATCGACGACTGCGCGATCTCGACGGTCCCCGCGCTCGCCACCCGGCTCGGCGACAACGAGGTGCGGCTGCTGCCCGACGCGCCCGATCCCTCTCAGCGAGGCACCGGACCGCGCGTGTTCCGCCGCGTGCGCATCGGCGGCGACCCAGCCGGGCTGGCCGTAACCGGGTACATCAACGCCACCGCCGGCGCGGGGCTGCTGCAGGTCGAGCTCTACGGCCACGTCCTCGGACCGATCGCCCAGCGCTACCGCGTCCCGGACCGCACCGCGCCGTTCGACGCCGCCACCGCGTTCACCTGTGCGGTACGCGCCCTGCGGAAACTGCCGACCGCCGTGTTCACCGCTCCGCGCGGGTTGCTGCGCACCGCGGGCGACCCGGTACGCCGTCGCCGCCACCGCTCCCTGCTCGGCCGCGCTGCCGCCTCAGGCCTCACGGTGACCGCCGGCGCACGTTACGACCTGCGCGAGGCGGTGGCCGCCAAGACGGGTACCGACCGCTTCGCCGACGAGGACGCCAACCTCTACCTGGCGGTCATCGAGCGGCGGGTGCGTGAGGAACTGCGGCCGCTGCTGCCCGCCGGCCGCCCCGAGTTCTGATCGCCGGGGTCGGGCCCGGCTCCTCGCGCGCGTCTTCCGGCGCGAGCGGTATCGGCACCTGGGTCTCGTGCGGGTTCGCGATCTGCGCCCATACCACCTTGCCGTTGCCCGTGGGCCGCACGCCCCAGCGCTCGGAGAGCGTCTGCACGATCATCAGCCCGCGGTGCCGCTCGTCGGTCTTGTCGGTCGGCGTGGGCCGGGCCAGCCTGCCGTCCCCGTCGGCGACCTCGAGCAGCAGCAGCCCGGGCCGGCGGCGCATCCGCAGCTCCATCGGCGTGCCCGCGTGCTCGACCGCGTTGGTCACCAGCTCGCTGACGATCTGCAGGACCGAGTCGGTCAGCTCGTCAAGGCCCCAGTCCGCGGTGGTCTTCTTCGCGAACCTGCGGGCCGCGCGCGCCGCCTCAAGCGTGGGCGAGAGGGTGATCGCGGCCTTCTGCGTCGCCGCCGGATGCGCCGCGACGAACAGCACCGCCACGTCGTCGTGCTCGGCGCCGGTCAGCATCGCCTCGGCCAGCCGCGCCGCGCCTTCCTGCACGTTGACCGGGGCCTCCGGACTGCACAGCCCGCCGAGCACCGAGCGCAGCTTGCCGAGCCGGTCCTGCAACGACTGGTCCCGGCACTCGACCAGTCCGTCGGTGTAAAGCAGCAGCCGCGCGTTCTCCGGCAGCGGCTTGACCGCGTCCGCGAACACCGCGCCGTCCACGCCGAGCGGCATGCCCAGATCCGCTTCCAGCAGGTTCACCGAGCCGTTCGGGCAGACCAGCGCCGGCGGCAGGTGCCCGGCGTTGGCCCAGCGCACCGTGCCGTCGCAGGGGTCGTACACCGCGTAGACGCAGGTGGCGATCTGCTCGTGCGGCAGCCGGCACACCAGGTTGTTGAGCTGGTCGAGCACCTGGGCCGGCGGCAGGTCCATCACCGCGTACGCCTGGATCGCCGCGCGCAGCTGGCCCATCACCGCCGCCGCGCCGATCCCGCGCCCCATGACGTCGCCGATGACCAGCGCCACCCGGTCCGCGGACAGCGGTATCACGTCGAACCAGTCGCCGCCGACGCGGGCGCCCTGCTCTCCGGGCAGGTACGCGGTGGCCACGTCCAGGTCGCCCATGCGCGACGGCGCGGCCGGCAGCAGGGAGCGCTGCAATCGCATCGCCGTCGTGCGCTCATGCCGGTATAGCCGCGCGTTCTCCATCGCGCTGGCCGCCTGCGCCGCGATGCCTTGAGCCAGCTGCTCATCGCGCTCGGTGAAGATGCCCGCGTCCGGATGGCCGAAGTAGAACGAGCCGAGCACCTCGCCGTTGGCCGCGATCACCGGCACGGAGAGGAAAGACCGGACCGGAGGGTGCCCGGCGGGCATGCCGTGGTGCGGAGCACTCGCGCCGTACCGCGGGTCGCGCGTCACATCGGAACACCGGACGGTCGCGCGGTTCGGCGGGTTGCTGGCGAACAACGCAGTACCCTGCGGTTGCTCGAGCCGCTCGAAGCTCTCCGGGGGCGAGCCCGCCAGCGCGTACCGCCGCCGCGGCGCGCCGTCCTCGCCGTGCGCGGTATAGAAGAACACGCCGAAACGCGCGCCGACCACGCTGGTGGCCGCCTCGATCGCGTGTTGGACCAGCTTGCCGAGGTCCAGCTGCCGGGCCAGCGACTGGCCCACCGAGTACAGCGTCTCGACGATCCGCGACTCCTGCGCCAGCCGCTCCCGCTGCTCGCGCAGCGCCGACTCGACCGAGGGGCGCGGCTGCATCGACCAGCCCGCCGCGCTGTCGGCCGAACCCGGCAGGATCGGGCTGGCGTGGTACCGCTCGTCGAGCGCTGACGCGGCCTCGGTGCGCGGCATGACCCGGCCCACCGGCGGCGCGGGATCGAACAGCGGCAGGTGGGCGAAGGGAGCCAGGGTGGCGCACAACGCCTCGGCGACCGCGCCGAAGCGGTGCGCGGTGACCGTGTCGATCGGCACCCGCGAGAAGATCACCGCGCTGAACAGCTCGCCGCTCGGCAGGATCCCGCCCAGGCCCAGCGCCGAGGCCACGCCGTGCGCCTCGACGAGCCACTGCGCCGGTACCAGCGGGGAGCCGGCCACCTGGGAAACGAGGTGGACGGCGACCCGGGCCGGCCTGGGCTCGCCGTGATAGGTGACCTCGCCCTGCGCGAAGTCGCCGTGAGCGGCGGGGTCTCCGCGCCAGGCGTCGGCGCTCGACCGGCCGGTATGCGGCGGATGCGCGGCGCGCTGCGGGTCCGCGCCGACCAGGTGGTCCATGACGGTCAGGCCGAGCGGCACCCGGCGCACCACCTCGGTGCCGGCCAGCGGAAGCGCCTGGTGGTCGCGGGAGGCGTGCCGGTCGCACCAGGTGGGCCGGTCGCCGAGGGTGGCCAGCAGCGCCAGGCAGCGGGTGCCCTCGCCGCTCGCCCCGGGCGCCATGCGGGCCAGCGCGTACGAGCGCAGCTGCGGGGTCAGCAGCTCGAAGCGGGTGGTCTGGAAGAGCCGCACCAGGACGATCGCGGACTCGCCCTCGGCGGAGAGGAAGGCGCCGCGCATCGCGGCCACCGCCTGCCGGGCGGCCCCTTCCATCGATCCGGCCTGGTCGCCGCAGCGGGCGATCGTGGCGGCGAGCGCCGCGATGCGCTCCGGGGCGAAGACTACTTCCGGAGAGTGCGCCGAGAGCGCGCCGCGGTGAACGCCTAGCCCGACTCCGCCAGCCACGGGGTCCACCTGAGCGCCTCGCCTCCGCCCGATCCGGGTACAGCCACGCGGTGAAGGTTGTTCCCGCGGCGACGACGATCCAACCGGCGCGCGCCGCGGACGCCGGTCCGCGGGCTCACGGGCTCCGGGCCGGGTCCAGCTCCGGCGCCCGCGTGGTGTTCCACATCATCATCGCCTCTTCGGCGCCCGGCGACAGGGGCTTTCGCCGGATCGTTCGGAAAGGTAGAGGAGAGTGAGCGCCGGAAGATCCGGATTCGTACCGAAACGCGGCAATGCAGAGGGGCGAAGTGCAGGCACGAGGAGTAGGCAGGAAGCGCAGGCAGGGAGAGGCGGGACGAAGAGCGCGCACACGAAGGCCGCGCCGCGCATCGCCGCGACTGGGGGGCGGGCGATGCACGGCGCGGCCGTCAACGAACCTCGCCGCGTACCGGGCCGGGCCGGTGGGTGTGACCGGCCCGCCGGAGCGGGTCATCCCGGGCGGATCAGACCTCGGAGATTATCGTGCTCAGCTTCTCGAGCTTGGTGACGACCAGCTCGTACTCCTCGTCGGTCAGCGTCTTGCGCACGTTGCGCTCCAGGCTGCGGATCCGCCGCTTGGCCGTGTCGAAGGCCTCCTGGCCCATCGGGGTCACCGTGGTGGTGATGACCCGCCCGGCGCCCGGGTGCGACGTGCGCGCGATGTAGCCCTTGCGCTCGAGCGCCGCGACCAGGCCGACCATCGCCTGCGGCGTCACCTGCACGGAGCGGGCCAGGGTCGCCGACGACGCGCTCTTGAGGTGGATCAGGGCCTGCAGCACCCCGTACTGGGCCTCGGTGAGGTCGACCTCGTCGAGCACCCGGTCGATCTGCCGGCCGAGCTCGCGGTTGGCCCGCGTCAGCAGCCAGGACAGGTACCCGCTGGCCGGCCGGTAGGCCGACTCCTGCGCCCGCACCTGCTCCGCCTCCGCCACCGCCCTGGCGCGGCGCGCCGACCGGCCGCCCGAGACCGGTAACAGGCTTGATTTCTTAGTAGCTGTACTCATTACTGACCCCTTCGCATCCTGATGCACTACTCAAGACGGGCTTTTCGCAGGGCTTTGACGATGTGCGCAACCATCGCCCCGCGCGCCCCAGCTGCTCCGATGCCCCGTCCGTGCGGTCCGGGGGAGCGCACGGGACCGCGCCGTCGCTCACTCTCCAGGCCATGATAAACCCGAATGGAGCAGCCAGGAACCATAGTCAGAAAAAACACTGATATCAGCGAGCATGAGATCAAGGCACTGGACGAGACGGCCTGCGAGTTGTTACCCTGACGCCCCGTCAGTTCGGGTTCCGCATGCACATGCGGATGCACCTCAACCCGCGTGAATTCCCCACCGGTGGCCAACCGTCACACCAGGTTCCAGGCGGATCAGATCCGTGCCGCTGTTGAAAGCGTCCGGCGGGCAGGACATGGGCTCAACAGCCACGGCGGCGCGGTGTCTTTCCCCGTCGAGCGGGTCCGCCGTGAATACCTGGATCCATTCCAAACCACGGTCCATCCACAGGGTGACGCGCCCTCCGCCGGGCTCGCTGAGCCGCACCCTGCCGATGCCGTCCAATTCCCTTTGCAGGCCTCCGAACGCGGTATCGAGCCGGCTTTGGCCGAGCTGCCGCGCAGTGCGGAAGTCGTATCCGCTGCCATCCACGTCGGCGAGGCCCACCGGGTTCATCCGCTCGTCGACCTGGACCCAGTGCTGTGCGGGCACGTGCAGCGTCCACTGGTCGGCGGCGTCCGGCTCCGGCGCCACGCCCGGCAGCAGGTAGGGGTGCGCCGCATAGCCGTAAGGCGCCGCGTTCTCGCCGACGTTTCGGGCCGTCACCTCGACTTCGAGCCCTGCTTCGGACACCGCGTAGGCGGCGGTCAGGTCGAGGATGTGCGGGTAACCGGGGTGCGGGTGGAGCCGGAGGCCCAGCACGACCCGTTCAGCTGACTGCTCCTCAACCCGCCAGGTCGACCACCGCACCAGCCCGTGGATCGCGTTGCCGCGGGCGGGTTCGGTCAGGTCGAGCTGCCGCTCTTCCCCGTCGAAGCGGTAGTGCCCGCCGGCGACCCGGTTCGGCCAGGGCGCGAGCAATTGGCCGGCGCCGCCGTGCGCCGCTTCGTGCGCCGCGAAACCGTAGACCAGCGGCCGGGGTTCGCCGCCGCCGAGGAATTCCAGTTCCCGAAGTCCGGCGCCGACCTCGGTGACCGCGGCTCGATATCCGCCGCCGGCGATGGAGAATTGCCGCCCCGTCGGATAGGCCCCCGGCGCGCCCGGAACCGGGCCGGTCCCGTTCCCCGCAATTGCATCCGCCCTGGGCGCCCCGGACGCCGTCTTCGCTGAGTCCATGAGCGAATACTCTTCCATACCGGGCGCGGACGCAGACGCGGCAGCCGGAAAAGGACGACAGCCGCCCGCGGGCCACGCCAAGGGGGGAGAAGCGTGGACGCGCGGACGGCTGTGCTCTGTGCTCGCGACCGCCGATGGACGTGTCATCTGCCGGCCGGTTCGCTCTCAACGCTACGACCCGCTCATGCTGGCCGGAAGGCCGCGGCGCGGGCTTTGGCACAAGCTTTGCCCGTCCTTGGCATTAGACAGGTCTGGTCGTCGGACCACCGCGCCGCCCGCCACCTTCCCGCCACCTGCATCCGCGACGTGCGGCAACCCGTAGACTTCGCGCCATGACGGAGCCGACGCCGGGCGACCAGGTCTGGACCATCCCCAACGCGCTCAGCCTGCTGCGACTGCTCGGCGTGCCGCTGTTCCTCTGGCTGATCCTGCAGCCGGTCTTCCACGGGCCGCACTACGACGGCTGGGCCATCCTCCTGCTCGCGGTCAGCGGCGCCACCGACTACCTCGACGGCAAGATCGCCCGCGCGTTCGGCCAGGTCAGCCGGATCGGCCAGCTGCTCGACCCGGCGGCCGACCGGCTCTACATCCTCGCCACCCTGGCCGGCCTGGCGGCGCGTCAGATCATCCCGGTGTGGCTCGCCGTCCTGCTGGTGGCCCGCGACCTGCTGATGGGCATCCCGCTCGCGATCCTCCGGCGCCACGGCTACGGCCCGCCGCCGGTTCACTTCCTCGGCAAGGCCGCCACCTTCAACCTGCTCTACGCCTTCCCGCTGCTGCTGCTCGGCGACGGGACCGGCCTGCTGCACGACGTGGCCGGCGAGGTCGGCTGGGCCTTCGCGATCTGGGGCACCGCGCTGTACTACCTGGCCGCCGGCCTCTACGTCGTGCAGGTCCGCAGGCTGACCGCGCCGCCCGACCGCGCCGTTTGACGGCCCTCCGCGGCCCGCCCTCCCGCCCGCGCGTGATCTTGGCTACATCCGTCCTCTCGCGCCGCCCGGCTGATTAAGGGAGATCGAACGGGGGAGGGAAGAGGCGACGGGGGCGACCGCGCGCCTTTCGCGCGCCTTTGATTCGGGAAAGAGGACCCAGCGGATCATGAAAGCCGTCGTAATGGCCGGGGGAGAGGGGACCCGGCTGCGACCGATGACCTCCTCGATGCCGAAGCCGCTGCTGCCCGTGGTGAACCGCCCGATCATGGAGCATGTGCTGCGGCTGCTCAAGCGGCACGGACTCACCGAGACCGTCGTCACCGTGCAGTTCCTCGCCTCGCTGGTGCGCAACTACTTCGGTGACGGCGAAGAGCTCGGGATGAGCCTTTACTACGCGAACGAGGACACGCCCCTGGGCACCGCGGGCTCGGTGAAGAACGCCGAGGCGCAGCTGGAGGGCGACAGCTTCCTGGTGATCTCCGGGGACGCGCTCACCGACATCGACCTCACCGCGCTGATCGAGTACCACCGCAAGAAGGGCGCGCTGGTCACGGTGTGCCTGACCCGTGTGCCTGACCCACTGGAATTCGGCATCACCATCACCGCCGAGGACGGCCGGGTCGAACGGTTCCTGGAAAAGCCGACCTGGGGGCAGGTCTTCTCGGACACCGTCAACACCGGCATCTACGTGATGGAGCCCGAAGTCCTCAGCTACATCGCGCCGGGCGAGCAGGTGGACTGGTCCGGCGACGTCTTCCCGCGGCTGCTCGCCGAAGGCAAGCCGGTCTACGGCTATGTCGCCGAGGGCTATTGGGAGGACGTCGGCACTCACGAGTCGTACATCAAGGCGCAGGCGGACGTGCTCACCGGAAAGGTCGAGGCCGAGATCGACGGCTTCGAGACCGCGCCCGGGGTGTGGGTGGCCGAGGGCGCCGAAATCGACCCGGCCGCAGTACTCAAGGGCCCGTGCTACGTCGGCGACTACTCGAAGGTGGAGGCGGGAGTCGAAATCCGGGAACACACGGTCATCGGCTCCAACGTCGTGGTGAAGACCGGGGCGTTCCTGCACCGGGCCGTCATCCACGGCAACGTCTACGTAGGGCCGCAGGCCAACCTGCGCGGCTGCGTCGTCGGCAAGAACACCGACGTGATGCGCGCGGCCCGGATCGAGGACGGCGTCGTCGTGGGCGACGAGTGCCTGATCGAAGAGGAGTCGATCCTCGCGGCCGGCGTGCGCATTTACCCGTTCAAGACGGTCGAGGCCGGCGCGGTGGTCAACACCGACGTCATCTGGGAGCAGCGCAGCCAGCGCTCGCTGTTCGGGCCGCGCGGGGTGAGCGGCGTGGTCAACGTCGAGATCACCCCGGAACTCGCGGTCCGCCTCGCCAGCGCCTACGCGACCACGCTCAAGAAGGGCGCGACGGTTACCGCAGCGCGTGATGGCTCGCGCGCCGCGCGTGCGCTCAAGCGTGCAGTCATCGCGGCACTTACATCGAGCGCGCTCAACGTGCGCGACCTTGAGTGCGTGCCGATGCCCGTGGCGCGGCTTCAGACGGCGCGCGGCACAGTCGGCGGCGTCGCGATCCGGACCACGCCCGGAGTGCCGGATTCGGTCGAGATCCAGTTCCTCAACTCGACCGGAGCCGACCTCTCGCCGGCCGCCCAACGCAAACTCGACCGGGTTTACTCGCGCGCCGAGTTCCGCCGGGCGTTCCCCGGCGAGATCGGCGATCTGGCCACTCCGTCCCGGATCTTTGAAAGTTACGTGCAGGAGTTGCTCAGCCGGGTCGACGTGTCCGGTGTCGCGGAGTCCGGAATGAAGATCGTCGTCGACTCCGGCGGCGGTTCCGCGGGACTTGTGCTGCCGGCGCTGCTCGGCCGGATCGGCGTGGACGCGTTCACCGTCAACCTCGGCATGGACGAGGCGCATCCGACCGAGTCGCCCGCCGAGCAGGCCGCGGCGCTGCGCCGGCTCGGCGAACTGGTCTCCTCCTCGCGCGCCTCGGTGGGCGTCCGGTTCGACCCGGTCGGCGAACGCATCTGGCTCGTGGACGAGACCGGCGCGCGTATCGACGACGAGCGGGCGCTGCTGGTCCTCATGGACCTGGTGGCGGCCGAGCGGGTCTCGGGCACCATCGCGCTGCCAGTAACGACGACACGTGTCGCTGAACAGGTCACCGAATTCCACAAGGTCGGCATCGAGTGGGTTTCTACCGCACCCGATGAATTGACCCGTGTCGCCGCGCAGAAGGGCGTGATCTTCGGTGGCGACGGACGTGGCGGTTTCGTCATCCCGGAGTTCCACGCCTCGCTCGACGGCATCGCGGCATTCACGCGGCTGCTCGGCCTGCTCGCGCGTACGCACCTGACGCTGTCGCAGGCAGACGCTCGCATCCCGCGTGCGTATGTGCGGAGGATGGACGTACCGACGCCGTGGGCCGCCAAGGGCATGGTGATGCGTACTGTCGTCGAGGCCGCGCAGGACCGGATTCTCGACACGACCGACGGCGTACGCATCGTCGAAGCCGACGGCCGCTGGACGCTCGTCCTACCCGACCCCGCAGAGGCCGTCACACACCTCTGGGCAGAGGGACCCGACCCCGAATCGGCCGACGAGCTACTCGGTCTGTGGGCGGCTGTCGTGGAACAGGCGGGTGCGTAACGGGCGCATAAGGCAGGGCGCATAAGACATATGTCGGGCCGACCGGCCACAGGCACTGCGGCTGTGTGGTCGGTCGGCCTGGCCACCGTGTATGGTCGCGACACCAGCTACCTGACAGTACAAACCACGGACGCGCGGCAAGGGGGCGCTCCGGCGAGATCCGCCGGGCACCGGTCCGCGGCCCTGAACCAGCAACGGAGCAGCGCAGTGGCCACGGCCGACATCCCCGAGGACCTGAAGTACACCGCCGAACACGAATGGGTGAGGGCGGACTCCGGCACGGTGCTGCGGGTCGGCATCACCGACTTCGCGCAGGACGCGCTCGGCGACATCGTGTTCGTCACCCTGCCCCAGTCCGGGGCCGAGATCCAGGCCGGCGAGCCCTGCGGCGAACTGGAGTCCACCAAGTCGGTCAGCGACATCTACGCGCCGGTCAGCGGCACCGTCACCGCCGTCAACGGCGCCCTCGACGCCAACCCGGAGCTGGTGAACTCGGACCCTTACGGTGAAGGGTGGATGTTCGAGGTCGAGGTATCCGGGCCCGAGGCGCTGGACGGGCTGCTCGACGCCGCCGGTTACCGCGCCGTCGCCGAGAAGTAGCCGACGGATCGGGAGAAGGGCGGCGGGAGGGTTCAGTGGCGCTGTTCGGTCGGTTCGGCCGCGGCCGGGGCGATAACCCGGCCCCTGCGGCGCCCGGCGGGTCGGTTGACCCGGAGCCGGACGGACGCCTAGGTTTCGATGCGTCGCCGCCTCCCGCTCCCGGCGGCGCCCACAGCCAGTCACGAGCTGCCGCGCCGGAGCCGCGGCGGGAGGTCGGATCGATGCCGTTGTGCGCCCGCTGCGGGCACGCCAACTCGGAAGGCAGCCGTTTCTGCTCCAACTGCGGCAACCCGCTGGTGCCCGGGGCGGTGCCGGTGGACCCTGTCTCCGGCGAGCGGCCCGCGGAGGTGACGTCGACCCTCGCCCTCGGCGCGGTCAACCTCACCGACACCGGGGAGCCCGCCGCCGGGGAGCTGGCCGACCCGCAGGCCGGTGTGACCGAGAGCCTGTCGGCCGGCACCGCCCTGCTGGTGGTGCAGCGCGGGCCGAACGCGGGCAGCCGCTTCCTGCTCGACACCGAGGTCACCTCGGCCGGGCGCGCCCCCGACAGCGACATCTTCCTCGACGACGTGACGGTCTCCCGCAGGCACGCGGAGTTCACCCGCGCCGCGCAGGGCTACCTGGTGCGCGATGTCGGCTCGCTCAACGGCACCTACGTGAACCGGGAGCGCATCGAGGAAGTCCTCCTCGCGGACGGCGACGAGGTCCAGATCGGCAAGTACCGGCTGGTGTTCCTCACCGGAGGCCGTTAGTGCCTCGGCGTTGGCCGGAAGGGCGCTAAGCAAAGCGGTAAAGCGGCGGCGCGTGGCGTGGACGCGCGCCCGCGGCACCCGGCAAGCTGGGACGACCGGGCCGGATCCGGTTCGACCGGCGGTCCTCCGATCCTGTCGGCGGCCCCCGACATACTGGATCCGGAAGCGGTGAGGGCACCGAGCACCATCTGGCACCACGAGGACCGGGAGACACCATGGCGGGCACGCGAGGGTCGACGAACGGTAGTGGGGCCGGCACGCGCACGGCGCGCAGTGCGGCCGAGGGCCGGGCGGGCACCGGGGCGCGGGCGCACACCGCGGCCTCGTCCTATGGCCGCGTGAGCCGCCGCACCCTGACCATCGGCGAGGCGGCGGCCGCGCTGTCCGCCGATTTCCCCGGCGTCACGGCGGCGGCGCTGCGCCGGATCGAGGCGGCCGGGCAGTTCATCCCGGCACGCAGCTCCTCGGGCTACCGCCGCTATTCGGAGGCCGACCTCGACCTCATCAGGATCGTGCTGTCGAACCAGCCCGCAGCCGCGGTGTCGGATCCAGCAGACGCCGGGCATCCGGATCCCGGCGCAGCGGGATCCGATTGGGCAGGCAGCCCCGACGCCGCCGACCTTTCCGGCGCCGAGCATCCGCTGACTCACCCGGCCGCCGGGCAATCCGCGGCCGAGGACGAGTTCGCAGCGGTCGGCGCGCCTGGCCAGGCCGCCGCAGCCGCGCGCCACACGGGCCGCGGCATGGCGCGTACCGGCCGGTCCGCCTCCTCGCGGGTCCCGGCGGCGCGCTCGGCCGCGGTGGACGACATGCAGGGCGTTGCGACTCGGCGTCAGGCCGGCCGGCTGCCCGCGGACGCGCTCTTCGACGTCCCGGCGGCCAGCGGTGGGAAGCCGGTCGCCGGTGTGCCGCAGCAGGGCCCGGCGGGTCTCGAGCACCAGTCGCAGTGTGCTGACCTGACCGACGCGACAGCAACCGTGCCCGGTGCCGCGCCCGCGTCCGCCCGTATCGACTCCGCCGCCAAAGCCTCCGCAGCGGCCGCACCGTCTCAGACCGCACCGTCCCCGAACGGTCGGGCCTTGAACGGCACGATCGCCAAAGGCTCAGCCGTGCACGGCTCGGCCGCCACCAGCACGATCGCGAATGGAGCCGCGACTTCCACGGTCGCGAATGGCGCGGCCACCAACGGCCCGGTCGCAAACGGCTCGGGCACCAATGCCGCCGCGACGTCCACCGTCGCGTCCCGTCGCGCCGACCGTCGCTGGCCCGACCCCGAATTCTTCGCGCCTGACCTCGGCGAGGTGGCCCTGGACCGGGACCAGTTGGCAGCTGCGGCGCGCACGGACCGGGCCTGGGTGGACGGGCTGGTGGAGTACGGCCTGCTGTCCGGGAACCGGTCGGCCGGCGGCGCGGACCTGCTGGTCGCCCGCGCGGCAGCGGAACTGGCCCAGTTCGGCATGGAGCCGCGGCACCTGCGCGTGGTGGCGGCCTCGGCCGCTCGCGTCGCGGAACTCATCACGTCGGCGACCTCGCCCGGCCCCAGCCGTGACGCGGCCCGGCGGGAGCGCACCCTCCTTGCCGGACCCGGCCGCGGTGCCGAGGCCGCGGCAGCCGCGGTCCGCCTCCACGCCGCCCTCGTCCGCGCTGCGCTCCTGCGCGGCTGACGGCCGACCCGCGGCGCTGGCCCCATCGACGCCGCCCTCTTCCGGGCCGCCACGCCGACGTTCGCCGCTTCGCCCTCTTCGCTGCTTCACGTGCTTCGCCATGGACCATCTCGGGAGCGCGCCCGGGAGACTCGGATTCCCTAGCCTCCTCGACTGGTTTTCGCGCTTTCTTCCCGCTTCTCTTCCTGCTCCGCGACGTGCTTGGGACGTGCTCCCGAAGCGTTTCGGCCCCCAGGCCTTGGAATCAACCGGCTGGAGCGGTTGTGCGCCCCGGCGCGCGCTAGGGTGTCTATCGTGAACGAACTCGACGTTGTCGGCGTTCGCGTCGAACTGCCGTCCAATCTGCCGATCGTGCTGCTCCGGGAGAGCTCGGGGGAGCGGTTCCTGCCGATCTGGATCGGCCAGGGCGAGGCGAGCGCGATCGCGGCCGCGCTTGAGGGGGCCGCGCCGCCCCGGCCGCTGACCCATGACCTGTTCCGCGACACCCTCAAAGCGCTCGGACGGCGGTTCACCGCGCTGCGGATCACCTCGCTGCGCGGGGGCACCTTCTTCGCCGAGATGGTCTTCGACGGCGGGGTCACCGTCTCGGCCCGGCCCTCCGACGGCATCGCGATGGCGCTGCGCTGCGGGGCGAAGATCTTCGCCGCCGAGGAGGTGCTCGCCGAGGCCGGCATCCTGCTGCCGGACGACCAGGAGGACGAGGTGGAGCGGTTCCGGGAGTTCCTGGACCAGATCTCGCCGGAGGATTTCGAGGCCTGATCCAACCGGCGCGATCCCGGTCGCCCGGCGTGGCGAACGCGGTGGTCGTTGACGCGGGGAGGGGCTACTGCGTACGGTCGGCAGAGCCTGCCACGAAGCGTCGACAGCGTCGCGGGCGCTGCGATGGGGTGGTAGGGCGGCCGTCCCGGCGGGCCGGGTCACCGGTTCGGAGGGTTTGCCGGACCGGCTCCACATGGGAAGACCACTGTGGGAAGGCCGCAGTGGGAAGGCCACTGACGGGGCGGGTTTCCGGCCGAGGGCGCGAGAGCGCTGCGGCGGCCGGTGGTGTGGGTCGGGCGGTGCGCGGTATACGACAGACGGCGAACGAGAACGGCAGACGGCACCTAAACGCGGTAAGCAGTCAGCGGTAAGCACGACGTGCGGAACGGAGGTCGGCGTTGAGCGCGGTTGCCACCGGTGCGCGGGGCGCTGCCCCGGATCCGTTCGACACTTACGGGTACCGGGGTACGGTCGCGTGTGCTGCGGCGGGGATCACCTACCGCCAGCTCGACTACTGGGCCCGGACCGACCTGGTGCGACCCTCGCTGACCCCGGTGCCGGGCTCAGGCGCCGGCCGGTTGTACAACTTCCGCGACATCGTCATTCTCAAGATCGTCAAGCGACTGCTGGACACCGGTGTCTCACTGCACAACATCCGTGCGGCCGTCGCGCACGTTCACGCGCGCAGCAGCTCGGAGCTCGCCGGCATCACCCTGATGAGCGACGGCGCGACCGTGTACGAGTGCACCTCGGCCGAGGAGGTCGTGGAGCTGGTGCACGCGGGCCAGGGCGTGTTCGGCATCTCCGTCGGCGCCGTGTGGCGTGAGGTCGAGGCGGTGCTCACGCAGCTGCCCGGCGAGCCGGTGGACGGCGCGGCCGCCGATCCGCCCGCCGCGCTGCTGAGCCACGGAGTCGTGGACGAGCTGGCACTGCGCCGCCGGTCCCGCGCTGTGTGAGTCGCAACCGCTAAGGCAGCAGCCACAGTCCCTTCCAGCAGGTGACCGTACGGGTCGAGGCGGGCTGCGGGGTGGAGGCGGCGGTGACGCAGATTCCTGATGACGGCGGCCATGATGGCATCGGCGGCGTTGGTGGAGTTAATGGAGTTGGCAGTGTTGATGGCGTTGACAGTGGACTGACTGCTGGGGGCGGGGCGGAGCAGAAGCGGGCGGACGCTGGCGATGAGCAGGCGGGCGCTGCGGCGGAGCGGCTGCCGGAGGAGCGGGTAGGCGCCGAGGGTGACCAGACGTCCTCGCGCGCGGCGGTTCGGCGCCGACGACTGCGGCGGACCTACCAGCTGATCTGCGTCGCGACCGTGCTGTTCTTCCTACCGGTGTCCTTCGTACGGCTCAGCGGCGACCAGTACGTCCGCTCCGTCTCCACCGTTCCAGCCGAGCCGGTGGGCATCGTGTTCGGCGCGGCGGTCTCCGGCGACAGCCCGAGCCCCTACCTCGCCTCACGGCTCGACGTCTCGCTCGCGCTGTGGCGGGCGCACAAGATCAAGGTGTTCCTCGTCTCCGGCGACAACTCGACGCCCACCTACAACGAGCCCAAGGCCATGCGCGACTACCTCGAGGCGCACGGCGTGCCGAGCCGGCTGATCGTGCTCGACTACGCCGGATTCGACAGCTGGGAGACCTGCGACCGGGCCAAGCGGGTCTTCGGCGTCACCCGCGCCATCGTCGTCAGCCAGTCCTTCCACGTGCCGCGCGCGGTGTACCTGTGCCGCGCGGCCGGGATCGAGGCCTACGGGGTCGGCGACGGCGCCGCCGGCTGGCGGCTCGGCCACGACGAGTACCTCAACGACGATGCCCGCGAGATCCTGGCCGGGGCGAGCGCGATGTACCAGGGCGTCTTCACGCCGGATCCGACCTTCCTCGGCCCGCAGGACACCGGGATCGCAGACGCGCTGCGTGCGGCGGCAGGAGGCTAAGTCAGCAGCGGCGGGGATCGGTAAAGGGCGGCCAAGGCCTCGGCGCAGCGCCGCTAAAGCGCGGAGGCGCGATACAGGAGCGGACGATCCGGGCACGGCAGAACCCGGATCTCCTCGATGTGGAACCCGGCCGTCGCCATGCACTCGACGATGGTCGCGGGGGAGTACCACCACGCGGTGACGGGAAGCGTCGACCCGTCGCGCAATCGGTAGTGCTCGACGTACGAGTCGCCGTCTGACAGGTTCCGGGCAGCCGGTTCGTTCGCGCCCGGTGTTGCGGCGGGCGCTTCGCGGGTGTCCCGCTCGACCACGACCAGCGGCGTTCCCCGGCGCAGCACCCTGCGAGCCTCGGTCAGCAACCCGACGATCAGACAGGGGTGCGCCAGATGGAGCAACAGCCGGTGCGCGACGGCCGCCGTGCATTGTGCTCGGCGCAGCGGGATTCGGCCGCGCGTGTCGGGCATCGTGCGTACAACCCAGGCGTCGCGGAAGCGTTGCGCGCCGATCCGGTGCATCGTCGGGGAGACGTCGAACGCGTAGACGCGCAGCCAATGACGGTCCGCCAGGTACTGCGCCAGGCCGCCGAGGCCGCAGCCGAGGTCCAGGACCGTGCCGTCCGGCCGTCCGGAGACGCGCTTGGGTTGCGGCGGGCGTACCGCGTCGGCGAGGACCGGCCAGAGCGTGTCGCGTTCCGCCTCGTCGTCGCGTTCCGCGTAGGCCGCCGCGACACGCGGATCGGTCCAGCGCGTCGCCGGCCTTCCGTCCGGGCCGAGCGGTGGGCGGTCACGCGGCAGACGGGACGGGAACACCCGCCCCGGCAACGGCGCGCGCATGGTATTGATCATCAGGTCGCCATCGACGACAGGCGCTGTATCGAGCACAGTGAACGTGAGGTTGGCAGACGAGACGCGGCTGGTGCGACACTGCGCCGGACGTGTCGGGCGGCTGTCACCCGAACGAGGCTAGGCCGTATCCTTCGATTCCGGCCCGCTCGCAGACACGGACAACGGCGCCGTGACGGACTAGAGAGGCGTGGCGTGTTCTACGTGGTGTTGAAGGCACTGACGACCCGCTTGACGCTGCTGATCTGGCGGCCGAAGATCGAGGGCCGGGAGAACATCCCCAGCCACGGGCCGGTGATCCTCGCCTCCAACCACCTCTCCTTCGTCGACTCCCTGCTGATCCCCATGATCACCCCGCGGCGCGTCGCCTTCATCGCGAAGGCGGAGTATTTCGAGACCAAGGGCGTCAAGGGCGCCATGATGAAGGGGTTCTTCACCGCCATCGGCGCCATCCCGGTGCGGCGCGGCGACCATCGCGCCGCTAAAGACTCGCTAGACCAGTCCTTGGCCGTCATCAACAGCGGGGGCGCCTTCGTGATCTACCCCGAGGGCACCCGCTCGCTCGACGGCCGGCTCTACCGGGCCAAGGTCGGCGTCGGCTGGCTGGCGCTCAAGTCCGGCGCGCCGATCGTGCCGCTCGCGGTCCAGGGCACCCGCGAGGTGCTGCCGGTCGGCGCGAAGATCCCGAAGATCGTCCCGGTCACCGTGCGCTTCGGCGAGCCGATCGACGCGACGAAGCTGGACTTCCCGGGCGAGCCGGTGGCGGAGAACTCGCGGGCCCGGCGGGTGGTGGCCGACGCGGTCATCGAGCAGATCCAGAAGCTCTCCGGGCAGGAGTACGCGGGCGTGTACAACGAGCGCCCCGCCGAGCTCTGATCTCGACCTCGCGCCGTGACGGCGCGTCAGCTCCAGCCGGTGCCGGGGTCGGGCGGCTGGTGTACGGCCGTCGCCAGCGCATCCGCCACGCGATCGGACTGACTCGGATCGAGTACCGCGCTCGTGACGCGCAGGCCCGGTGCGGTACGGATCCGGAACCACGCACCGGGAGCGGCAGCGAATCCCGCCGCCAGCAAAGCGCTGAGCGCGGCACTCTCGTCCGGGACCGGCACCCACACGTTCAGGCCGCTGCTTCCGTGAGCCTGAACGCCCCGTTGCATCAACGCATCGATCAGCGCGGTACGGCGCTCCGCGTACCGCTCCCCGGCGCTGCTCACCAGCTTCTGCGTCGCGTGATCGGCAAGGGCATCGGCCCACGTCGTCTGGATGATGCGGCTCACGTGCCGTGCGGTATGGCGCAGCCGGCCGGCGATGAGGTCGTGAGTAATCGCGTCCGCGGACAACAGTGCGATACGCAGGTCCGGACCGTAAGACTTCGACGCGCTGCGCAGATAGGCCCAGTGCCGCGTCGCCTCGGCCAGCGAATACGGCGGACCCGGGGTCACGTCCGCGCCGTGATCGTCATCGATCGTCAGAACATCGGGATAGTCCCGCAGCACCGCGCGCAGCTGCCTGCCACGCTCCTCGGTGATCGCGGCGCCGTACGGGTTCTGCGCGCGGGTGGTCACGATGAACGCTTTCGCGCCCGCCGCCAGCGCCTTGGCCAGCTCTTCCGGATCGGGGCCGGCGTCGTCGACCGCGACCGGCAGGGGCGTGAGCCGGTCCGCGGCCAGCAGGTCGAGCAGATGCGCCCAGCCCGGGTCCTCGACCGCCACCGTGTCGCCCGGCCGAAGATGCGCGGTCAGCAGCCGGTCGATGCCGTCGAGCGAGCCGAAGGTGCAGGCCAGGTGCTCGGAGTCGATGCCGTCGCGGGAAAGGATGCGCTCGGCGTGACGGCGCAGCGCGGGATCAAGCACCGGTTCGCCGTAAAGGTGTGGCCGCGTCACCGGTCGAGGGTTCAGGTGCGGTAACAGCGTCGGGTCCGGGTTGCCCGTGGACAAGTCCACCGTCCCCAACGGCAGAGCGAGCGCGCGGCTGGCCGGACTGGTCGCCGGGCGTTCACGCACCAGCGTGCCGTTGCGGCCGCGGGTCTCGACCGTGCCGCGGTCACGCAGCAGCCGGTAGGCGCTCGCGGCGGTGTTCGCGTTCACGCCGAGCTGCGCGGCCAGCTCGCGAACCGGGGGGAGCGCGGCGCCGGGCGTCAACCGGCCGTGCGTGATCGCCGCCTCGATGCTGGCGGCGATATCGCTTGCGCGGGCCCCGGCGACCTCATAGTCTGCGACCCAGGAGCTTTGTTCCAACACAAAATGTATTATGTATTAGAACAATAGAAGGGGCAAGCGGTGGCGGCGACAGACAGCGGATACACCCAGGACGAGTACATACGGACCGAGCGCAGCACTCCGACCCGCTACGCGTCGCGCGCCAGCTACGACCGCGCCGCGGTCCACGCGGTGATCGATGAAGCCCTGGTCTGCCACGTCGGCTTCATTCGCGACGGCGCCCCGGTCGTGCTGCCGACCGTACACGCGCGCAACGGCGACACCTTGTACATCCACGGCTCCTCCGGCGGGCGTTTCTCCCTTCTCGACGGCGAACCGGTCGGCGTGACCATCACGCTGATCGACGGCCTCGTATTCGCGCGTTCGTGGCTGCACCACTCGGCCCCGTACCGATCGGTGGTCATCCACGGGACCGCCCGCGTCGTGCGGTCCGAGGAGGAGAAGCTCAGCGCCATGGCCGCGCTGATCGACCACGTCGCCGAGGGCCGGTCGAAGGACACCCGCCCCGCGTCCCGCAAGGAGCTCGCCAAGACCGCCATCGTGGCGATCGAGCTCGACGAGGTCTCGCTGAAGGCACGCGGCTCCCAGATCGGCGAGGAGCCCGAGGACCTCGACCTGCCGTACTGGGCCGGACACATCCCGCTCAGGCTCGCCGCCGGCGCACCGGTCCCGGACGAGAACCTCGCGCAGGGCGCGCGGATACCGGATTATCTGGTCGGCTACTCGCGCGGGGGAATTCAGGCCTGACTCGGCGCGGCGCGGGAATCGGCGCAGCGCCGATCCGGTTGACTTCGGGTGCCGTCGCAGTCGGCTCCCGGCAAGGGAGCTGACGGGCAGTCGGCGCAGCCAGGGGAGAGGGGAGTCGCCGTGGGCGACGAGGTTGACCGGATCGCGCGGGCGCGTGAATTCGTGGCCGCCAATCCGCGCGGCGTGCTGACGACGTACCGCCGCGACGGACAGGCACAGATGTCGCCGGTGACGCCGAGCGTCGATGCCGAAGGCCGGATCATCGTGAGCGTCACCGAGGACCGCGCCAAGACGAAGAACGCCCGCCGCGACCCGCGCGTCGCGCTGTGCGTGTTCAGCGAAGGCTTCTACGGACCGTGGGTCCAGGTCGAGGGGCAGGCCGAGTTCGCGGACGGCCCGGACCGCATCGAGGCGCTGGTCGACTACTACCGCACGGTCAGCGGCGAGCACCCCGACTGGGGCGAGTACCGCGCCGCGATGGTGCGTGACCGGCGCGTCCTGCTGCGGTTCGACGTCCTCAGAGCCTCGGGACCGGCTGTCGGCTAGCCGCCGCCTGCTTCGCGAGCTGTCCGCGCCGTGCCGAGGCCGGGGACCGCGGTCCCGTGGATCGGGCTCCTGAGGACTGGGCGATCGTGGACCGGGCCAGATCCTGCTCGATGAGGCCGGCGGTGACCAGCAGTTGCGGCACGATCCGGTCGACCAGTTCGTCGGCTCCGGTGCGCGACACGTTCGTCGCCACGTTGATCGCGGCCACCACCTGGCCGGACTGGTCCCGGATCGGCGCGGCCACCGAACGCAGCCCCTCCTCGAGCTCCTGATCCGCCATGGCCCAACCGCGCTCCCGCACGGCCGCCAGCTCGGCGCGCAGCGACTTGGGATCGGCGAGCGTGTGCGCGGTCAGCGCGCGAAGGCTGGCCGACGCCAGGTAGCCGTCAAGCCACTCGGCCGAGCGCCACGCCAGCAGCACCCGGCCCATCGAGGTCGCATACGCGGGGAAGCGGGTCCCCACGCTGATCGAGACCGTCATGATCCGCTTGGTGGGCACCCGCGCGACATAGACCACCTCGTCGCCGTCGAGCACCGAGACCGAGCTGGACTCGTGCACCCGCTCCACCAGCTGCTCCAAGTGCGGCAGCGCGATCTCCGGCAGGCTCAGGCTGGACAGGTAGGCGTAGCCGAGCTCGAGGATCTTCGGCCGCAGCGCGAACAGCCGGCCGTCGGTGCGCACGTAGCCGAGCTCCACCAAAGTCAGCAGGAAGCGCCGGGCGGCCGCCCGGGTCAGTCCGGTGGCCCTGGCCACCTCCGAGAGCGTCAGCTCCGGATGCTCGGCGTCGAAGGCCCGGATCACCGCGAGCCCGCGGTCAAGCGACTGCACGAACGCGCCCGCGCCGTCCCGGCTCGGCTGGGGCGCGGGTTCCGGCGCCGGCTCGGCCATCCGCTCCCCTCCCGCCTTGGACTACTCGGAACGACTCAGTTGATCCGCTCGCACGTTATGGCGGCTCCTATCGGCCGGTCAACGGCTCGCGCCCACGCGCGCGGCGGGTTCCGGTCGAACCATCTAGTTGAACCGTTGACGACTCAGGCGTAGCGGCCTATGTTCGCAGCCAGCACGAACGTTCGCCCTGCGCACCCGTTGCTCGAATATCGCCCGCCCCACCCGGCCTTACCGGCCGCGCCGCCAGCAGGAGATTCGCCGTGGCAGACCAAGCATTCCTCGACCCGTCGACCTGGGACGGACAGGTGTTCCTCGGCGGCTGGAGCGAGGCCGCCGGCGGCGACGCCGCGGTCGTCGAACCGGCGACCGGCGGGCAGCTGGCCCGGATCGGCTCGGCCGCGGCCGCCGACGTGGCCCGCGCGAGCGCGCTCGCCGCCGCCGCGCAGCCGGCCTGGGCCGCCGCGCCGTACCACGAGCGCGCCGCCGTGCTGCGCCGCGCCGCCGTGCTGCTGGAGGAGCATCGGGCGGAGGTCGAGCAGTGGCTCGTGCGCGAGGGCGGCAAGGTGCCCGGCGCCGCCGCCTTCGAGATCGGCCTCGTGCTCGGCGAACTGCACGAGGCCGCGGCGCTTCCGTCCCGCCCCTACGGCGAGCTGATCCCCAGCGGCGAACCGCGGCTCAGCTTCTCCCGCCGCGTGCCGGTCGGCGTGGTCGGCGTGATCGCCCCCTTCAACTTCCCGCTGATCCTGGCCAGCCGCTCGGTAGCGCCGGCGCTGGCCCTCGGCAACGCGATGATCCTCAAGCCGGACCCGCGCACCGCCGTGTGCGGCGGCGTCGTGCTGGCCCGCCTCTTCGAGGAGGCCGGGCTGCCCGAGGGGCTGCTGCACGTGCTGCCCGGCGGGGTCGAGGCCGGCGAGGCACTGGTCACCGACCCGAACGTGCGCGTCATCTCGTTCACCGGATCGACCGCGGCCGGGCGTCGCGTCGGAGTCCTCGCGGCCGAGCACTTCAAGCGCGCGCACCTGGAGCTCGGCGGAAACAGCGCCCTGATCGTGCTCGACGACGCCGACCTGGACCGCGCGGTCTCCGCCGGGGCCTGGGGCTCGTTCCTGCACCAGGGCCAGATCTGCATGACCACCGGACGCCACCTCGTGCACGAGGCCGTCTACGACGACTACGTGGCCGCGCTCGCCGAGAAGGCGAACCACCTGCCGGTCGGCGACCCGGCCAGCGGGACGGTCGCGCTCGGCCCGCTGATCGACGCCGGGCAGCGCGACAAGGTGCACGGCCTGGTCACCGCGAGCGTCGAGGCCGGCGCGCGGCTGGCGGCCGGCGGCACCTACGAAGACCTCTTCTACCGCCCGACGGTGCTGGCCGAGGTGACGCCCGACGCCCCGGCATACGCCCAGGAGGTGTTCGGCCCGGTCGCGCCGGTCACCCGGTTCTCCACGCTCGACCAGGCCGCCAAGCTCGCCGCCGACACCGAATACGGACTCTCCCTCGGCATCCTGACCCGCGACGTGATGCGCGGCCTCGAGCTGGCCGACCGGATCCCGACCGGGCTGGTGCACATCAACGACCAGACCGTCAACGACGAGGCGACGGTGCCCTTCGGCGGGCTGGCGGCGTCAGGCACCGGTGCCCGCTTCGGTGGCGCGGCGGCCAACGTCGAGGCCTTCACCGAGACGCGCTGGGTCACGGTCCGGGCGGAGATCGCGCCGTATCCGTTCTAGCCGCGTCGGTTTTGGCTGTATCCGTTCTGGCGCGGGGTCAGCCGAGGCGCTCGAGCACGGCCGCGGCCAGCGCGTCAGGAGCCTGGTCCGGAATCCAGTGGCTGATTCCGTCCAGCTCGACGAAGCGGTACGGGCCGGTCACCTGCCCGGCGCAGAGCTCCGCCGCGGCGCGCCCGATCGCGATGTCGCCGCAGGACCAGACGTACGTCGTCGGGACGCTGACCCGCGGCAGTGCGGCCGACACCTCGGCTCGCATCGCGCGGTACCAGTTCAGCGCCGCCGTAAGCGTCGCCGGGTCGCTCAGGGCTCTAACATGCGGCTCGGCGGCGGACTGCGGCAGCGGCTCGAACACGGCGCGCAGCCGCGCCGCGTCGTCCTCCAGCAGCACGTCCTCGGCCTTGCCCGGCTGGCGGAACAACTGGATGTACGCGGAACGCTCGCGTTGCCCGCTGTTCTCGTCCGCAAGCGCGGCGCCCATAGCCCGCGGGTGCGGTACCGACACCGCGGTCAGCGTACGAACACGCTCGGGCCGTGTCGCGGCGAGCGCCCAGCCGACCACCGCGCCCCAGTCGTGACCGACGACGTCGGCCTGTTCGATCCCGTAGGCGTCCAGGATCCGCGCCGCGTCCCCGGCCAGCTCACCGATCGCATACGCCTCGACCTCGATCGGCCGCGCGCCAGGGGAGTAGCCGCGCTGATCGGGCGCGAGCAACCGCAGGCCGTGCGGCACGAGGCGCTGCGCGAGAGCGTCATAGCAGCGGTGCGTTTGCGGGAATCCGTGCAGCAGAAGCACCGCGCGACCGCCGGCGTCACCCTGCTCGGCCACGTTGAAGGCCAAGCTGTTGCCGGTCTCCACCTGCCGCGTGCTCCAGCCAGCCTGCTCCGCCATGCGCGCTCGTCCGCTCTGTGTGTGCCGGTCTGTAAATGCCGCCCGCCTGATCACGGACAGCGTACGACCTGCCCGGCATAGGAGAGGTTGCCGCCGAATCCGAACAGCAGCGCCGGGCCGCCGGACGGGATCTCGCCGCGCTCGACGAGCTTGGCCAGGGCGAGCGGGATGCTGGCCGCCGAGGTGTTGCCGGACTCGACCACGTCCTTCGCCACCACCGCGTTGACCGCGCCGAGCTTGGCCGCCAGCGGCTCGATGATCCGCAGGTTCGCCTGGTGGAAGACCACCGCGGCCAGGTCCGCCGGCGTCAGGCCGCTGCGTTCGCAGGCCCGCCGCGCGATCTCGGGCAGCTGAGTCGTGGCCCAGCGGTACACGCTCTGCCCGTCCTGCGCGAACCGCGCCCCGCCCGCCCGCCGCGGCGCGCCGTCCTCGTCCCGCTCCACCTCGATCCGGACCGCGCTGGCCATCTGCGGCACCGAACCCCAGGTGACCGGGCCGATCCCGGCCTGCTCGCTCGCGCTCACGACCGCGGCCCCGGCTCCGTCGCCGACCAGCACGCAGGTGCTGCGGTCGGTCCAGTCGGTGAAGTCGCTCAGCTTCTCCACCCCGATCACCAGGGCGTTCGTGGCGCTCTCGGCGCGGATCGCGTGGTCGGCGAGCGCGAGGGCGTGGGTGAAGCCGGCGCAGGCCACATTCACGTCGAGCAGCGCCGGACTGCCCAGGCCGAGCCGGGCCGCCACACGCGCCGACATGGTCGGAGACCGGTCGAGGGCGGTGCAGGTGGCGACGATCACCAGGTCGATCTGCGCGGCGGTCAGCCCGCTGGAGGCCAGCGCCTTCTCGGCGGCCGCCGTGGCCATCTCGTCCACGGTCTCGTCCGGGCCCGCGATGCGCCGGGTCGCGATGCCGACGCGGCTGCGGATCCACTCGTCGCTGGTCTCGACCATCTCTTCGAGGTCCGCGTTGGTGAGCACCCGGGCGGGCTGGTAGTGGCCGAGCGAGACGATTCGGGTACCGGAGGACACGGTGGCTCCTTCAGGGGACGAAGGCCACGGCGCCGGCGCCGGCTCTGCGCGCCGCCCGCGCGGCGCGGCCCGTGGCGTGACCGCTCCGATTCTTCCGTGCGGCCGGATGCCGCACAGGTGTGATGTGTGCCAAGTCCGGGGCCGGATTGTTGGCCGCTTCAGCCAACGGCCGCGGCCCGCGCTGGGGCGTTATCGCAGGTCACTGAGGTGCTCCGGCCGGGTTCTCACAGAATCCTCAGAAAGATCGATCGCAGAGTTCGAAGCTGATCGCCCCGGGCTCTGGAATCTGTACGGGTTAAGCGGATAGTCTCCACGGCGATGCGTTCCGTGATGACGGCTCAGCTGTCATCCGATGTTGGAGGCTCTGAACATGCGCCCGGCACACCGCCGACGCCGTGTAAGGCGGCGCGCCGACGGCATGGCGGCGCCGTGACCGGACATCCGCACGGTCAGGAGCACAGAGCCGGCGGCGGCACCGGCCGGCTCGCCGACGACTTCTTCCTCATGGCGCACGAGGAGTCGACCGGCAAGCCGCGCCTCGCGGAGCGGATCGCCGGCCTCGGCCTGGCCGGGGCGCTGCTCGGCGAGCTGGCCCTGGCCGAACGCATCGAGCTGCGCGACGGGACCGTCGCGGTGCTCGATTCGAGTCCGCGCGAGGACGCGCTGTCCGGCCGCGTCCTGGAATTCCTCAAGCAGGAACAGCATCCGACGCGCACCTGGCTGGCCTTCTTCGGCCAGAGCGCGCACGTCGAGGTGGGCCGGCGCCTGATCGACGACGGCCTGCTGGTGCGCGAGGCGCGCAAGCGGCCGTGGCAGGGCGGCCGCTGGCTGCCCACCTCCGTGGACGTCGCCGTGCGCCCGACCGCGCTGCTGTGCACGCAGCTGATCCGCGGCCAGGACCTCGAACCGCGGGACCTCGTGCTCATCGGCCTGCTGCGGGCCACCGGGCTCGACCAGCCGGTGCTGTGGGAGGTCCGGCAGAGCCGCCCGGCCGCGCTGCGGCGGGCCGCGCAGCTGCTCGGCTCGCTGCGCGCCTCGCTCGTCGAACTGATCACCCAGACCGAGGCGGCGGTCGGCAGCGCCATCGCCGCCCACCGCCTCTGACTGCGAGGAAGTACCCACCACCATCCGATACCGGCACCGGCCGGCCCCAGCCGCCCGGTCCGCCCGCCATCAAGGCTCTATCCGTCCCCGATAGGAGCACCCACCATGGCAAGAAGCACACTCGCGCAGCCGGGGAGCGTCTCCGCGGCGCTCGCCCGCGACCGGCTCGGCGTCCCGTCAGTGGTCTACTTCGTGCTGGCCGGAGTGGCCCCGCTGACCGTGACCGCCGGCGTGGTCACCACGGCCTTCGCGGCCACCGGCCTGACCAGCGTCCCCGCCGCCTTCATCGTGGTGGCCGTCGTGCTGGGCCTCTTCAGCGTCGGCTACGTGGCGATGTCAAGGCACATCAGCAACGCAGGGGCCTTCTACGCCTTCATCACCCGCGGGCTCGGCCGCGAAGCGGGCGTCGCCGCGGCGTTGATCGCGCTGCTGGCCTACAACCTGCTGCAGATCGGCCTGTACGGCATGCTCGGCCCGACCGTCGAGGCCTACGTGCAGCAGAAGACCGGCACCGACGTCAAGTGGTGGATCTGGGCGCTGATCGCCTGGGTCCTGGTCACCGCGCTCGGCCTGATCCGGGTGGACCTGAGCGGCCGCGTGCTCGGCGCGCTGCTGACCCTCGAGGTGCTGGTCATCGTCGCGCTGACCATCGACGGCGGCCTGCACCCGGCCGGCGGGAAGGTCACCTTCAGCACGCTCAACCCCGGCGACCTGACCAAGGGCGGGATCGGCGCGGCGCTCGCGATCGCAGTACTCGGATACGTCGGCTTCGAGCAGTCGCCGGTCTACGCCGAGGAGGCCCGCGACTCCCGGCGCACCATCCCGACCGCGACCTACTTCGCCCTGGCGGTCATCGGCGTCGTGTACGCCGCCGCCTCGTGGGTGATGTCCATCCACTACGGCGTCGGCAACGTCGCCAAGACCGCGGCCAGCGAGGGCCCCGGCATGCTGTTCGCGATGGGCTCGGACTTCCTGAACAACGCCGGCCAGGTCCTCTTCATGACCTCCCTGTTCGCCGCCGCCCTCGCCTTCCACAACGCCTGCTGGCGCTACGCCTTCTCGCTCGGCCGAGAGCAGGTGCTGCCCGGCTCCTTCGGCCGCACCGGCGTCAACGGCGTGCCGCGGACCGCCTCCGCGGTGCAGAGCGCGATCGGCCTCGCGGCGATCCTCGCCTTCGCGGCCGGCGGCTGGAATCCGCAGACCGACCTGTTCTTCTGGGGCGGGACGACCGGCGGCTTCGGCATCCTGATCCTGCTCGCGCTCACCTCGGTCGCCGTGGTCAGGTACTTCGCGGCGCACCCGGGCGAGGAGAACCTGTGGCGGCGGGTGATCGCGCCGGGCATATCAGTGCTCGTGCTGCTGGTCATGGTGTATCTGTGCGCGAACAACTATTCGCTCCTGCTCGGCTACACCTCGCCCTCGACGCCCGGCAAGGTGCTGCCCTCGCTGTTCGCGGTGGCGGGCGTGATCGGCGTGTGCTGGGCGCTTTACCTGCGCTCCAGGAGGCCCGAGGTGTACGAGGTGATCGGCCTCGGACCGGACGCGGCCACGGCGCACAGCGTCACCGCGGACGCCAAGGCGTCTGCCGCGTCGCTGGCCGGGGAGGGCGCATGAGCCCCGAACTGTGCGCGGTCGACGTCGTCGAGGCGGAACCGGACGACGCCGCGGAACTCAGCGACCTGATCGCCACGGCGTTCCACGACCTGCCCGCCTCGGTCTGGCTGGTGCCCGACGCGGCGGCGCGCGAGGAGCTGTTCCCGGACTACTTCCGCCTCTACGTGGATCAGGCGCTGGCGGCCGGAACGGTGTACACGACTCCTGATCGGACGGCGGCGGCGTTGTGGATCCCGTACCGGGAGGACGGCCATGACGGCGATGACGGTCACGCCGACGACTCCGAGTACGGCGCGCGCCTGGCTGAGGTGACCGGCACTCGCGTGGACCGCTTCCGGGCCTTCGACGCACAGTTGGAGCGGCATCACCCGAGCGGCGAGAGTCACGATCACCTGGCGATCCTCGCGGTCCACCCCAAGCTCCAAGGGCGCGGGATCGGCTCCGCGCTGCTGGAAGCGCATCATCGCGTGCTGGCCGGGTCCGAGGAGCCGGTCGCGGCATATCTGGAGGCTGCGAGCATCGACAGCCGCCGGCTGTATGCCCGGCACGGTTATCGGGACCTGCCGAAGCCGATTCCGTTCCCGGACGGGGTTCCGGCGACCACGATGATGTACCCGATGTGGCGTCCGCCGAGCAACGTCATGTAGGCGAGGCTCCTTCGCAGGGCGCTGAGTTAGGCGAGCGCTGACGCTGCCGGCTGGTGGCGGCGGGTACCCGCCGCCACCAGCGCGCGAGAGCTAAGACATGGATTCGGTCTGCTGCGCGCGGCTGATCCACGCGTCGATCTCGGCCCAGTTGCCGTGCAGCCAGCGCAGCCGCGCGTCCTCCTCCATCGGGACCCGCTCGGCGGGGATCGTCCACCAGGTCACCTCGACCGGGTGCGTCAGCGGCAGGCCGCGCCACACCTGGCCCACCGACTGCATGTGGTCCAGGCCGGTGTGCGCGACGAAAACCAGGTCGGCGTGCGGGGCGGCGTCGACCGCGGCGAACACCCCGGCCGGTTGCGGGGGCAGCAGGTTACGCAGATGATGCGCGCGGGCGCTGGCTCGGGCCAGGCCCCTGCGACGCAGGCTGGCGATCGCCCTAAGCCGTCGGCGCGGCGTGAAGTTGCCGCCCTCCGGAAAGACCAGCAGCGCATCGGCCGCGCCCATCGTGCCGGTGATGCGCCCGATCTGCTCCGTGGCCCGCTCGCCGCCGCGCACCCCCGGACCGACGAAGCAGTGCGGCAGCCGGCCGAGGATCACGTCGATGAGCGGATCGAAGCACAGCGACTCCTTCAGCACGATACGGGGCCTGCGATGCGCGAGCGTGAGCAGCGCGTGCACGAGCAGGAAGGAATCGCCGGGACCGGCGTGACGGCTGAGCACGATGAGTGGACGCCCGGGCGTCGGCGGCAGGCTCGGCGGTGCGCAGCTGTGCGGCGTGACCGTCGCCGGGGCGCTGATCTGTACGTTGAACAGCTTGCTGCCGATCAGGTACAGCCGCCGCAGCAGCGTGGCGAGCAACGCGTAGTGCGCCTCCTGCATGCGGGGAGTCCCGAGCCGCCGGCCGAAGCCGGCGCGCAGCCAGAGCCAGGCGGCGTATGCCAGCCCGGCGAGTTCCGCGGTCAGATAGCAGAGCGCGAACACCGCGATCCGCACCGCCCGCGCCCGCCCGCCCGGCCGCAGCGAGAACAGCCCGCAGATCAGCGCGACGACCGGCGTCAGCAGCGCGAAGAGCGCCCAGAGCAGCGCCGCCGTCGCGGTGGTGAGCGGCCGCCGCAGCGCGGCGTGCTTCAGCAGCAGCGCCCTCATGTGCGCGTCCGATTGCGCCGGGCGCGCTCCAGATACGCGGCCGACGCCGCGTAGGCCCGCTGGATCCGGTCCCGCGTGTCGTCGAAGGAGCGGTAGCGCACGTACTGCGCCCAGCTGGTGGTCCGGTCGGCGTCCGCGCCGGTAGGCAGCAGGTGCACGGTGATGCCGTGCGGCAGGTCGGCCATGTCGCGGGCGAACCGGTGCCGCCGGGCGATCTCGAAGGCCACGGCCGCCACTTCCCAGGCCCGGCGCGGCGGCCGCAGCGGCTGTTCGAGCCGCCCGACGTGCAGCACGTATATCGTGCGCGCGCCCAGGGCGACCGCGCGGCCGACCGGGACGCTGTTGACGAGACCGCCGTCCAGGTAGTGCTCGCCGCCGACGGCCACCGGCGGCAGCAGCCCCGGAACCGCGCAGGAGGCGAGCACCGCGTCGGCGATCGGCCCCTCGGCGAACCAGTGCTCGGCCGCCCGCTCGATCGAGGCGGCCACGCACTGGAACGGCACCGCCAGCTCCTCGATCCGGGAGACCGGCAGGTCCGACTCGAGCATCCGGCGCAGCACCGAGTTGGAGTACATGTGCGTACGCGTGCGCGCCGCCGTGCCGAGCCGGGTGAACAGGTTCGCCTCGAAGATCCCGCCGCTGCTCAGGCCGCTCCACAGCTCGGCGAGGCGGGCCACCGACTGCTCGGTCGGATCGGCCGCGAGCACCGAGCCGTTGATCGCGCCGACCGAGGTGCCCAGCACCAGGTCCGGCTTGATCCCCGCCTCCAGCAGGGCGCGCAGCATGCCGACCTCGTACGCGCCGAGGTGCCCGCCGCCGCCCAGGACGAACGCGGTGTCGTAGGCCGGCATCGTGTTTGACCGGGTTGGCGCTGACATGCCTGGAGTATGCCCCGATCGATCACAGGCACGCGCGAAGTCCCGGCGCGCGCCGCTGAACTGCGGTAACGCGCCGGGACTTCGGCGGTCGGGAGCTCAGTGCCTCAGCGCGGGCGCGGTCACCCGTGCCAGAGCGCGATGTTCTTGAAGTGGGTCTCGGACTTGCTGCCGCTCAGGTTGTACACGCCGTTCTTGAAGTAGAACGCCGTCCCGGCGGGCTTGGTGTAGTGGCTGCTGAGGGCCAGGCTGCCGTTCACCCAGATCTGCACCTGGTGGTTGCTCGGGTTGTACGCGGCGGCCAGGTGGAACCACTTGCCGACCATGTTCGTGGCCAGCAGCGTGTTGACGCTGTTGTACAGGTTGCCGTTCTTGGTCTGGATGTAGATCGCCTCGCCCGGCCCGTTGACGTGCACCTGCATGATGCAGGTGCCGGTGGTGCCCGGGTCGATCAGGACGTCGGCCTCCCACAGGTGCTCGCCGCTGGTCCAGTTGGTGGCCCAGCGCATCTCGGTGCGCGCCCCGGTGGTGGTGCCCGAGCTGTATCCCTTGTCGCCCTTGAGGATCCAGAGGTTGTACTCGCCGCCGGTCACCGAGAACCGCGCCGACTCCGGCAGGTTGTACGGGTGCTGCACCTTGTAGCTGTCGGTGTAGCGGGTCAGCCCGGAGGTCGGGTCGGCGGCGGAGGCGGCCGCGTGCGTCACGGGCGGGCTCGCCTGTGCGCTCGTCGCGACGGCGATCGCGGTCACTGCCGCGGCGACGGCGGCGCCCGCGCCTAGCAGAATGCGTTTCAAGGCTCTTTCTTCCTTCCGTCCCCCTTGTGGTGGATGGGCGAACCGGTCACTTGCCCAGCGGGATGACTCGGAACAGCAGCGAGGCGTGTGGGGCGAGGGTCGCGGTGTAGCCGCCGCGGAGGAGACCGAGGTTCTTGTGCTGCCACAGGTCGCGCACGAGGGCGTACTTGGCGCCGCCCAGGTCGCTCCAGTTCGCGGTGACCGGGGCCGCGGTGTCGCCGAGGTTGAACAGGGCGACGGTGTAGCTGTGGTCCGGGTTGGCCGCGATCCACACCTGCTGCGGGGTCGCCTGTGAGACCGGGTGCGCCGGGTGCCCGGCCTGATCCACCGCGATGACCTCGGGGTTGGTGATCAGCCCCAGGTCGGCGGGGTCCAGCTTGCCCAGGTCGGTGCCCAGCAGCAGCGGCGCGGACTCGACGGACCAGAGGGTGACCATGGACTGGCGCTCGTCCGGCGTCAGCCCGTCCGCCGCGCCGTTGCCCACCTCGACCGAGTCCAGGTCGTTCCAGTGTCCGGGCCCGGCGAAGGGCACCCACTGCGGGGCGTCCGTGAAGCGCTTGACCACGCGCACGGACCAGTTGGTCAGGCCCGGGCAGTGCGAGTAGCACTCGACGTCGCCCTCGATGCGCCAGCCGTTGCTGTACTGCGCCCAGACCGCGGCGTCGGCGAAGCTCAGCGAGTTGGACAGCTCCAGGTGGATCGGGCGCCCGGTGCGGGCGAGCGCGGTGTGCCAGTGCTCGATGTCGGCCCGGTTGTCCGCGGCCACCCGGCCGCCGCCGGGCCCGACGAAGTCCATCTTGATGTAGTCCACGCCCCAGGAGGCCAGCAGGTCGGCCTGGGACTGCACGTAGGCGGCGGCGCCCGGCTTGGTGTAGTCGATGGCGGCCGAGCCGTCCGCGGCGGTGTTGCCGGGCCTGGTGCTGTCCGCGATGTCGGCCACGTGGTAGGGCGTGCCGGCGACCTGCGAGTTCGCGGCCAGCGCGGCCTTCGGAATGCCGGGGACGAGGTAGATGCCGAACTTGAGGCCGAGGGAGTGCACGTACTTGGCCACCGCCGGGATCCCGTCGGGGAACTTCGTCGCGTTCCAGGCGTCGCGGCCGTACTGGTCCACGTGGTCGGACCAGCCCGCGTCGATGTTGACGTACTGGTAGCCGTACTTCTGCAGCGTGGTGTGCATCGCGGTGGCCTGCGCCTCGATCAGCGATTCGCTGATCCCGCCGTGGAAGGAGCTCCAGCTGCTCCAGCCCATCGGCGGCCGCAGCAGCTGCCACGGCACGTGGTCGGGGGCGGCGGAGGAGGAGCCGTCTCCCAGCGCCCCGGCCGACGCCGTTCCCTGGACGGCTCCCGCGCACAGCGCCGCCGCCGCGAGCGTGCCTAAAAGCCGCGCGGTTTTCCTGGATCGCCGCATCATCGGGTACCGCCTCCGTACTGGTGTAGACCTCGTCGTGTACACGGCGACTTCTTACACCGGGGCAGACGCCCGGTCAATAAATCATCCGATGGGTGAGCGCAGTAGCGAGGAGATATCCCAGCTCATCTTGCGCTGGGCACTGAAACAATGATGAAACATCCTATGACTTGCCGGGATGTGCCTCAGGACAGGCGGTCCAGCTCCGCGGTGAGGTTCGCGATCGCGGGCACCGCGTCCCACACGTCGAGCTTGCGCAGCTCCTCGACGACCAGCGTAGAGGCGGTGCCGCTGCCCATCTCAAGAGCCTGCGTCCCGACCGCGGCCGCCCGGTCGAGCTCGCCGACCAGCGCGTAGGCGCGGGCCAGCCGGGCGACGTGCACGGCCTGCTCCCAGCGGCACAGGTGCTCGCGGCTGTCGGTGTGGTCCTCGTAGAAGGTGATCGCGTCACGCACCCGGCCCAGCTCCAACAGGCAGGAGGCGTGCTGGATCTTCAGGTGGTTGGCGTCGAAGTAGTAGCCGACCCGGTAGCGGTCGCTCCACGGCGGCGCGTCCGGCAGGTCGAGCCCGCGCGCCTCGTCGAGCCTGCTCATGCACGCCGCCGCGTTCCCGGCGATGGCGTGGCCGCGCGCCTCCTGCTGCAGCGCCAGGGCGCGCACCTGCGCGCAGATCCCGGGCTCGCGCAGCGCGGCCCGCGACAGGCCGATCACCCGGTCGTCGTCGCGGTCTGATTCGGCCAGCTGCGCCATCCGCACGTACGCGTACGCGACCAGGTCCCGGTCGTCGGCGGCCTGGGCCTGCTGCAGCGAACGCTCGGTCCACTCCGCGGCGCCGCGCAGGTCGCCGACCTCCTGCCGCAGCCAGCCGTAGAACTCCGCGTACAGCGCGGTCACGTCCAGCAGCCACTGCCGCATCCCGCCGCTGGCCGCCCGGCGCATCAGATCGATCAGCCGGTACAGCTCGGCGACCGCGGGCGCCAGCCCGTCCGCGCCGATCCACGAGTCCGCGTCGTTCACCAGGCGGCGCACCACGAGCAGCCGGTGCACCGTCTGCGGGTCGGCGACGCGGCCGTCGTCCACCAGCCGCCAGGCCTCCTGGGTCGGCGCGCCCACGACCGCCGCGATGCAGGCGTCGAGCAGGGTCCTGCGGTCCACCGCGGTGCCCGGCAGCGCCGCCGAGCTCTCGCCGGCCAGCTCCTCGAGCCGCCCCACGATCGGCAGCCGGACCGACTCCAGCGCGGCCGGCGGGCTGTCGTCGGCCAGCCCGAGCAGCCGGGGCGGCACGCCGAGCAGCCGGCCCAGCGATCTGAGCACCCTGATGTCGTAGCCGAGGTTGCCGCCGGTCTCCAGCCGGGAGATCGCGGACTGGGAGAACCCGGCCAGCGCGCCGAGCTCGGCCTGGCTCAGGCCGTGCGCCTGGCGGGTGAGCGCGATCACCGTGCCCGGCGTGTTGCCCGCCACCGCGCGGGTGACCTCCCAGGAACGCCAGAACTCCGCCGGCAGCGGGCTGAGCCCGGCGGCCGCGGGGCGGTACCCGGCCCGCGGGCCGCTCAGCCGGTTGTACGCCGTCACACCGTGCGCTGTCACCGCGTGCGAGGGCGGCGCGGCGATCAGCTGCCGTGGCCGCGGCTGGTGGCCGTCACTTGTCGACCTGTGCATCGGTCTCCCCGCAGGGCTGGATTCCGCGCTGCCCGAGTCTGCCGAGCCGTACCGCTGCGGAAGGCTCGGATCTCACGCTAACCCACCGCCGCCGACTCGCTGAGTGATCGCGTATGCCGATTTCGCATAAGGGCATGCGTGAGCCGCATCCGGCCGCCCATCGTATCTCATACACCATCAGGCTTCAGAGTCAGTGCAGGCCGCGGACGCACCTCGGCGCCCTGCCTGCAAGTGCCCGCTGACCTGTGACTATGGAGACTCGGTTGATCATCGGCCCCGGCCTGCGCCCAGCGCCGCCACCCGCGCTGCACGCCGCGCACTGCCTCGTGATCGGCGGCTGGACGGTGGTGGAGCTGTCCGGGGAGATCGACTGCGCGGCGGCCGGCAGCGTCGAGTGGAAGCTGTCCGGGGCGATCGGGCCGCACTGCGCCGACCTGCTCGTGGACCTGTCCGAGGTGACCTTCCTCGACGCCGCGGGACTGCACGTGCTGGAGCGGGCGCACGCGCGGGCCCGCGCGCTCGGCGGCGGCCTGCGGCTGGTGTGCCCGCCCGGTCCCGCGCGCGATCGCATCAGGGTCCTGAGCGGCGAGCGAAGGCTGCCGGTCTTCGCCGATCTGGGATCCGCCATGGCTGCCGGGGCTCCTCCGCATAGGGGCCCCGGCCTGAGGAGGAACGCGTGAGGGTGCCGTATCCGTTCGCGACGCAGCCCGCGCCGGCCGAGGCGCGGCTCGGCGAGGCGCTGGTGCGGTCCTGGCGCACCGAGGGCGCGTTTCAGGTCGCCGCCGAGGAGCTGGCGCCGGAGGCGCAGCAGGCCTTCGCTGCCGGCGAGCGCTTCTTCGCCCGGCCGGCCACGGCCAAGGCCCGCTACGTCAGCAATCTGACGTACGCCGGCTACGCGGCGCCGGGGGAGGAGGCGGAGGCGACGGAGCCGGATCGCTGCGAGGCCTTCACGGTGTGCCAGGACATCGCGCCCGACGACCCGCGGGTGCGCGAGTTCTGGCCCTGCCACGGTCCGGTGCCCTGGCCGGACGCCCAGTACCGCCGCGCCATGCTCGCCCTGGCCGACCGGCTCGGCGAGATCGCCGACCGCGTGCTGCGGCTCGTGGCGCTCGGCCTCGCGGCCGATGACCCGGACGTGTTCGCGAGGCTGACCTGGGGCGGCTGGCATTCCCTGCGCGTCCTGCGATTCGAGCCGAGGCACGCGCAGGCCAGCCGAACAGAGGCGACCACCGCCGCCGCTCCACGCATCGACGACGGCCTGCTGGTCATCGTCGTGCGGCCCGGCGAGACCGAGCCGCTGACGGTCCTTCCCGGTGTGCTGATGCAGTACATGACCTGCGGTCTGCTGCCGCCGGCGCCGCGCGAATCCTGGCCGCAGGCCGCAGAGCGGCTTGCCATGACGTACTTCCACGCACCGAACTTCCAGACCTGTGTCAGGCCGCTGAACGAGGCCTCCCGCGACGAATTCGTCCACTACGGAACCCACTTCACCACGACATACATGCGCCGCTTCCCGGCGCGGGCCACCACGCTGCGGATCCTGGCCGAGGACCGGCTCTCCGTCCTCGCCGGGCTCCGGCGGCAGGCGGCCCGCGCCGCGAGCCTGGTCTGAGACCCAACGCCCGCAGGCGTCGGCTCAACCGACCGTCAGGTCCTGGAAGTCGACCTCGCCGATCGCCCCGGAGTTGTGCGCGGTGGCGAAGACCCCGACATCCTGAGTCGCGGCCGCGGTCGGCACCGCGACCGTGTCGATCAGCGTCCAGTTGACGTCGTCGGTCGAGTAGTAGCCGGTGTAAGAGGCGCCGCTGCGCACCAGCTTCAGCCAGCTCGGATACGCGGCCGTGCCGAGCCCCTGGTTGTTGGGCGCGCTGTTGGAGTCGAGCTGGCCGTCGCCGTTGGCGTCCCACTGCATGACGTAGCCGTGCCCGGGCGCCTCGGCCAGGATGAGGAAGCCGGGGGAGCCGTTGGCGTTCGTGAGGTCGTTGCGCACCATGATCCCCGCCTTGGCCCATGCGTTCGTGTTCGCCTGAGCGGTGACCTCGACCGTCGCCGCGATCCCGTCCTGTTCGGCGCCGTGGAGGTAGATCGCGCCGTACTGGTTCGTGCCGCCGTACACGTCGCCGCCGCCGGCCTGGATGCCGAGCCGGTCGCCCAGCTGCGCGAAGTTCGCGGCGGTCGAGGCAAAGGTCTGATACGGCGCCTGGACGGGCGCGCCGAGCGTCGCCGATTCGGCCAGCGAGGCGCTGCCAGGGAACAGCAGGTGCCAGCGGTAGTCGGCGTTCGCGGTGACCGTGTCCGTCTCGAACAGCGCCGAGGGCGCGGACGGCACGACTTGGTACGTGGTCTGCACGCTTTGACCCGGCCGGACGACGGGGAACTGGCCGGCCGAGGTGGCGCTCGCGGTCCATCCGGCCGGCGTCGCGAGGCTCAGCCGCGCCAGCTCGATCGGCTCGATTCCGTTGTCGGTCAAGGTCTCGGTGACGGAAGCAGGCTGCCCGGCGGACGCGTTGCTCAGTGAGCTGAGATCGACGGTCACGTCCGGCGGCGCGAGGTACGGAAAGCTCGTGCCGGTGACGCGGAAGAGCGCTACGCCGTGCGACGGGACGTCCGCGGCGATGGTGCCGGTCGTCTCGGTCGTCCGGTGTGTCCAGAGGTTGTCGAGCAGGTAGGCCTTGGCGGCGGGCAGACCGAGCGCGGAGGAGGTGGTGGAGACCACCGCGGCGCTCGGCCCGGTGTTGAAGAGCCCGACGACCACGTCACCGTTCTTCTCGGTCTTGGCGAAGACCTGGGAGGTGGCCGACTGCGCGATCCGGGAGGCGTCGATCGCGTCCTGGTCCACCGCGAGCACCGCGCGGTTCTTCAGCAGCTTGAGGTCGGCCGGATCCAGGTTCGTCAGGTCGGTGCCCAGGACCAGCGGAGAGGAGGCGAGGGCCCACAGGCTCAGCTGCGTCTGGCGCTCGTCAGGCGTCAGTCCGTCGTTCGCGCCGTTGCCGACCTCGATCGAGTCGTAGTCGTTGAACGCGCCGGGGCCGCCGTACGGCTGCCAGTTCGCGACCTGGGCGAATCGGGACTGCACGCTGTTCCAGCTGGTCAGCGGGTAGCTGCTGCCGCCGCTCTCGCAGCCGTAGCACTCGATGTCGCCGCCGGTGCGCCAGCCGTTCGAGTACTGCGCCCAGGTCGCCGCGGCGCTGATCGCGAGGCTGTTGGACAGCTCCAGGTGGATCGGCCGCCCGGTCTGCCGCAGCGCGGTGGACCAGGCCTGGACGTCCGCCACGTCGCTGAGCCCGACGCCGTCGATCTTGACGTAGTCCACGCCCCAGGAGGCGAACTCATC
>NZ_DASRGV010000185.1:0-17281 GCF_035650855.1 Actinocrinis sp. | reverse complement strand
GAGGTCGGCTGCCAGGGCGAGGTCGGCTCCGCCTGCTCGATGGCCTCCGGCGGCCTCGCCGAGGTCCTCGGCGGCAGCCCCGAACAGGTCGAGAACGCGGCCGAGATCGGCATGGAGCACAACCTCGGCTTGACCTGCGACCCGGTCGGCGGCCTGGTGCAGATCCCGTGCATCGAGCGCAACGGCATGGCCGCGGTCAAGGCCGTCACGGCCGCGCGCATGGCCCTGCGCGGCGACGGCCGCCACCACGTCTCCCTGGACAAGGTCATCAAGACCATGAAGGAGACCGGCGCCGACATGAAGGTCAAGTACAAGGAGACCGCGCGCGGCGGCCTCGCCGTCAACGTCATCGAGTGCTGACTAGCGCGGGCCGGCGATCTTTCGGCCGACCGCGGCCAGCAAGTGGTAGCGGCTTACGTCTCCGCCGAGCGGGTCGTGATCGTCGTCAGGGCGCCAGCGGATGACGTCGACCAGGCCCGGCTCCAGGAGTTCATAGCCGTCGAGCAGCGCGGTGATCTGCGCCCGGGAACGGAAGTTCATCCCGTGCGTCGCGCCGCTGTTGTAGACGCTCGCCGCCTCGCGCATCGTGTCGGGGTGGTAGTCACTGGTGGCGTGCGAGACCACCAGGTGCGAACCGGGCGCGCTCGCGTCCCGATAGGCGGCCACCAGTGCGGACGGGTCGTCGTCATCGGGCACGAAGTGCAGCATCGCGACCATCAGCACCCCGACCGGGCGGCTCAGGTCCAGGCAGCGCGCCACTTCATCGCTGTCGAGCACGGCCTGCGGGGCCCGCAGGTCGGCATGCAGGATCTCGACCCCGCTCGTCGCCTCCAGCAGCGATCGCCCGAACTCGACGGTCACCGGATCGACGTCCACGTACACGACCCGCGCGTCAGGGTTGATCCTCCGCGCGGTCTCGTGGGTGCAGCCCTGCGTCGGCAGGCCGGACCCCAAGTCAAGATACTGATCGATGCCGGCCTCGGTGAGCGCGCGTACCGCCCGCACCAGGAACTTGCGGTTGGCCCGCGCGATCTCCGGCATGTCCGGCAGGACCTGCATGTACCGCTCGGCCAGTTCCCGGTCGGCGGCGAAGTTGTGGCTGCCGCCGAGGAAGTAGTCGTACATGCGCGCGGGGCTCGGCCGTTCGACGGCCACGTCCTCGGGCGTCCAGCCAGCGTCCTGACCCACAACTTCCCCTTCGAAGACGGGCGAACCTGCGCCATACGCTATCCCGAATCCCGAAGCAGCTAGGGTCCCCCCATGACGCAGAGCACTTGGACACTGTTGGCCGAGTCCCATCAGGCGTTGCGGACGGTGGTTGCGGGGGTGCCGGCGAGCGGGTGGAGCCTGCCGACCCCCTGCGAAAAGTGGACCGTGGCGCAAGTCCTCCAGCACGCCGCAGGGGACCAGATGGCGTACGCCGCGAAGCTCACCGGCGGGCCGGGGCCGGACGGCGATCCGTTCGCTCCCTCCGGTGCCATCAGCGGTGACCCGTCCGCGCTCGTGGAGTCCGCGCTCAGCACGGCGGCGGAGGCGTTTGCGGCGGTAGGACCCGACGACGCCGAGGTGCCCGTGCCGCTGCCGCCCTTCAAACTGCCCGCTCCCTCGGCGGTCGGCGCGGCCGCCCTCGACGCCGCGGTGCACGCCTGGGACATCGCGGTCGCGACCGGTCAGCCCTCGCCGCTCACCCCCGCTGTGGCACGAGCGCTGCGGCCGACCGCGGACGCCCTCGTGGAACCGCTGCGGGGCTTCGCCTTCGGCGCGGCGATCGAGCCGGAGGCGGGCGCGGACGAGGCCGTCTCGCTGCTCAACTTCCTGGGCCGCCGCGCGGACTGGACTCCCTAGCGCGACGGCGGTCGTCGTCACGACGACAGCCGACATGCGGCGCCGATAGCCCCCCGGACGGCAGTCCCAGAACTGCCGGCGCCGGCCTCCACCGGATGCTTCCTCGTCCGCCGACCATTAGCATGGCGGGGCGGCGGCGGCTCCAAGTCGGTCGGTGGTCGGCGATCCGCTCGGGCTTTGGGGGCCTTTAGGGATGCAACGGTTGCTTTCGCGATGGCACGCGCCTGGATGGGTGACCATCGTCGCCGCTGGTGTGGTGTCGGCCGCGCTGATGGGTGTGCGGCTGTTCGTGCCGCAGCCTGTCGCGATGGCCAACAACGGCGATGCTCAGCGGTTGATGTGTCAGATCCACGCCGACGCCGCGCGGCCGCCCGCGTCGAGCGCGCAGTGGTACTTCGTGCGGTTCCACTACGCGATCTTGTCGCATCACACCCGCTGCATCGACTATCCGACCACGCAATATCTGCAGCTGCGGCTGACCTCCTGGGTGCACCGCCACCTGCTCGGGCTGTCCGGGGCCATCGACACCCGCGAGCTCATGGTCGAGTATTGCGTGCTGGTCGGGGTCGTGATCGCGGTGATGGCCTGGCTGCTGCGGCCGGTCCGGCTGCCGCTGCGGATCGGTCTGCTCGCCGCGCTGTTCGTCGTGCTGGCCGACGCTACCTTCGCCGACTACGCCGGCTCGCCGTACAGCGAGACCACGGCGCTCTACGGACTGCTGGTCGTCGCCGTGGCCGGGGTCATCACGGTGGCGCACGGGCAGAACCGGGGCCGGGTGATCGCCTTCCTCGTCGCGTCGGTGGCGGCCGTGTTCGCCGTCGGGGCGAAGAACGAGACGGTGACGCTGCTGGTTCCGCTGGCCGCGCTGCTCGGTACTAGGCGCGTTCCGATCGGCCGGTTGCGCGGCCGGGTCGGCGTGCGGGTGCTGCCTGCCCTGTGCGTGGTCGCGCTGCTGGCTACGGCCGGATGGAGCATGGCGCAGGAGTCCCGTGAGGACCAGGAGATCAACACGGCCCAGGAAGTCACCATGACGCTCATGCCGATGGTGACCGACCCGGGTCAACTCGCGGTGGACTTCGGGCTGCCGCGCTCCTTCGGCCAGTACAGCGGCACGAACTGGTGGAGCCCCAACCCGATCGAGGACGATCCGTCCTTCTCGCATTACCGCACCCGTTTCTCCCGCTCCAACCTGGTGCGGTACTTCGCCGAGCATCCGACGATGTCTGCTCGCGTCTTCTCCGGGGGAGCCGACGCGTACCTCACCTTCCGCGCGAACTACCTCGGCAATTACGCGGCGGACTCCGGCCAGCCGCCCCAGCACCAGGAATGCCGCGTGTGCGTGGTGCAGGGCGTGGCTCACGCGTTCAAGTGGAGCGGCTTCCCCGGCATACTCGTCTACTGGCTGGCCTGCCTGGCGGGCGCGGCCTGGCTGATCCGCACCGGATCGCCGAACTCGCGCCGCCGCGGCTTCGGTCTGGTCACCCTGACCCTGCTCGGCAGCACCGTTGTCCAGTACGCCACCGCCGTATACGGAGAGGGCAACGAGGTGACCAAGCACCTCGCGGTCGCTGTCTTCACCGCGGCGCTCGCGCCGGTCTGGATCGCCGCGGGCGCCCTGACACCGCGCTCGCCCTCCGAGCCGGCCGCGCATCCCAGGCTCCCGCGACTGGGCAAGCTCCGGCAGCGCACCACCACCAGCCAGCCCGACCCGCAGCCGACCGCCCTCTGACGACAGCGGTCGACGGTCACGGCACGGGGAACACCACCATCGCCGAGCCGCCGAAGCGGCGCTGCGGTTCGGCGGCCGCCTGAATCCGTCCGTCGGCCAGGAATTCGAGGCCGGTTGCGGCGCCGATTTCGGAGGCCGGGGTGAAGGTCGCCGGAGCCGGGATGAAGTTCTGCCCGAGCGCGGTGAGCGCAGGGTCGAGCGGCGAGGAGAGGAACGCCGGTTCGGCCTCGGTGTGCGCGCTGTCGCGTTGCGAGATGCGTGGCGCGGCGATCGCGTCCGGCAGGCTCATGCCCAGGTCGAGACGGTTGAGCAGGATCTGCAGCACCGTGGTGATGATGGACGCCCCGCCGGGCGAGCCCACGACCAGGTAGGGGCGTCCGTCGCGCAGGATGATCGTCGGGGCCATCGAGGAGCGCGGGCGCTTGCCGGCGGCCGGCAGGTTCGGGTCGGGCGCGGGCGGGTGGATCGGGGTGAAGTCGAAGTCCGTCATCTCGTTGTTGAGCAGGAATCCGCGGTGCGGCACGACCATCGCCGAACCGCCGGTCTGCTCGATGGTCAGCGTGTAGGACACCACGTTGCCCCAGCGGTCCGCGGCGACCAGGTGCGTGGTGGAGACGCCCTCGGTCGACGCGTCAGGGGTCTGCGTCGTGGCGGGCGTGCAGCTTCCGGAGCCCGGGTTGGCCGGGTCGCCTGGCGCGACCGGGCTGGTGAGTGTCGAGGTCGGGCTGATCAGGCAGGCGCGTGACACGGCGAAGGCCGGGGAGAGCAGGCCGGCGGTCGGCACGTTCTCGAATGCCGGATCGGCGACCCACCGGTTGCGGTCGGCGAAGGCGACCCGGCTCGCCTCGAGGTAGGCCTGCAGCGACGCCGCCTGGTCGGCCTGGGTGTCCCAGGACAAGCGCCAGCCGGAGCGCTTGAGCTGGGTCAGGATGTTGAGAGCCTCGCCGACCGTGGTGCCGCCGGAGGACGGCGGACCCATCGAGTAGACGTCCAGGCCGTCGTAGGAGACGTGCGTCGGCGCCGTGAAGGGCGCGGTGTAGCCGGCGATGTCAGAGGCGGTAATCACACCGGGCCGGAAGAAGCGGTCCGAGGTCGGCGTCATCGGCGGGTGCTGCGCGGTGTTCGCGATCTCCTGGGCCAGTTGCCCGCCGTAGAAGACGCCGACGCCCTTGCGCGCGATCAGGTCGTAGGTCGCGGCGAGGTCCGGGTTGCGGAAGGTCGAGCCGACGGCCGGCACTTGCCCGCCGGGCAGGTACAGCTGCGCGGTCGGCGCGATGTCGCTGAAACGCTGCTGGTTCAACGCGATCCCGGCGTTGAAGTCGCCGGTCACGGTGAAGCCGCGCTCGGCAAGTCGGGCCGCGGGCCGCAGCTCTTCGGCCAGCGGGCGGGTGCCCCAGGCGTTGAGCGCCTCCTGCCAGGTCATCAGGGTGCCGGGCGCGCCGACGGAGAGCCCTGAGTTGACCGCGTCGGCGAAGGCCAGCGGCTTGCCGGTGGCCGGATCGATGAAGACGGTCGGCGTGAACGCGGCCGGTCCGGTCTCGCGCCCGTCGATGGTGGTCACCCGGTGCGTGCGGGCGTTGTAGTACACGAAGAACCCGCCTCCGCCGATCCCGGAGGAGAAGGGTTCGACGACGCCGAGCGCCGCGGCCGTGGCTACCGCGGCGTCCACCGCGTTCCCGCCGCGCTTGAGCACGTCGATGCCGATCTGCGTGGCGTACGGGCTCACGCTGGCCACCGCGCCGCCGTATCCGGTGGCCACCGCTTCCTTCGGCGGCAGCGGCACCGGCGGCCGCGCCGCGGGCGCCGCTGCCGAGGCCGGGCCGGCTGACATCAGAGTGCTGCAGAGGAGCGCGGAAATGACCAGGTAGGGCGTCTTGCGTCGCATGCGACTCTCCCGACTCGACGGACCGCCTGAGTTCTAGGCTTCCCCGGGTCGGCCTCAGATCATGCCGGGTATTCGAATTCTGGCGTGTTCGTCAGCCGGCCGGATCAGCCGTGCGGGCCGGCCGCGACGCGCGCGGGCACCGGTGCGGACGGCGCCTGGCCGGGCACGACCAGGCCGGATTCGTAGGCGAGCACGACCACCTGGGCCCGGCTGGACAGGTTCAGCTTGGACATCGAACGGTTCAGGTGGGTCTTCACGGTGCCCTCGCTGACCACCAGGCGCTCGGCGATCTCACCGTTGGACAGGCCGGTGGCCACGAGGCGCAGCACATCAGTCTCGCGGGCGGTGAGCGCGGCCAGCGCGGCGCGTTCCTCGGCGGGGCGGTCGTCGAGCGCGGCCCTGGGGCGGACCGGGACCGGGGACCAGCGCGCCGTGCCGGATCCGGCGGCGGCCTGCGGGCTCTCGCCGAGTTGGCCGCCCTCGGTGGCGCAGTAGGCCTGCACCAGGCGGCGGGTGACGGTCGGCGAGAACAGCGTGTCGCCGTCCGCGACGGCCTTGAGCGCCGCGAGCAGCCGCTCGGGCGGGGTGTCCTTGAGGACGAAGCCGCTCGCCCCGGCGCGCAGCGCCTTGTAGACGTATTCATCGAGGTCGAAGGTGGTCAGGATGAGGATGTGCGGCGGGTTTTCCCGGCCCGAGCGCGCTTTCCAGTTTTCCGGATTCAGGATGCGGCGGGTCGCGGCGATGCCGTCGGTCTCCGGCATCCGGATGTCCATCAGCACGACGTCGGGCTCGGTCAGCTCCGCCATGGTGACGGCCTCTTCGCCGTCGCAGGCCTCGCCCACCACCTGGTAGCCGGGCGCCGCCCGCAGGATGGCCGCTATCCCGGCCCGTATCAGCACTTGATCGTCGGCGATCAGAACCTTGACCATGGGCGTACGCCGTCTCCCTTTCGTTCCGTGCGGCGCGTGGTGCCGCCGCCGGCTCTCGCAACGTGACGCAGCCGAAGCGTTACGGGCCGTCACCCTTACGGGTGGCGGATGGGTCCCGCGTCCGTCACGCAGTGCCGTCCTCGTTCCACAGGTCCGCGCTATCGCTCGTGGTGCACGGCCCGTAGGAGACAACGCCGCCGCCGGCTCGAAGACACTGGCTCTCGCCAGCGTTTTCGAATTCTTTACTCGAGCCCGGTCCGCTCACCTTCGACCACACCTGTGCGGAGCCGCCGTCGCAGGTCCGGGCGACGACCTGTCCGCCGGGATCCGCGGAGAGGCACAGGCCGCTCTGCTCGTTGACGAGCTCGAAGCCGGCCGAGAGGATCCCGCTGAGGGAGAGGGAGTACTGCCAGCCCTGGGATTTGTCCGCCGCGCAGCCCTGCTGGGAGGGGGTCGAGCCGCCGCCCGGATTCGCCAGGCAGGTCCCGCTTTGCACGTTCCGCAGCCGGCGGAACGTACCCGGCAGCGAGAGCAGCGAGCCGGATCCGGCGGATGCGCTCGCGCTGGGGTGAGTGGCCGCGCTCGCGGTGGCGCCGGGGAGGGACGCGGGCGCGGTGCTGTGCTTGGGCGTCGCCGTGGCGTGCGCGCTGGGTTTGGCTGAGGCTTTCGTCGGCACGCCGTCGGCCGAGGCGGTTACGAGCGGGTGCTGTGCGGAGTCCACGTCATGCGAGTTGGTCGAAGAGAACTGCGATGTGAGTACGGCCCACGTTCCGATGCCGAGCAGCGCGAGGGTCGCGAGGACGAGAGCCGGCTTTCGGGCGCGCCGGGCGCGGCTCTCGTCCTGGCCGTCGTCCACGCTGCCGGCATGGACGCTGCTGGCACGGACGCTGCCGGCACGGACACTGTGCACGCTCACGGCGGCGGACGCGGTGCGCCCGGAGGATTCGGCGCGGTCGGGGCGAAGCATGGTCTCGTCGGAACTGCGCGGCCGGCTGGTGGTGTAGCCGCCGGTGCGGCCGTATCCCGTCGAGGTGAATTCGACCATTGCGTCAACTGCGTCAGCGGCGGCCGCGCCGTCTACCGGCACCTCGGAATCGAAGGCTGCCGAGGTTCTCAGCGTCGCCATCGGGTCGGGCATCGAGAGCGGCTGCGGAGCATCGGGAAGCAGAGCGCGCAGAACCCGGGCGAACTCGGCGGCGTCCGCGAAGCGGTCTTCCGGCTCCTTGGCCATCGCGCGCATGATCACGTCGGCCAACTCGGGCAACTCAGGGCACTGCGCCCTGGGCGGCGGCTCGCTCACCACCCGCCACATGATCGAGCGCACGTCCCGCTCCTGCCCGCCGAACGGCGGCTGCCCGGTGACCAGCTGGTACAGCGTCGAGCCGAGCGCGTATATGTCAGAGGCCGCAGTCAGTACGCCGCGCGTCATCAGCTCGGGCGCGGCGTGCTGCGGGGAGAAGACGTCCAGGACCGAGGCCGACGAGCTCGAGTCCAGCAGGCAGGAGACGCCGAAGTCGGCGAGCGCGGGCTCGCCGAACCTTGAGATCAGGATGTTGTTTGGCTTCACGTCGCGGTGCAGCACGCCCAGCGTGTGCGCCGCCGAGAGCGCCTCGGCGATCTTCGCCCCGACCGCGGCGGTCTCGGCCGGCGAGAGCGGCCCGGACCGGCGCAGCCGATCACGCATCGAGCCGCCGTGGTACAGGTCCATCGCGAAGTACGGCCGGCCGGACAGCGTCGTGCCGATGTCCAGGACGGTGACGACGTGCGGGTGCCCGCTGAGCCGCCCGGCGAGTCGGACCTCGCGCAGGAAACGCCGGCGGGCGTCCTCATCCGGGCCGACGCTCAGGACCTTGAGCGCCACGGCGCGCTCGAAGGACTCCTGCACGGCCCGGTAGACCACGCTGAAGCCGCCGTGCCCGATCCGCGCCAGATCCCGGTATCCGGGGACTGACTCGGCCGCCTCCGCGGGCGGGTCCAGGTGCGGTTCGGAACCCGTCGATGCACGTCGGCCTGTCATGAATCGCGTTCCCGTCCTTCGTCGTACAACCGCGTCCGGGCGGTGGTGCAGCGGCACGCCCGTCGCGTGCCGCTGCACCACCGCCGTGATCGGCTCAGTGCCGTTTCTTCAGTTCTCTTACTCGCGCGGGTGCGGCGGCTTACAGGCCGCCGACCGGCAGGCTGCCGACCACCGGCAGGCTGCCCAGCTGCGGCAGGCCGCCGAGCGGGAGGCCGGAGCCGGCCTGGGTGATGTTGTTCAGGATGCCCGCGACCTGGCCCTGGAGCTGGCCGAGCGAGCCCTGCAGCGCACCGAGCTGCGACTGCACCTCCGGCCAGATGGTGTTGGCGAAGGCGGACGCGGCCGGGCCGGCCCAGACGTTGGGGTCGGTCAGCGCGGTGCCGTGCGACACGATCTGGTTGATCAGGTCGTTGAACGAGCCGAGCGCGCCGTTCAGCTGCCCGATGCGGACGTGGGCCTCAGCGGTGACCTTGACGGTTCCGTCGCTCATGGTGGTGCTCCGTATCTTCTTCGGTTCCGCGGGCCCGCCGTGTGCCGCCCGCCGCGTCTTGTGGAGCCAGGAGGCTGAGTCGCCCTCACCGGCCGTTGGTGCAGAACGTTATGCGGGACCGCCTCGTCGGTCGTCTAACGAGTGGTTGATTTCATGACTGCCGCGCTCGTTGTAGGCCGGCTGGCCGTGTCTGCCGCTCGCGACAGATTCCGCCGCCGGACCCGGGATCGGCGCCAGCGCGAGTTGCACACCGTCGAGCGCGCCGTCGGACACCAGATAGCCCCGGCCGGGCACCGGGGTCATCCGGTGCTGGCGCGGGAGGGCGACGCCGAGCAGGTCGCCGTCGAGCTCGTGGTCCGGGACGAGCAGCACGCCGCACCGGCCGTCGCGGACTTTTTGCGTCCACATCCCGTACTGGCGGCGGATTCCGTCGTTGCGGCCGGCGACGATCGCGTGCCGGCCGGCGCCGCCCTTCACGATCCAGCGGTCGAGTACGCCGAGGGAGTCGGTCACGGCGTCCGCGTCGTCAACCAGAAGCAGAGTCCTGCCGCCGATGGGGGCCAGGACGCGTTCGAGGTCTGCGTAGTCGTTGCAGACGACTACCGGGGAGGGCAGGTCGCGCAGCGGGGAGCGGCGCGGGGCGAACGCCACGACGGTCGGCGGATCGGGCGCGGCGAGCACGGTTGCCGCGATGGACAGCAGGGCACTGCTGCGGCCGGACCGGGGCGGTCCCGCGATCAGGGCGTGTTCGTGCTCGTACAGCCTCAGCGCGGCGGCGGCGAGGTTGCTGTCGGTGAATCCGACCGGGATGGACCACGGCTCGGCGCCGGTCTCGGCGACGACGCCCGACATGCGCAGCTGATCGGCCGTGATGAGGTCGGGCAGCAGGACCACCGGCCGGGCCGTGCGGGTGGCTCCCGGCCAGCGCAGCGCGACCTCGTCGACCGCCGCGGCCAATTCGGCTCCCGGGTGGCAGATCTGCACCACCTGGCGGGTGGCGACGACCAGGGCGCGGCCGGGAACGTATCCGGGGACTGCGTTGCGCGGTACGTCGAAGCTGCTGTACTCGTTCGCGTCGGCCAGGCGCAGCAGCAGTTTCTGGCGGCTTAGCGCGACCCACGCACTCGGTATCGCTCCGGCCCGGTCGCCGGTGGCGATGATGTGCAGGCCGACGGCGGGGCCGTCCGCGAAGATCCGCTCGAGTTCGTCCAGGACGCCAAGTCCGGCGAAGTCCTTTTCGAGCTCTGATCTCAGGGATCCGACATTGTCGATCAGGACCAGCCACCGGGGGGGTGCGCCCTGCGTCATTCCGTGCGTCCCCGAGCCGCGTACCGAGCCGCCGGCTCTGCGCACGTCGAGCTCGCGGCGCAGCAGGCGGATCATCCGGATCTGCCGGGCCCTTTCGGCGGCTCCGATGTAGGCGCCGGTGTGCGGCAGGCGGCTGAGCGGCGCGAGGTCGCCCGAGCCCATGTCGAGCACGTAGATGTGCAGCCGGTCCGGCGGCTGCGCGGCAGCCTGTGCGAGCGCCAGCGCGGCCAGCGCGGTGGAGGCGCCGGAGCCGACGGCGCCGTAAATCAGCATATTGCCTGCGGCCGGGTCCCAGCCGACAAGGTACTGCGCCTGGCGGTCCGGGTCGTCGGCGAGCGCGAAAGCAGGTAAGCCGCCCGGATCCGCCTGCGCGGTGTGCGTCTGGGCGGGGTTCGTTTGGGCGGGGTTCGTTTGGATTGTGCTCGTTAACACCGTGTCGGTCTGCAGGCTGCGCGCCCCGCCGCCGTGGGCGTGGCCGCTGAGGGCGGGCAGCGGGACCACGGCGGGCAGCGGGTCGGGCCAAGGGCTGCGCGGCCGGCCGATCCCGACTGCGGCGCTCGCCTTCCGCGCCGCCTCGACCAGGCGGGTCAGGTCACTGGGGACGCTCTCCACCGCCCCCGCCTCTCCCGCCGCCCCACGCGCGGTGGCAGGGCGCTGACTGGCCGCGGCCGCCGCGGATTCGGAGCCTGCCGGACCGAGCCCGGCGCGGTCCCCGGAGGTCAACCGGAACGGCAGCAGGCCCACTCCGCCCGCGGCCGCCGCGGGCGGAGTCACGCCGGTGGACAGCGCGGTCTGCACGGGCAGCACCTCGCTCGCGCTGACCCGGTAGAACCCGCGGCCCCACTGCCGGCTGCCAATGGAGGCGGCGGCCGGGGAGTCGATGACGTCCTGGGAGTCGGCGGCGCTCTCCAGCCGCAGCGCCAGGCGCAGCTTGACGTTGTTCTTGATCGCGTCGCTCACCGAGCCGGAGGGGCGCTGGGTCGCCATGATCAGGTGCATGCCGAGGCTGCGACCGCGCTGGGCCACGCTCACCAGCGCATCGACGAACTCCGGCAGGGCCTTGACAAGGGTGGCGAACTCGTCGATCACCACCACGAGCCGCGGCATCGGCTCCAAATCAGGGCGCTGGGTATCCCGCAGCCGCTGGTAATCGCGCACGTGGCTCATCCCGACGCTGCGCAGCGCGTGCTCGCGATAGCGCAGTTCCGCTTCCAGGCAGCGCAGCGCGCGCTCGCCGAGCTGTTCGTCGAGGTCTGTCACGAGGCCGACGACGTGCGGCAGCCAGGCGCACTCGTCCAGCGCCCCGCCGCCCTTGTAGTCCACGAGGGCGAAGGTCAGGTGCTCGGGGTCGACGCCGACCGCCATGCTCGCGATCAGGGTCCGCAGCAGCTCGCTCTTGCCGGATCCGGTGGTGCCGGCGATCAGGGCGTGCGGCCCGTCGTCGTCGAGGTCTACCTCGAACAGCTCACGCTCGGTCACACCGAGGACCGCACGCACGCGCAGGGTGCCGGCGGCGCGGTGCCAGCGCTCTGCGATCGCTTCCTCGAGCGGTCCGTGCAGCTCCAGCAGCGGCAGCAGGCCGACCCGGTCCGGCAGCCCGGCCCCCTCGATCCGGGTCTCCGGGTCCTCGAACCTGGCCAGCGCGCGGGCCACCGAGCGAGCCCGATTGCGGCTCATCCCGGCGACCAGCAGCTCGTCGATCCGCTCGCCGGTGGCCACCCGCCGAAGCCGCCCTGAGCCGTCGGCGCCCACCGAGAGCACCTCGGTGCACAGCGCGGGCAGCCGCCCGGTCAGCACGATTCCGGCCACCGGACGGGCCCGGCCGCCGAGCAGATCCCGCAGCGCGCACGGCCGCCCCTCAAGCAACGTCGCGCCGTCGACCACGATGAGCAGGACCGGCGTCGCTGCATTAGCGGCGTCCGTTTCACGGGCGCCGGCCGCCGCGCCGGCCTCGGTCAGCAGGCTGCGCGCCAGGATCTCGCACCGCTCCGCGCCCACGGCGACGTACCGGGAGGAACCGGACCGCGGATCCGCGCCGTGCGGCAGCCACTTCGTCCAATCCCAGTCCGCAGCGCGGTCCTCGTCTAGGAACACTGCGACCGTCACGTCAGCCGGGCCGCTGCCGACGACCGCCTGGCAGAGCATGGAGCGAGCCGCGGCGAGCGCCGCGCCCCGCTCCCCCTCCAGCCCGAGGACGCCGCCGTCGGCGAGGTCCACGGCCACCGGGGTCTGCGGAAGCCGCGCCGCGGCTTCGACCGCCGTGGCCAGCGCGGCCTCGAGTTCCTGATCGCCGCGGCGGCCGCGGTCCACCGGCGGCTGCCAGCGCTGGTCGGCCAGGCCGGCGCTGACCTTCAGGAAGTCCGCCGCGCCGCGCCGCCGCTCCCACAACCGCAACCCGGGCGCCGCGGCCCGGTAGCAGAGCTCTGCCGGGTCCGGGAACTGCGCGTGCAGGCGGGCGATCTCCTCCGTGCGCCGCGCGGCCAGCTGCTCGCGCGCACCGGCCAGCCGGGACGCGTACTCGCGCTTCGCGCGGCGCAGGCCGAGCCGGCCCTTGGCGCGGTCCTCCAGCAGGGTTCCGAGCATGATCAGCGGGCTGAACAGCGCGATCAGCGCGTAGGCGGGGTCTTTCAGCACCATGACCATCACGCCGGCCAGCACCAAGGGAGCGACCAGCGCCGAGATCCGCAGCGGCTGCCCGTCGGTGCGCCGCGGCGGCTCCGGCAGCCGCACCGGCGGCGCGGCGGCCGGACCGGCCAGGCGCGGGGCCCGGTTGAACGGCAAGGTGCCGCCTGGTCCGGCTTCCCGCGCCGGATCGACATACTGCACCGGCCCGAGGCTGTCCGCGGGCAGCACCCGGAACGGCACCCGGCCCGCGGCGCAGAGCACGTCCTCCGGGCCGATCTGCACCGAGCCCGTCAGCCGCACGCCGTTGAGGTCCGTGCCGTTGCTCGACCCGAGATCGGTGACGGTGATCCGGCCGTCGTCCGCGACGTGGATCTCGCAGTGCAGGCGGGAGACGTCGCGGCAGGCCACGCGGATCTCCGCCTCTTCGCCGCGGCCGAGCCGGGCCCATCCGGGCGGCAAGGTCACCGACAGCCCCGCGTCCAAGCCGCCGATGATCCGCAGCACCGCGCCCGAATTGAGCTTCGCCGTCCGCGTCGCGGTCGTGCGATCCGACTCCTGATACGGCCGCGGACCCCGCACGGTGCCGGCCCCCGGCGCCACGGCCGACACCTCGGAGCCGACAACGAACCCTGCTTCAGCCAGCGGGGTCGAGGGCGCCGCCTCCCGGCCGTCGATGACGAGCCTGCCACCGGGGGCGCACAGCGCGGCCGCCAGGTCCGCGACCACCGCGTCCGGGCGGCCGAGCCGCACTTCCCAGTCGCGCTCGACGCCACCGTCCCGATGGACGAACCTCATTGACTGCCACCTGCTCTGTTCTGCGCGGTCGCGGTTTCGCACGCTCGCGGTCTCGCACGTTCCTCGGACGCGGGCGCCGGGCGGCCGCGCCGGTCAAGCGTTTCAGCCGGAGCGGGTCGACCGCGTTCCCCGGAGGTTCACAGTCCACGCCAGGCCTACAACGCAAGTGGTAGGCCGAAATACCGCAAAGGTTTACCCATGGCCGCGCGGAGGCCCTCTGCGATTGAGGACAAGCCGCGCCCGCGATCACTAGGTTGGGCCGATGCTCCGCATTCACCGCGTGGCGAAAGCCGTTCGCTCGACACCGCCGGGCGTGGTCGACGCGGCCGTCGCCGCGGCCCTCGTGTGGGTCTCCTTGACGAAGGCGGCCGCTTCATACCCGGCGTCCGGCTCGCGGCGGTTCGACGCGCTGGCGATCGCGCTGACCGTCGCCGCCGGCGCGATCCTGGTGCTGCGCCGACGCTTCCCGCTGGCCGTGATGGCTTTGTGCGCCGCCGCGGTAGCCGTGTACCAGGTGCGCGGGTACTGGCTGAGCCTGAATCAGATCAGCCTGCAGCTCGCGTTCTTCAGCGTGGCGTCGTGGTGCGGGCGGCGGTGGACCGCGGCGGCCGCGATCGCGGTGTTTCCCGAGCTGCTGTACAGCAATGTGCACGTGTGGGCCGGTTCCGTATTCGACGTCTGCCTCGGCACCGTCGCGCAGGTCGTGGTCGTCGGCCTGGTCGGCGACGGAGCCAGGAGGCTGCGCGAGAACCATGCGCTCATGGCCGCGTACAACGAGCAGCTGCACCGCAAGCAGCGCGATCGGGAGAAGCGCGCGGTGCTCATGGAGCGGATCCGCATCGCCCGGGAGCTGCACGACGTGACCGCGCACCATCTCTCGGTCATCGCCGTGCAGGCCGGCCTGGCCCGCTATGTGCTCGATTCGGACGCGGAAACCGCGGATCAGGCGCTGCGCACCATTTCCGAGGTCGGCAGCGAGGGGCTGGCCGAACTGCGCCGGCTGATCAGCCTGCTGCGTCCCGAAGAGGACGAGGGAATGCGGGCCCGCGCGGACGACCGGCCCGCGCCGGGAATCGCCCAGCTGCCCGTCTTGATCGAGAGGGTCGGCCTTTCCGGAACCCCGTCCCGCTACACGGTCGCGGGCCACCAACGCCCGCTGCCCGCCGGCATCGAGCTGTGCGTTTACCGCGTGGTGCAGGAATCGCTCACGAACGTTTTGAAACACGCGCCGGGATCATCGGTGGACGTTCGGCTGGAATACGAACCGGAACATGTCCGCGTCACCGTCAGCGACACCGGAGTACATGCCATTCCGCCGCAGCGATCCCGCACCGCGCGATCCGCCGCAGCGCAGGCCGCGGAACACACCGGCGCCGGAGTAGGGCTGACCGGGATGCGCGAGCGTGCGGCCCTGTACGGGGGCGAACTGTCAGCCGGAAACAATCCGGACGGCGGATTCGAAGTCATACTCACCCTGCCGCTCGACGGAGCGGCCGCCGAGGAACCGAATACGCGTAACGTGCCGCTTACTTCGTCGTGATTTCCTCCGGCCGCCCGCTTTACCTGACGGCACAGGATATTCGTCGGCTGTCACCGGAGAAGGGCCGCAACGCTGCGCAAACGCCGCGTGAATCCTGAATCGAAACTGAAGATTTTGCCATCCGCGCCCTTGCCCGAGGCGTTCCGAATCAGGACCATGCGGGAGCGGCGGCCATTTCGTGCCGCCCGCGTGGACTCTTGCTGCAGGAGTGCCCATGATCGGATGGAAACCCACAATTTTCCTCACCGGGGTCGCAGTGTCCGCACTCGCGCTCACCACGATCCAGAGCCCGGCCGCGCAAGCGGGCCTACATCCCGCGACCGGCGTCGGCTCGTGCACGCTCAAGGGCTGGAACCCCAACACCGACCCCGAGGACGCCAAGGACCTGCCCATCGGGGATCGGCCGCAGACCTACAAGCCGGACGACTACGACTGCACCGGCGCCAAGTTCGCCGCGCCCGGAGTCGAGTTCGCCAAGTACCCGCAGCCGAAGAACTTCCAGATCGGCAACGTGGACTCGATGCGGCAGACGAAGGTCTGCTCCAACGGCAAGTGCACCGAGCGGTTCACACCGGTGCAGCAGCCGACCGCGGCGGTCAACCCGCTGGCCCCGTACTTCCCGCCGTTCCAGCACTTCGTCATCATCTACCGGGAGAACCACACCTTCGACGACTACCTGGGCGACTGCGCGAGCACGGTGATCACCGGCTGCAACGGCCAGGTGGAGAGCACGAACCACATCAGCTCCGTGCCGAACCTGCACTCGCTGGCCAAGAACTACGCCCTGGACGACACCTACAGCACGGGCACGCAGCCGCCGAGCGGACCCAACCACTGGTGGCTGTTCTCCGCGCAGTCCGCGTCCAGCTCGCAGCAGCAGGCCTACCCCTCCGCCACCGGCACCCAGTTCGACCGCTTCCTCAGCAGCGCGAGCGGACCGACGAGCGAGGGCACGAACGCCTGCACGACGCCGACCGGCACCGGGAGCGGCAGCAGCCCGTACACGTTCATCATGAACGGTGACTTCTACTGGATGCTGAGCAGCGGCAGCGGCTACTGGCGCAACCCCGCGGACGGCAAGCTCGAAGTGCTGCCGCCGGACCGGCCGGGCACCACCATCCCGGAGGAGCTGCACTACAACGAGTACACCTGCAACAACCAGAGCATCCCGGACAGCACCGTAGCCAACGACTACATCAACTTCATCAACACCAACGGGATGCCGGTCTACAACTACGTCGAGCTCTTCAACGACCACCCGGGCACCTACCAGGACATCCCGGGCAACGACACGGCGACGAACAACATCGTCAACGCGATCGAGAGCAACGCGACGTACAAGAACAACACCCTGATCGTCATCACCGAGGACGACACCCAGAACGGCAACAACGGCCCGGACCACGTCAGCAACACCTACCGCGTGCCGCTGGTCGTCATCGGCCCGTCCACGTACGTCAAGCAGCACTACCTCAGCCACGTCGCGTACACGACGAACAACGTCATCGCGGCGATGGAGCGCACGATGGAGAACGTCAAGTCGGGCATCATCGACCCGAACGACAACCTCGGGCTCTCGACGTTCCCGATGACGACCAACGACCAGGCGGCCCTCGGCGACCCGCTCGAGGACTTCTGGGTCCAGGGCGCGACGCCGTTGACTGCGACAGCCACGGGCACGCCGTCGACCGGTAACGCACCGCTGACGGAGTCCTTCACCGGCTCGGCTACCGGCGGGACCGCGCCGTATACGTACAGCTGGAACTTCGGCGACGGCTCGGCGACCAGCACGACGCAGAACCCGAGCCACACCTACAACACCGCGGGTACCTACACCGCGACACTCACCGTCACCGACAGCTCCTCCCCCGCCAAGACCGCCACGTCTCAGGTCACGACGACGGTCAGCGCGGTCGGCAACCCGTTGGCGGCCAGTGCTTCCGCGGTGCCGACCTCCGGCCAGGTGCCGCTGACCGTTTCGTTCACCGGCACGGCGACCGGTGGAACTCCGGCGTACTCGTATAGCTGGAACTTCGGCGACGGCTCGGCGACCAGCACGGCACAGAACCCCAGCCACACCTACAACACCGCGGGTACCTACACCGCGACACTCACCGT
>NZ_DASRGV010000184.1:0-2898 GCF_035650855.1 Actinocrinis sp. | reverse complement strand
GCCGTCCGTCTCCACCACCGCGACCGGCGAGAGGCGAAACGCCCACCGACCGCTCAGATCGATCCGCGCCGCATCCGAACGCAGCGCCGCGCGAGCCGCCACAGCACCGTAACCCGGCGAATACTCCTCGAAATAACGCATCGAATGCAGGCTTCCCCACCAAGATCGACCACTCGCTGTCGATTCGGGACCGTAATGTCGAACAGCACTTCCGGGAAGACATCCCACCAATCATCTCGGCCACGCCCGCGGGCCGACGATCAGTTGTTGAAACCGGTCTTGCCGGCGACGGCTGCGGGCGAAATCAAGGGAGCGCTAGAGCGGTCAGTAAATGCTCACCTTGGCGAGCGCGGATCCACCGCGCACGAACACCGGGATACGTTCGAGCGGTGCGGGGACCTCTCGGCGCTCGCCGCCTGCACGGCTCTCCCCCGTGTGCGCGTCGACCCAGCGCACGCCGCGCGGCAGATACACCGACCGGCTCCGGGCGCCGGCTTCGGCGACCGGGGCGACCAGCAGGTCGGGTCCGAGCAGGAACTGGTCGTCCACGCTCCACGCGGCCTCGTCCTCGGGGAAGTCGAAGAAGAGCGGCCGCATCGGTGGCGCGCCGGTGCGGTGTGCCTCCTCGGCGAGTTCGTGTACGTATGGCCGCAGCCGTTCGCGCACCAACAGGTGTTCGCGCAGGATCGGGTACGCCTCGTCGCCGTAGGACCAGACCTCGTTCGGTCCGCCGCTCATGTGGGTGCTGAACGGCTGGTTCGGTTCACGGTCGCCGTGCAGGCGCATGATCGGCTGGAAGGTTCCGTACTGGAACCAGCGCACCAGGACCTCGCGGTACGCCGGGTCATCGGGGTTGCCGCCTAGGAAACCGCCGATGTCGGTGTTCCACCACGGAATCCCGCTCATCGCCACGTTCAGGCCCGCGCGGATCTGCGCGGCCATCGACGCGAACGTGGGCTCGATATCACCGGACCACAGCGCGGCGCCGTGGCGCTGGCTGCCGGCCCAGGCCGACCGGATCAGGCTGAACGGCCGGTCGTCACCGGCTTCGCGCAGTCCCTCCGCGACAACCTGCGCGGCATACGCGCCGTAGGCATTGCCGACCTGCGTTCCCGGCCCTGCCTGGTAGACGGCTCGGCGCGCAAGGTCGCGCGGTAGGTCAGGCTCGCAGGCGTCAAGCCAGTAGGCTGCGACGCCGATCTCCCGGTAGCTGGCGCGCAATCGCTCCCACAGCAGGCGGCGGGCGGCTGGATTGGTCGGGTCGTGGTAGACCATCGGCGCGTACGGATCGTGCTCGCCGCGAGCCGGCCAGTGGTTGCGTAGCAGACCGCCGTGGCTGTCGCGCACCAGGCCGTCGACCGCGCGCAGCGGCTCGAAGTTCGCGCTCCCGGTCTCGAGCGTCGGCCAGACGGAGACCGCGAGCTTCACGCCCAACGACTCCAGTTCCTTGACCATCGCGGCGGGGTCGGGCCACTCTTCGGGTTCGAAGTCCCAGTCGCCCATCTTCGGCCAGTGGAAGAAGTCGCACAGCATCCCGGACAGCGGCAGGTCGCGGCGCTTGTACTCGCGGGCCACCGCGAGCAGCTCCTGCTGAGTGCGGTAACGCAGCTTGGACTGCCAGAACCCGCTGGCCCATGCCGGCAGCAGCGGCGGATGCCCGGTGGCGTCCGCGTAGGCGGCCATGATCTCGGCCGGAGTGTCTCCAGCGGTGATCCAGTAGTCGATCTGTCTGGCCTGTTCGGCGACCCAGCGGGTGGCGTCGGCGCCGAGTTCGACGCGACCCATCGCAGGGTTGTTCCACAGCAGCCCGTAGCCGCGCGAGGAGTGCAGGAACGGGATCGTCGCGACGGTGTTGCCCTGCAACAGGTCGATGACGCAGCCCTTCTGGTCAAGTCGGCCGTGCAGGTGCTGGCCGAGACCGAAGATCCGCTCGCCGTCGTAGGCTTCGAAGGTCTGCTCGAGCTCGTAGGTCCCGTCGCCGCGTGAGGTGTGCACGCGCGGACCCAGGCTGGCCGTGTACGGGCGCTTGTCGGCCAGCAGTTCACGCTCTCGCGCGCCGCCTGCTGCTGCGGCCGCGCTCTGCGGACCGTCAGCATCCGCGCTCCGCAGAAAGCGGAGCCGGCCGTGCCCGTCAGCCTCTACCGCGATTCGACCGTTGGCGAGCCGCGCCGTGCCGTCTTCGTGGACTGCGATCGATACCCGCGACGTTTCGACGGGCAGGTCGAGCGCCCAGGCGAGCTCTTGGTCGACCGCGTCAGCCGCCGCACGCACCCTTACCGCGTGCGCACCCCAAGGCTCGATGCGAAGAATCTCGTGCCGCGTGCGCCATTCAAGTGCAGAGCCGATCTGCTGGTACATCGGTCCCCATCTCTTCTGGGATGCAGGTGCAGCTGTGCACCCCTGTACAAGCGGCACCGAATTGCGGCGCGAGCCTAGCGTCGAACGTCTTCCCTTGTGCATCGATTCGATTCGACGCTCGTTGCGCCCGCCCGGGGCCGCAGTCCGAAATACTTGCGGCCCCGGCTTCGTGCGTTGAGAGCACTGAGACCCGGCGCGGCGCCGAGCGCCAGGCGCTAGTGCATCGCGATCACGGCGTTGTGATCGCTGCCCGCGTTGACCGTCACGGTGAACAGGTGGGTGGAGGCGTTGTAGTTCACCGAGCCGACCGATCCGTCGCTTGCGGTCACCGTGGGCGCGGACGGCGCATAGCCGCGCAGCGTGACGGAGTGCTCATTGCTCGCGAACGCGACCGTGGCGTTGACGGTGCCGCTGTCGGACAGGTGGGTGATGCGCTTGTCGCCGGTCGAGACGAACTTGCCGGCGTCGCCGAGGAATGCGATTCCCGACGCGCCGACCGGAGCGACCTCGTAGTAGGAGCCGTTGGTGCCGACCGTGTCG